>NZ_CP150189.1:1388023-1713197 GCF_037965815.1 Aeribacillus sp. FSL K6-2833 | reverse complement strand
TTAAGCCAGTTAACATCCTTTTTTCACCTTCTTTATGGCAATTCAGTTCAGTTTCGAAAACCATAATTAGCTCCCTGTTTTAAGCATATTATGTAGGCGGCAGCCGATAGGTGAATCGCATCGAAAAATTGCCAAAAAAATAAAGCCGGCTTCTTTAGCCGGCGGATCTTCATTAGTCATCAATTTTATTTAAGGAATTTTCCGGTACGTCAATAATGATCATATCTTGACCAATTTTTTTGATATGCTCCCACGGTACTCGAATATCATGTCCTTGTTTCCTTAAACCGAACCACTTTAAAGAAGGAATAATAAGCGCCGTGATTTGTCCAGTTTCCGCATTGATTTCAAAGTCTGTTTGACCGAGCACGCCTAGACGTTCCGCTCGTTTTACATCGACGATTTCTTTTCCGCTTAACTCGGATAAACGCATAGTATTGGCTCCCCTCTTTCATTATAAATATACGAACATATTCACAGGCAGAGATTGATTCGAAACTGATGAACATAGCTTTCCATACATGTATACGTTTTTGGCAAATAAAAAATGCCCGCCAATCCATCATAGCAGGCATTTTAATTCTGGAATTGCAGAAGAAAGATTCTCTTCTGGACTAATTAAAGATACAGCATATTCATCTGTAAAAATATGTTGAATAAGTTCATTGACGCTCATGATATCAACACGGTTAACCGTTTCGATAATTTCATCCAAAGATCGATGTTTGCCTAAGAGCAGCTCATTTTTGCCGTTTCTGCTCATTCTTGCATTTGTACTTTCAAGACTAAGCATTAAATTCCCTTTAATTTGTTCTTTTGAATGCATTAATTCTTTTTCAGTAATACCGCTTTTTTTCAATTTTTCAATTGTTTGAAAAATCGTTTCAAATAAAATATTCAGCTGGTTTCTTCCAGTCCCACCATATATTGTGAGCACTCCGCTGTCTTCATATGAAGTGTGGTAAGAGAAAATAGAATAAGCAAGCCCTTTTTCTTCCCTCACCTCTTGGAATAAGCGGCTTGACATGCTCCCGCCCAAAATATTGTTTAACACAATTAAGCTGTAAATGTCGTCATGACCGACTCTCAACCCTTTAAACCCAATGCAGAGATGCGCTTGCTCCGTCTCTTTTTTCTTGGCGATTTTTTGGTCCAAAAAAACCGGTTCCTTATATTTTTCTTTTTTATGAGACGACTTAAAATTGCCGAACCATTTCTCAACCTCTTGAATAAAGCTTTCTTGAACGTTTCCAGCTACTGAAATGACGATATTGTCAGGAGTATAGTATTTTTCCATATAGCTTTTCAACGCATCGCCGGTAAAACTAGATAAAGTTTTTTCTGTGCCTAAAATCGGATAGCCAAGTGGATGATCGCCAAACGCAGCCTGGCTTAACAAATCGTGCACAATATCGTCTGGAGTATCTTCATACATTTTGATCTCTTCTAAAACAACATTTCGTTCTTTGTTTAATTCTTCTTCTTCAAATACTGAGTTAAAAAACATATCAGCCAGCACTTCAAGTGCATAATTTGCATGCTCATCGAGCACTTTTGCATAATAGCAGGTGTATTCTTTTGAGGTGAAGGCATTCACCTGACCGCCAATTTTGTCAAAAGCTTCTGCAATTTCTCTAGCTGTTCTTTTTTCTGTTCCTTTAAAAAACATATGCTCTAAAAAATGAGAAATGCCGTTTGTTTCTTTCGTCTCGTTTCTAGAACCTGTGCCAATCCAAACTCCGATAGCAACGGAGCGAACAGTCGGAATGGATTCTAAAATGATTCTAACACCATTTTGGCATGTATATTTCTTGATCAAATTGTAACCCCCTGTTCTTCCAATCAGTCAAGACGTTTTTCATCCAGCAGACTAGAAAGTGAACCGATGGAAAGATTTTTTTCTTTAATCTTTTTAATTAATGAATCTAGACTCTCTGCGGTCGATGACGTCGGATGCATTAAGATCATGGCGCCGTTATGAATTTTTGACATCACTCGATTGATTAACGTTTCAGGCCGCGGCTTTTGCCAATCAATCGTGTCAACAGACCACATGATCGTTTCCATGTTCATATCTGCCGCTATATCTACGACCTCCTTGCGAAAGCTGCCGCTTGGAGGCGCAAACCATTTCACGTTTTTTCCTGTCGTCGCTTTGATGATTTTGTTCGTCTCTTCCATCTCTTGTCTAATTCTTGCAGACGGCAGGCGGGCCATATCTGGATGCGAGTATGAATGATTTCCAATTTCATGGCCGCTTTCTACAATCATTTTAGCCAGTTCAGGATTTTCTTTTACCCATCTTCCTTCTAAAAAAAACGTCGCTTTGACATGGTGCTTTTTTAGCACGGCCAACATTTTAGGAAGATACTCATTTCCCCATGCAACATTTATTAAAAAGGATACCATTGGCTTATCCGGATGTCCACGGTAGATCGCTTCGTTCGGCAAATCGCTTAAATGAACAGAAGGCGGAATTTGCTTGAATACAAGAAGCTTCGGATCAAAAGAACCCTTTTTCTTCATTCTCTTATACGATGCGTCAATGTCGACTGATCGCCCATTATAACCGGGCGTTTTTTTCCAAACTCTATGTATTTCAGCATTTTCCGGAGGAATTTCATACTCTTTTGCTTTGGCAACGATTTCTTGATACAACGAATCTCCGCCAGATACAGCCAATTCATGCTTTGCTTTTAATTGCTGAAGAAAGATCAATGTATAACGATTATCCAATATGACATAAGAAAAAAGTATGATCAATATAAAAATGGCTATTTTCCCTTTTTTTCGCTTCATCGCAACATCCCCTTTTTCACTTATAAAACTATGAAAAAAGGGGACAAGATAGAACTGCCAACCGCAAAAATGGAAAAGAAGCCGGGTTTTCCCTGGCTCCGGTCAAGACTTTTGCTGCTCTTTTTGGTCCCTTAAAACGGCCTTTCTTGATAAATTGACACGACCTTGTTTATCGATTTCCATCACTTTGACTAAAATTTCATCACCGACTGACACAACATCCTCCACTTTTCCTACCCGCTCTTCTGCAAGCTCAGAAATGTGGACAAGACCATCTTTTCCGTTAAACAGTTCCACGAATGCGCCGAATTTCTCGATCCGTTTAACTTTTCCTAAATACATTTGTCCGACTTCAATTTCTCTTACAATATCTTCAATAATTTTCTTCGCTTTTTTATTCATTCCTTCGTCTACGGAAGAAATGTAGATTGTGCCATCTTGTTCAATATCGATTTTTACTCCTGTTTCTTCAATGATTTTGTTAATTTGTTTTCCGCTAGGTCCAATCACGTCACGAATTTTATCCGGATTGATGACCATGGTTAAAATTTTTGGAGCATATGGCGATAATTGTTTTCTCGGTTCAGAGATTGTCGCCAGCATTGATTTCAAAATTTCAAGGCGGCCTTTGCGAGCTTGTTTTAACGCTTCTTCTAAAATTTCACGGGACAAGCCTTTAATTTTAATGTCCATTTGCAGCGCGGTGACGCCTTTTTCTGTACCAGCGACTTTAAAGTCCATATCACCAAGCGCATCTTCCATGCCTTGAATATCTGTTAAAACCGTATAGTTGTCACCAGATTTTACAAGTCCCATTGCAATTCCAGCAACAGGCGACTTAATCGGCACGCCGGCATCCATCATCGCTAAGGTGCTTGCACAAATGCTCGCTTGTGAAGTTGAACCATTTGATTCAAGCACTTCTGAAACGAGACGAATTGTGTACGGAAAATCGCGCTCGGAAGGTATGACTGGCTCAAGCGCTCTTTCTCCCAACGCTCCATGACCAATTTCCCGTCTGCCAGGCCCCCTCATCGGACCGGTTTCCCCGACACTAAATGGCGGGAAGTTGTAGTGATGCATGAACCGCTTTGATTCTTCCACGCCGAGTCCGTCAAGTATTTGTACGTCTCCTAAAGCTCCGAGCGTACAAATAGACAGGGCTTGTGTTTGGCCGCGGGTGAAAAGACCTGAACCGTGCGTGCGCGGCAAAATTCCGACGGAAGACGATAATGGACGGATTTCGTCAATTTTTCGTCCGTCAGGTCTCACTTTTTCTTCTGTAATGAGACGGCGCACTTCCTCTTTCACGAGCTTGTGCAAAATTTCTTTTACTTGCTTAATCGTTTCTTCATCTGCTTCTTCTTCCTCAAATATTGCGACAGTTTTCTCTTTCACTTCATTAATAGCATCTTCGCGGGCGTGTTTTTCAGGCACTTGGATAGCTTGCAATAAGTCGGCAAGAGCCATTTCACGAACTCTTTTTTCAAGCTCCTCATCGATTTTATATAATTCGACTTCCATTTTTTCTTTTCCGATTTTTTCTACAATCTCTTCTTGGAATGCAATCAAACGTTTGATTTCTTCATGGCCAAACATGATTGCTTCTAAAATCGTTTCTTCAGGCACTTCATTGGCTCCTGCTTCCACCATGTTGATGGCATCTTTCGTGCCGGCTACGATTAAATGGATATCGCTTTTCTCAAGCTGTTCGACAGTTGGATTAATGATAAACTGGTCATCAAGGCGGCCGACCATGACACCGGCAATCGGACCTTCAAACGGAATGTCCGATATTGACAGCGCGAGCGAAGATCCAAACATAGCCGCCATTTCGGAAGAACAATCTTGGTCGACGCTCATCACCATGCTGACTACTTGAACCTCATTGCGAAACCCTTCTGGAAACAGCGGGCGAATCGGTCTATCGATTAAACGGCTCGCTAAAATAGCTTTTTCACTCGGTCTACCCTCTCGTTTAATAAACCCTCCCGGGATTTTACCGACAGCATAAAGCCTTTCTTCATAATTGACCGTTAGGGGAAAGAAATCCACTCCTTTTGCTTCCTTCGAAGCGGTTGCCGTACATAAAACGACCGTATCTCCATAGCGGACTAAAACGGCGCCGTTCGCTTGCTTCGCCAGCTGGCCGATTTCAACAGTCAGCTTCCGTCCGGACCAATCTATGGAAAAAACATGTTTCTCTTGATCCATACTTGTTTTGAACCCCTCTTTCATTGACAAAGTCTATCTTCGCACATAAGATTGTACAAAAATGTTATTTTTAAACTTTTCAATCTATATCGTTTTTATGTAATCTGTCATAAACTTTTTTGAATACAGTAAAAAAGCGGGAAATCTCCCGCTTCCATACAACTTAACGACGCAAACCGAGTTTATTGATGAGTTGACGGTACCGTGCAACATCTTTATTGCGCAAATACGTCAACAAATTACGGCGTTTCCCAACCATTTTCAAAAGACCTCTGCGTGAATGGTGGTCTTTTTTGTGAACGCGCAAATGCTCATTTAAAATGTTGATTTTTTCAGTTAGGATAGCAATTTGCACTTCAGGAGAACCAGTATCTGATTCATGTGTTTTAAATTGCTCAATCACTTCATTTTTCCGTTCTTGCGTTAAAGCCATCCTTGTCCACCTCCTAAATATAATCCCCGGCTACCTAGCAAGCGTCGGTGACTCGCGTTGCCACGCAGCGGTTAAAAGTTACAAGAATAAGAATACTATTTTTCCCAAGAAAAAGCAAGGAGGTTCCATTAAAAATTTTTTTCAGCCGTGATTTTATCCGATTCTGTCAGCCGCTGAAAAAAATCTTTAGCTTCCTTGATATCCCGTTTGATTTGGGCAATTAATTCTTCCACACCAGAAAACTTTTGTTCACTTCGTATTCGTTTGAACCATTTTACGGTCACATCTATATCATAAATTTCTTCATGAAAATCAAAAATATGAACTTCTATGCTCGGCTTGTCCGGTCTTTTTTCATGAAATGTCGGCTTATAACCGATATTGCATATGCCCGCATATTCCTTCCCATTCATGCTGATTTTGACCGCATATACCCCTGTCGGAGGAGTAATGTAGGATTCGCTTAGTTCAATATTTGCGGTTGGAAAGCCGATTGTCCGCCCTCGCTTTTCTCCATGGATTACCTTTCCGGATACTTGATGAGACCGCCCTAGAAGAGAGCATGCATAAGAAACATCACCATTTTTAATAGCGTTTCGAACGAGGGAAGAGCTGATTTTTCTTTCACCGTCTGTCAGCTTTTCGACCGTCGTATGCGTAAAGGCTCCTCTTGAATAGAAAGGCAAAGTTTCCATTGTCCCTTTTCCAAACCGGCCGAATGTAAAATCAAAACCGGCCACAACGTGAATGGCATTTAATCCGATAATATATTGATCGACAAATTGTTGAGGCTGAAGCGAGCTAAAGCTTTCTGTAAATTCGACTAAATACAATCGATCAATTCCAAGATCTTCAATAAACTTCAGTTTCTCTTGTAAAGGAGTAATATATTCTATTTGTTGAATATTTTTTTTTAAGACGATGGATGGGTGCGGATCAAATGTCATCACCGCACATTCAACATTTAATTCTTCAGCCTTCTGTTTAGCTGTTTGAATGACTTTTTGATGCCCTTTATGGACTCCATCAAAAAATCCGAGCGCCATTACCGATTTCGGCACATTTTGTTTTGCCAAATGGTGTGGATGTGTTATTTTTATCATTTTCACCGAAAGTTCCCCTTTTCTTACCTATTCATTCGTTTTTAACACCTTGACGGGTTTAAGCACATTGTTTTTTTCTGAATGCTTTTTATATATGGCAATAATTTCTCGATTATTCCATATTGCTACAACATCATTTTGTCCAATATGCTGGAAATCCTCGTTCATTTCCAACATCGCTCCGTTTTTTACTTTCTTTGCTAATGTATCATTTATTTTAATTTTCGGCAATTGATTTAATGCTTCCTCTATGGTAAGAAAACCGTTTGGCAAATCTCCCGTTTTTAAACATTGCTCGACCGCAGAAAACGTGACGCAGTCATGTAAATGAAAACGGCCGGATCTTATTCGCACCAATTCAGACATGTGAGCAGGATACCCTAATTTTTCTCCAATCATGACCGCGAGAGTTCGAATATATGTCCCTTTTGAGCAAGAGACTTGAATGGAAAAGGAAGCCGTTTTGTCATGTTGTTTTATATCGCTTAAAAGGTGCATGGCATGAATGACAACCCTTCTTTTCGGCCTTTCGACTACTTTCCCTTCACGCGCGTATTCGTATAATTTTTTTCCATTTACTTTTACTGCAGAATACATTGGCGGAATTTGTTCAATTTCTCCGCGAAAGCTTTCCAGCACTCGTTCAATTTCCTCTTTTGATGGCGGGAGCTTTACTTCTTTTACAGCAATAATGCTTCCAGAAGCATCCTCTGTTTCAGTGGCAGCTCCTAATGTTACTTCAGCGATGTATTCCTTATTCTCAGCCATTAAATATGACGAAATTTTTGTTGCCTTGCCGATGCAAATAGGGAGCACGCCTGAGACATCCGGATCTAATGTACCAGTATGCCCCGCTTTTTTCGTTCGAAACAATTTGCGCACTTTTTGGACACAATCATTTGAAGTCATTCCTCTAGGTTTATGTAAGAGAAGAACGCCGTCCACAGTCACACCTTCCTTTTGCCAGCTGCAATCATGAAAAAAGAACCCGTTACACAATTGTGAAACGGGATGCCTCAGCTTTCATGATCTCTTTCTTCTTTTTTCAATTCATGGATTAATGATTCGATTCGATTGCCATAATCAATTGTCTCGTCAAATTCAAAATGAATTTCCGGAGTTTTCCGCAGCCGAATCCGCGACCCGATTTCAGAGCGGATAAATCCTTTGGCTTTCGCCAGCGCCTTCATCGTGTTTTCCTTCTGTTCCTCATTTCCCAATACAGAAATATATACTTTAGCGATTTGCAAATCCCCTGTTAAGCGAACGTCCGTTACAGTTACAAATCCAATTCTCGGGTCTTTAATTTTTCTGCCAATAATATCGCTTAGCTCTTTTTTCATCTGTTCAGCTACTCTGTTTGCTCTTAGGCTCATTTCATCACCTCATTTGCTAAAACCAGTCAAATGTTGTAATGGTTCGTTCAATTTCAGGAAAAGAATCGATCAACTTCAATGCCTGGTTCAGTTCTTTTTCCGCGATGGCGCGGCTCGATGCAAGGCAGGCAATGCCGATTTCGGTCCGCTGCCATGCATCCTGAAAGCCGATTTCTGCAACACTGACATTAAATTTGTTTTGCAGTCTTTTTATAATTCGTTGCACTACTGCACGTTTTTCTTTTAAAGAAGAAGCTTCAAAAATCATGCATTCACATGATACCATTCCGAGCATTATTTTTTAACTTCCTCCATGATGAACGCTTCAATCGTGTCGCCTTCTTTAATATCGTTAAAGTTTTTAATCGTAAGTCCGCACTCATATCCTTGAGCAACTTCTTTTACATCATCTTTAAAACGTTTTAAAGTGTCAATTTCACCTTCAAAAATCACGACTCCGTCCCGAATTAAGCGAACGCCGCTGTCGCGTGTAACAGAACCATCTGTGACGTAGCAGCCGGCAATTGTACCGATTTTAGAAACTTTGAATGTTTGCCGCACTTCAAGGGTACCGATCACTTTTTCTTCGTATTCAGGATCAAGCATACCTTTCATAGCCGCTTCGATTTCTTCGATCACTTTATAAATGATGCGGTGAAGGCGAATGTCGACGTTTTCCGCTTCCGCTGTTCTCTTCGCATTCACATCCGGGCGAACATTAAAGCCGATCACAATAGCGTTGGAAGCAGAGGCAAGCATGATGTCATATTCCGTAATGGCACCGACACCGGTGTGAATAATTTTTACTTTTACTCCTTCAACATCGATTTTTTGAAGAGCTGATGAAAGAGCTTCAACGGAACCTTGCACATCTGCTTTGACGATTAAATTAATTTCTTTTATATCATTTTGCTTAATTTGTTCAAATAAATCATCAAGGCTTAGCTTTGTCTTTTCGCTGCGCTGCTCTTCCAGCTGTTTTTTCGCACGGGCTTCACCGATTTGACGCGCTTTTTTCTCATCTTCAAATACCATAAATCTGTCGCCGGCTAATGGAACTTCATGAAGACCGGTGATTTCAACCGGAGTGGACGGTAAAGCTTCTTTTACACGTTTTCCGACATCATTCACCATCGCACGCACCCGTCCATATGTGTTTCCGACAACAATTGGATCACCGACACGAAGCGTTCCGTTTTGAACAAGCAATGTTGCAACTGAACCTCTGCCTTTATCAAGCTTTGCTTCAACAACCGTACCGGTTGCAAGACGATTCGGATTCGCTTTTAACTCTTCCATTTCCGCAACGAGCAAGATCATTTCCAATAGTTCAGGAATTCCGTCACCTTTTAATGCCGAAATTGGCACAAATATCGTGTCGCCGCCCCAATCTTCCGGTACAAGGCCATGTTCCGTTAATTCCTGCATCACACGGTCAGGATTTGCCGTCGGCTTATCCATTTTGTTGACCGCTACAATAATCGGCACATTCGCAGCTTTTGCATGGTTAATTGCCTCAACTGTCTGCGGCATAACACCATCATCTGCAGCAACGACTAAAACAGTAATATCTGTTAATTGAGCACCGCGGGCTCTCATTGTTGTAAACGCTGCATGGCCAGGTGTATCTAAAAATGTGATCTTTTTCCCTTCCACTTCAACCTGGTAAGCGCCGATATGCTGCGTAATGCCTCCAGCTTCGCCTTCAGCCACTTTTGTTTTTCGAATGGAATCTAAAAGAGTCGTTTTCCCATGGTCAACATGCCCCATAATTGTCACAACAGGAGGACGGCTGACAAGATCTTCTTCCTTGTCTTCGATTTCATACTTTTCAAATTCTGTTTCATCGAAAACAATTTCTTCTTCCACTTCAACGCCGTATTCAGAAGCGATCAGTTCGATAATGTCCTTCTCCAGCTCTTGGTTGATTGTTGCCATGACGCCGAGCATCATGAGCTTCTTAATGATCTCTGACGGTTCTTTATGGAGTTTGTTGGCAAGCTCAGCGACTGTTAAAGAGCCTTGATACGTAATTTTGGACGGCAATTCTTTTTTGCTTGGAGCTTCATTTTGAACCGCTTTTTTGTTTTTCTTTCCATTTTTTTTGTTTTTATGTTTCGTTTGTTGAATCGGAACGTTTTGTTTGCGTTCCTCGCGTTTTGGAGAAGGTTTTTTGCCTGATTTTTTCTTGTTCAATACGATATCCTCATCGTCATCAAATGGAATGTCATCATATGCTGCATGCTTTTCTGCCATTTGTTTTGGTTGATGATCTTTTTGAACGTTTTTCTTAGGTTGTTCCTTTTGATATCGTCCATTGAGTTTTTCAATTGTATTGCTGTCGATCATTGACATGTGGTTTGCAACATTTATATTCATTTCTTTTAATGTATGGATTACTTCTTTGCTCGTTATATTTTGTTGTTTTGCATATTCATATACTCGCATTTTACCCATACGTTCACCCCCAAAGTAGTTATTCAAGTAGAAGCTTCAACTTCTTGGCAAAACCTTCTTCCGTCACGGCAACAACTACTCTTTCTTCCTTACCGATCGATTGCCCAAGTTCGTATCGGTTTGGGGCAATCACGAGCGGAACTTTATAAAACGAACATTTATCCGTAATTTTTTTCTTCGTGTTAGAAGAAGCATCGTCTGCCAATAAAACGAGTTTTGCACGCTTATTTCGAACCTCTTTCAAAACAAGTTCTTCTCCTGAAATCACTTTTCTTGCCCGATAGGCAAGGCCTAATAAAGATTTCCATTGTCCATTCATGGCAATGAAGGTTTCTCCTTCTCAGCTAGCTGAATTAATTCATCATATATAGATTCCGGAACAGGCGCATCTAAATGGACGGATAGCACATTTTTCTTTTTCGCCTTTAAAATGCAGTCTTTATCAAGAGTGATATAAGCACCGCGTCCATTTTTCTTTCCTGTTAAATCAACCGAAACTTCTCCTTCTTTCGAACGAACGATTCGAACAAGCTCCTTTTTGGGTCTCATTTCGCCAGTCGCCACACATTTTCTCATCGGAATTTTCTTTTGCTTTGCCACTGGTAACCACCTCTATTCGTCTTGTTCTTCTCCGTGTTCATCATCCGTATTGTCAAATTGGAATAAACTATCATGCTCTTCGCGAGGATAGATGTTCAGCTCTCTCGCTTCCGATTCGCTTTTAATATCAATTTTCCATCCGGTTAATTTGGCAGCGAGGCGAGCGTTTTGCCCTCTTTTGCCAATCGCAAGGGATAATTGATAATCAGGAACGATGACGGTTGTAGCTTTTTCCTCTTCATCGACAATAACGTCCAAAACTTTTGAAGGACTTAAAGCATTTGCAACAAATTCAACAGGATTTTTAGACCAGCGAACGATATCAATTTTTTCGCCATTCAACTCGTTTACAATTGCTTGAACACGCTGGCCTTTTGGTCCAACGCATGATCCGACCGGGTCAACTTCCGGATTGTCGGAATGAACCGAAATCTTTGATCTGTCACCTGCCTCCCGGGCGACTGATTTAATTTCCACTGTCCCGTCATATATTTCCGGAACCTCCAATTCGAATAAACGCTTCAACAGCCCCGGGTGTGTTCTGGAAACAAAAATTTGTGGTCCTTTTGTTGTTTTTTCTACTTTTGTAATGAATACTTTAATTCGGTCATGAGGTTCGTATTTTTCATTCGGCATCTGTTCCGATTGTGGGAGGAGAGCCTCTATTTTCCCTAGACTTACGTATATATATTTGGGATCAGTTCTTTGGACGATTCCGGTCATGATATCTTCTTCACGATCAATAAATTCCGAATAAATGACTCCTCTTTCGGCTTCACGAACTCGCTGCGTAACGACTTGTTTCGCAGTTTGTGCAGCTATTCGTCCAAATTCTTTCGGTGTCACTTCAATTTCAACGACATCGCCGATTTCATATTGGGGATTGATGTTCATCGCATCATGGATGGAAATTTCCAAACGGGGATCCATTACTTCTTCCACCACTTCTTTTCTCGCAAACACCTGCATCGTACCTGTTTCGCGATTAATATCGACACGCACGTTTTGCGCTTGGTTAAAGTTGCGTTTGTATGCAGAAATGAGGGCAGCTTCAATCGCATCTATAATGACATCTTTACTAATGCCTTTTTCTTTTTCTAATACTGTCAAGGCATCTAAAAGTTGGCTGTTCATAAAATGATGTTCCTCCTCATCACTTAAATATTAAATGAAACGGCAAGTCTAGCTTTTGCAATTTTTCCCCAAGGAATTTCCACTTGTTTAGTTTTTGTTTTCACTCTTATTTCGAGTGTGGCAATCTCGCCGTCAAAATCCGTTAAAACCCCTTCAAAATGTTTTTCCCCGTTGATCGGCTCGTAAGTTTTAAGTGCGACATTTTTCCCGACAGCCTTTTCAAAATCGGCCTTTGTTTTTAAAGGGCGTTCAGCGCCTGGAGAAGATACCTCCAAGAAATAGTTGTGAGGAATCGGATCGATTTCATCTAGCTTTTCGCTCAAACGTTCGCTTACCATACCACACTCTTCAATGTCGACACCATCTTCAGAATCAATAAAAAGCCGTAAATACCAATTTTTCCCCTCTTTTACATATTCAATATCTACTAGTTCCAGCTGCAAATTTTCAAGAATTGGCGATGCTAGTTCTTTGACGAGATCTGTTATAGATTGGCTCATATTTTCCTCCTTAATTTCAGCGTTTCAGAAAGGGACATCTATTTAATCGTCATAAAAAACTAGTTCCAATAGGAAAGAGTGGGTTTTTTCCCCACTCTTTCGTTAGGCTTTTTTTAGCATTTCCATTAATGAATATAACATAACCTTTTCAGGTTTGCAAATTGAATCGCAAATCAGAAAAGGGAGAGCTGATTTTGCTCAGGCAGCGATGCCAAACAGCCATGATTTTCAAGATATTCCATAATCGTTTTTGAAATTTTTGTCCGCTCCTGCAGATCCTCTTTGGATAAAAATTCTCCTTCTTCTCTCGCTTTGACAATATTGATGGCCGCGTTCGTACCAAGCCCTGGTATCGAATTAAACGGTGGTATCAGACTGTCGCCGTCAATAATGAATTCTTTGGCTTGAGAGCGGTATAAATCTACTTTTTGGAATGAAAATCCACGCTCCGTCATTTCAAGTGCCATCTCCAATACGGTCAGCAAGCTCTTCTCTTTTGGAGAAGCATCGAGCCCTTTTGCACTGATCTCTTCAATTTTCGCTCTGATTGCGGTGCTTCCTTTGATCATCGTTTCGATGTCAAAATCGTCCGCTCTGACTGTAAAATAAGTTGCATAGAATAGCAGAGGAAAATGCACTTTAAAATATGCAATCCGCACAGCCATTAATACATAAGCTGTCGCGTGAGCTTTTGGAAACATATATTTGATTTTTTTGCAAGATTCAATATACCAGTCTGGAACGCCGTTCTTTTTCATCTCTTCTTCCCATTCGGGAATCAAGCCTTTTCCTTTCCGAACCGACTCCATAATTTTAAAGGCTAACGACGGCTCCAATCCTTGATAAATTAAATAAACCATAATATCGTCGCGGCAGCCAATGACCTCACTTAATGTACATGTGCCGCTTTGAATCAGTTCTTGTGCGTTTCCTAGCCAAACATCTGTCCCATGGGACAATCCTGATATTTGGACAAGCTCTGAAAATGTCGTCGGTCTTGTTTCCTCCAACATTTGGCGGACAAATCGCGTGCCGAACTCTGGAATCCCTAGAGTGCCCGTTTTACAGCCAATCTGCTCCTCTGTCACGCCAAGTGATTCGGTTGAGGAAAAGATTTTCATTACTTCCGGATCATCTGTTGGAATGGTCTTCGGATCGATTCCGCTTAAATCTTGAAGCATTCTGATGACCGTCGGATCATCGTGCCCTAGTATATCAAGCTTTAATAAGTTATCGTGAATGGAGTGGAAATCAAAATGTGTCGTTTTCCAATCAGCGCTTGTATCATCTGCCGGATATTGAATTGGAGTAAAATCATATATATCCATATAATCGGGAACAACGATGATTCCTCCGGGATGCTGTCCTGTCGTCCGCTTGACCCCCGTACATCCTTTCACAAGCCGATCGACTTCTGCACTGCGGAAATGCAGATTATGATCGTTCATGTAGCCGCGGACAAATCCGAAAGCTGTCTTTTCGGCAACGGTGCCAATTGTTCCTGCACGGTACACTTTATCTTCACCAAACAGCACTTTCGTATAATTGTGTGCTCTCGGCTGATATTCACCTGAAAAATTCAAATCAATATCAGGCACCTTGTCTCCTTTAAATCCTAGAAACGTTTCAAACGGTATGTCATGCCCGTCCTTTTTATATGGCGCTCCGCATTGCGGACAATTTTTATCAGGAAGATCGTATCCGGATCCTACAGAGCCGTCATTGAAAAATTCGGAATGCTTGCATTTTGGACAAACGTAATGAGGCGGAAGAGGGTTCACCTCAGTAATTTCCGTCATCGTGGCAACAAAGGATGAGCCGACTGATCCCCTTGAACCGACCAAGTACCCGTCATCCAAAGATTTTTTTACTAGTTTGTGAGATATCAAATAAATGACGGCAAATCCGTGGCCGATAATGCTTTTCAACTCTTTTTCAAGCCTTGCTTGAACGATTTCCGGCAATGGGTCTCCGTATATTTCTTTGGCACGATTGTAGCTCATTTCCCGAATTTCTTCTTCGGCACCGTCTATTTTCGGTGTATACAGATCATCTTTAATCGGTTTTACATCACCTATGAGAGAGGCGATGTACTGGCTGTTTGTCACAACAATTTCTTTCGCTTTTTCATCGCCTAAAAAACGAAAAGCATCCAGCATTTCATTTGTTGTACGGAAATGCACATCAGGCAATGTATGGCGGTTTAAAGGATTCGCTCCCCCTTGCGAAGAAATTAAGATTTTCCGGTAAATTTTATCTTCCTTGTTTAAATAATGGACATTGCCTGTTGCCACAACCGGAATCGACAGCTTTTCCCCTAGTTTGACTATGTTTGCAATGATTTCTTTGATCGCTTGTTCATTTCGAACCTGCTCCGTCTCAATTAGAGGGTAATATACTTCCGGCGGATGCACTTCGAGAAAATCATAAAATGAAGCCATCTCTTCAACTTCTTCTGGACCTTTTTGCATCATTGCTTCGAAAATTTCTCCCTTGTCGCAGCCTGAACCAATTAAAATGCCTTCCCTATGCTTTAACAATACAGAACGGGGAATGCGCGGAACGCGATAAAAATATTGTACATGGGAAAGAGATACAAGCTTAAATAAATTTTTCAGCCCTGTTTCATTTTGCACAAGAAGCGTCGCGTGAAACGGTCTTGCCCGCTCATACGCTTTTGAATCCCCAGTCCGCTCATTCAGCTCATCATGATAAAGAATTCCTCGTTCATTTACCTCTTGCAGCAATTTTACAAGCAAATAGCCGGTTGCTTCCGCATCATAAATGGCTCTATGATGCTGTACAAGCTCTATATCAAACTTTTTGCACAATGTATTCAGGCGGTGGTTTTTTAAATTAGGATATAAATATCTTGCAAGTTCAAGAGTATCAATGACAGGGTTGTCCGCCTTTTTAACCTGCAAATATTTTTTGTAGCCTGCATTAATAAAGCCCATGTCAAAGCTTGCATTGTGGGCAACTAAAATGCTGTCGGCAGCCCATTCTTTAAATTTGTACAATACTTCATCGACGTCGGGAGCATTTTGAACCATATCATCGGTAATTCCCGTCAGTTCTATCGTTGTTGCTGAAAGCGGATGGTGAGGGTTGGCAAACGATTCAAATCGGTCGATAATTTCCCCGTTTTTTATTTTCACCGCTGCAAGTTCAATGATCGTGTCGTATACAGCCGAAAGCCCTGTTGTTTCAACGTCAAACACAACAAAGGTATCTTCGCTTAAAAGTCTGTGCGATTCGTTATAAGCAATCGGTACACCGTCATCAACAATATTGGCTTCAAGACCGTAAATCATTTTAACGCCAAACTTTTTGCTTGCAGCATATGCCTCTGGAAAAGATTGGACAACTGCGTGATCTGTCAATGCAATCGCTTCATGGCCCCACATTTTAGCTTGTTCAACAAGATCTGTGATCGATGTGACGGCATCCATTTGGCTCATCTGCGAATGAAGGTGCAATTCCACCCTTTTCTCTCCTTCAGGTGCGGTATCGAGCCGTTTTTTCGGGTTGATTTCATTAATGTCATTGGCAATCATGACAAGATCACGAACAAATGTATCGTTTTGAATGCTTCCGCGAACTTTCAGCCACATTCCTTTTTTGATCGATGCAAGCAATGCATTATCTTCTTTATCACGGCCGAACATTTTGACTAAAATGGAATTGGTATAATCGGTAATTTTAAACGTGCATAACGTTCTTCCGCTTTTTAATTCCTTTGTTTCCGCCTCAAAAACATATCCTTGAACGACGACTCTCCGCTCTTCATCAAAAATGTTATCAAGAGTGCGAATTTCTTCGTCATCTTTTATTTTGTATCCGATAATAAGAGGACCTTCCTGCTTTTTAGGCTCCTGAGTTTGATTTTCCTTTCCATTTTGCTTCATTTCCATCATTGCTTGTAAAATCCGCTCTTCGTCTTCTTTTTGCTTCTGCTCCAAAAATTTTTCCCATTCTTCGTTAGATGCATCGATCACCGTGTCGATAGTCAGCTTTGGAAAGCCGTACTTCTCGTACGCCTGCTGGATGATGGGGCCGTATTTTTTCTTGATCGTTTCATTTTCCGTCTCATTTCTCGTGCGAATCATTAATTTTTGCTTTTCCAGCTTCGGCATTTGTTCTTTTAACAGTGATAATATCGGCGGAGAAACCCCCTCCATTTCTTGGAGGCAAAACTCCCAGTAGTCTTGAACGAGCTGTTCATCATATTCTTGTTTCACAGTTGTAATGTGAAACGTAACATTGGCTAAATGAGAAAATGTTTTGTTCAATCTTCTATCAAACAATTGCAGGATACGAAATGGAAGAATGTTTTCAAGCCGAAAAGAGAAATCCCATAATTTAGATTTTTTATGAACTGTTAATTTTAAGATCGCTCCGTTTTGGAAATAAGGGTAGATTTGATCATCCGTCATTTCAAGCTGTTTCAGCAAAATCTGAAACCGTTCTTTTTGCTGCTGCAAGTCTTTATCATCCATTGGTTTCCCCTCTTTCCCAAAAAGTTAATAGGGGGCTTGACCCGTTTGACAAATTATCATAAAGGCAAGACCCCCTACTCTTTACCTATGCCAGCTTCATCTGCGGCATCCAGCTTCATTAGCGGAGAAGTTTGGCAAGCTGCTCTTTTAGCTGATCAACAGAAACTTCTATACTATTTCCGCTTTTTCTTTCTTTCACTTCTACAATCCCTTCACCAGCTCTTTTTCCGACCGTTATTCTGACAGGAATGCCAATTAAATCACTGTCAGCAAATTTCACACCCGCCCGTTCAGCACGATCATCATAAAGGACTTCGTATCCTTTCGCCTGCAAATCGTGATAAATTTGCTCTGCAACCTTGACTTGTTCTTCGTTTTTCATATTAACCGGAATAAGGTGGACTTCAAACGGAGCTAATTTATTAGGCCAAATAATTCCATTTTCATCATGAAATTGCTCGACCACCGCAGACAGTAAGCGTGAAACACCGATACCATAGCATCCCATGATGATAGGGTTTGTTTTTCCCTTTTCATCTAAAAATTCTGCCTTCATCGCTTCACTGTATCTTGTGCCAAGCTTAAAGACGTGGCCGACTTCAATGCCTTTCGCGAACTTGATCCGTCCCTTTCCGTCCGGGGAAGGGTCCCCTTCCTGAATAAATCTTATATCTTCATACTTGGTAACGGTAAAATCCCGATCAGGGTTTACTCCGATATAGTGCAAATCGTTTTCATTTGCCCCGCATATTCCATTTACGACTGCTTGAACTGCATAATCTGCGACAATTTCCACTTTGTCGGATGCGCCGATCGGTCCTAAAAATCCGGGTGAAACTCCCATTACCTGCTCTGTTTCTTCAGCTGAAGCAAGTTCAACAACTGATGCCTGATAAAGGTTTTTCAGTTTCACGTCATTGACCTCATGATCACCGCGGACAAGAACAAGAACGAACTTTTCATCTACTTTAAATAAAACGGATTTTATTAATTTTTCCTTCGGAACTTGGAAAAACTGCGCCACTTCTTCAATGGATTTTTTGTTTGGTGTTTCTTTTTTTTCAAGCTCCATGAGCGGTTCGTCAACCTTTTCATAAGATGCAACTACCGGAGCCATTTCAATATTTGCTGCATAATCGGACGAATCAGAATATGCGATCGTATCTTCTCCGATTTCCGAAAGCACCATAAATTCATGAGTATCTTTACCGCCCATTGCTCCCGAATCAGCGATGACTGCGCGAAAGTTCAACCCACATCGAGTAAAGATGCGGCTGTATGCTTCTCGTACCTGTTCGTACACTTCATCTAAGCTTTCCTGTGTAGCATGAAAAGAGTAAGCATCTTTCATAATGAACTCTCGTCCCCGCAAAAGACCGAACCGCGGACGCTTTTCATCCCGGAACTTCGTTTGAATTTGATAAAGGGTGAGCGGCAGACGTTTATAAGATTTGATCTCATCTTTTACCAAACTTGTTATAACTTCTTCATGAGTCGGACCTAAAGCAAAATCACGCTCATGACGGTCTTTCAATCTCATTAATTCTGATCCGTATGAATACCAGCGGCCAGACTCCTGCCAAAGTTCTGCTTGCTGCAAAGCCGGCATTAGCAGCTCCACCGCTCCGATCCGGTTCATTTCCTCTCTGATAATATTTTCAATTTTGGTTAACACTCTATGAGCAAGAGGCAGATACGAATAAACACCGCTAGCTGTCTGCCGAATGTATCCGGCACGCAACAGCAGCTGGTGGCTTTTAACTTCCGCATCTGCTGGATTTTCTCTCATTGTGGGTATAAATGACTGACTCTGTTTCATTTAAAGCACCTCGAATTTGATTTCTATATTATTTTTTAAAGGAAAAACTTTTGGATGTCATTCCATGTCACAACGAGCATTAACAGCATTAGAAGTGCAAATCCGATAAAGTGGACGATCCCTTCTTTTTGTCGATCAATCGGTTTTCCCCGGACCGCTTCAATGGCAAAAAACAATAAGCGTCCTCCATCTAGAGCTGGAATTGGAAGCAAGTTCATAATGCCAAGGTTAATGCTTAAGAGAGCCGTCCAGCTCAATAGGCTTGTCAAGCCTGTTTCTGCAACTTTTCCTGTCATATCATATATGCCGACAGGTCCAGAGAGCATATCAATTGAAAATTGTCCGGTTATCAGCTTCCCAACCGCAAATATTATTTCTTTCGACCATGTATAGGTCTCAACTAAGCCATATTTCAAAGAACCGAAAAATGTTTTTTCAACCGGGGAATAAACTCCTATTTGGCCGATCGTTTTGTTTTCGGATTTCACAGAATCCGGCGTTACCGTCATTTCCAATTCTTCTCCGGAACGTTCAATTGAAAAAAGAAGCTCATTCTCCGGATTTGCTCTGATCATTTCAACGACATCTTTCCACGAATTCATCGGCGTCCCTTCTATTTCTTTTACAACATCGCCTTCCCGTAATCCTGCTTGTTCAGCCGCGCTGTCAGGGACGATTTCTCCTAAAACCGGTTCATTCACGGGCACTCCTTGGCTTAGACCGAGGTAAAACAAAACTAAAAACCCTAATAGAAAATTCATAAAAGGTCCGGCAGCAATGGCGAGCGTTCTTTGAACGAGCGTTTTTGAAGCAAATTGCCTGTTATAAGGTGCAATTTGAATTTCTTCACCGTCAACTACATAAAAGGATGTTTCGCTTACTTCAAACCTTTTTAGACCGCTGTCTTCTCCATCTTCATAGCCTGTGATAAACATTCCATGTTCCAAATCTGCTTGTTCAACTTCAATCACTTTTGCATTAGGATACTTTTCTTTTCTGTTTAAAATAATTTTTTCAACTTGTCCTTTCTGATTAAACAATAGTCCAACCTGATAGCCAGGTTTGACCTCAATCATCTCCGGGTCTTCCCCCGCCATGCGCACGAAGCCGCCGATAGGCAAAAGCCTGATCGTATAGACCGTTTCTTTTCGTTTAAACGACAAAATTTTCGGCCCGAAGCCGATTGCAAATTCACGGCATAAAATGCCTGCCCTTTTCGCCATAACTAAGTGCCCTAATTCGTGGAAAAACACCAATACGCCAAAAATAACGACAAATGCGATCACCGTGTTCACTTATTTTACCACCTCTAATTAATTAAAGATTGAACAAACTGTCTTGTCCTTCCATCCGCTTCTTGTATATCCTCCAAGGTCGGATTGAAAAGCGGAGCATGTTCTTCTAATGCCCTTTCCACAAGTTCTTCTATCTTTAAAAACGGAATTTTATCTTCCAAAAAAGCATTGACTGCCACTTCGTTCGCTGCGTTTAAAACAGCAGGCATTGTACCTCCTATTTTACCCGAATCAAAAGCAAATTTTAAGCAACGGTATCGATCAAAATCAATTTTTTCAAAATGAAGCTGTCCATATTTTGTTAAATCCAATCTTTCGCTTTCATAAGAAGGAATTCTATTTGGATATGTAAGCGCATATTGAATCGGTATTTTCATATCAGGAGTTCCAAGCTGCGCTATGATGCTGCCATCATGAAATTCGACCATCGAGTGAATGACGCTTTCTTTATGCAGCAGCACATCAATTTGGTCGTATGAAACAGAAAACAGCCAATGTGCTTCAATGACTTCAAGCCCTTTGTTCATCATCGTCGCAGAATCGATCGTTATTTTTGCGCCCATTGACCAGTTCGGATGGTTTAACGCTTCCTTAACTGTAACATGCTTTAATTCATTTCGCGATTTATCCCGAAAGCTTCCTCCTGAAGCCGTTAAAATAAGCCGTTCGACGCTTTCCTTTTTTTCCCCGTTCAAGCATTGGAAAATCGCGGAATGTTCACTGTCCACAGGAAGAATTTGCACATTGTGTTTTCGAGCATAGTCGGTCACAATTTGTCCAGCTGTAACAAGTGTTTCCTTATTCGCTAAAGCGACCGTTTTTTTCGCTTCGATCGCTTTTAGTGTTGGAATAAGCCCGACGCTCCCAATGACCGCATTCACTACTATCTCGCCTTTATGATAAACAGCCGTTTCACACAGCCCGTCATGTCCGTATGTAAGCTGACAGCTTGAAGGGATGTTCAAACGAATTTGATCATAAATTTCACGATTTTTGACAGCAACAAGCTCTGGTTTAAATTCATGAACAGCCTTCAATCCAAGTTCGATATTTTCTCCAAATGACATCGCAACTAGCCTGAATGAATCCGGATTTGCTCGAATCACATCGAGAGTTTGCTGCCCAATAGATCCTGTCGCACCCAGCAAAATAATTTTTTTCACATTGTCACCCCTTGTCTACTGATCAATTGGATGAAGAAATATAAAATCGGCATAATAAAAATCAAGCTGTCAAAACGGTCAAGAACTCCCCCATGGCCTGGAAAAATCGTTCCGGAATCCTTTGTGCCGTAATGGCGTTTAAAAGCGGACTGTACTAAATCCCCCATTTGTCCAACAATAGAAACAATGACGGACACAAAAACGGTTTGAACATATGTCGGTAAAAAATTTACAAAATAGTGGAAAATTAATCCAACCAAAATTGCCGAGAAAATACCTCCGAAAAATCCTTCGACTGTTTTATTAGGGCTGATTTCAGCTGATAATTTTTTCTTTCCGAAGGCTCGGCCGATAAAGTAAGCGCCTGAATCAGTCGCCCAAATCGTTAGCAGAGCAAACAAAAGCTTGTCTAGACCTAACACTCTCATTTCAATAAAAAAATAAAATCCGACTCCCACATAAATGATCGCAATGAGCGCAAATCCAACGTCATCAAAAGAAAATTGGTTTTTTGAAAACACTGTATAGATCAATAACAGGATCGCGCCAAAAAAAAGAAAGCCAGTTTTACTTATATGTATTTGATGAAGCAAATCAATATAACGGTTTGGGAAAATTAAAATCCATAAAAGGATAAAGCTGAACAAAACCGGAAATGAAAATAAATGAAATCGTTTCATTCTAAATAATTCAAACAATCCAACTGATGCGAGCACATAAATAGCAATTGTCAGCGGAAGTCCGCCAATAATGACAATTGGTACAAATAAGGCTAAAGCACAAATTGCTGTAATGATTCGTGTTTTCATTTTTTTTAGCTCCTTCTATACGCCGCCGAATCTGCGGATTCTCTGCTGATATTCGCGGATTGCCTCCAAAAAATGGTGTTCATTAAAATCCGGCCAGAGCACATCCGTAAACCAAAATTCAGTATAAGCCAGCTGCCAGAGCATAAAGTTGCTTAGCCGAATTTCTCCGCTTGTCCGAATTAACAGGTCAGGATCTTTGAGCTTTTTCGTCATTAAATAGTTGGAAAACAATTGTTCATCAATGTCATCTATATGTAGTTTTCCATCTTCGCGGTCTCTTAATATTTTTTTTACTGCTTCAACAATTTCTGTTCTGCTGCCATAGTTCAACGCAAAATTTAAAATCAGCCCGGTGTTTTGCTTCGTTTCATTCACAGCTTTCTTCACAGCATTTACCGTATAATCGGGGAGCATAGATTGATCGCCGATAACCCGAACTTGCACGTTTTCCTGTATTAATTCCGGCAAAAAAGTCGATAAAAATTCGACCGGAAGGCGCATTAAATAATTAACCTCATCTTTTGGCCTTTTCCAATTTTCTGTTGAAAACGCATATAAGGTCAAAACTTTGATGCCGATATCGCTCGCTAATTTCGTAATTTTTTTAACTACTTTCATTCCTTCCCGATGGCCGGCCATCCTAGGCAGCGATCTTTTTTTCGCCCATCTTCCGTTTCCGTCCATGATGATGGCCACGTGTTCCGGTATTTCATTTACTAAAATGCTTTCTTTCGCCACCAAGTTTTTGGAACCTTTGCTGCTCTTTTTTTTATAAGGAAAATTAAACATAAGAATCCTCCACCGAGAATAATATGACATTAACAAATGTAGCAAATCCTCTTGAACAAAAAAACCCCCTGTGAGAAAAGAGGGTTTTTAGCACATTTCTATTGTACATTCATTTTATTTAAACTTCCATGATTTCTTTTTCTTTTTCTTTTGTTGCGGAATCAATTTTTTTGATGTATTCGTCCGTCAGTTTTTGTACATCATCTTGAAAACCGCGCAGTTCATCTTCTGTAATGTCGCCCGCTTTTTCTAATTTTTTTAATTCATCATTTGCATCTCTGCGAATGTTTCGAACAGCGACTTTTGCATCCTCTGAATATTTACGAACTACTTTTGTCAGTTCTTTTCTTCGCTCTTCCGTCAATGGAGGAATGGCAATGCGGATGACGGATCCGTCCGATGTCGGCGTTAATCCAAGATCAGATTTTAAAATCGCTTTTTCAACCTCACCGATTGTCGATTTGTCATAAGGCTGAACAACAAGCAAACGTGCTTCTGGCGTGGAAATCGATGCCAATTGATTTACAGGAGTTGGAACTCCGTAATAGTCGACCTGAATTTTATCAAGCAAAGACGCGTTTGCCCGGCCTGCACGAACACCTGCTAATTCACGTTTGAAAGCTGATAAAGCTTTTTCCATTTTTTCTTTCGCTTGTGAAAGAACTTGTTTAGACATGTTTATTTCCCCCTTACAATTGTTCCAATATTTTCTCCTAAAACAGCACGTTTAATGTTGCCTTCTTCCATAATCGAGAAAACAATTAAAGGAATATTATTGTCCATGCATAATGAAGAAGCTGTTGAATCCATGACAGCCAACCCGTCTTTTAATAAATCTAAATAAGATAACTCATCATATTTTACCGCTGAGGCGTCTTTTTTTGGATCTGCGCTATATACACCATCTACATTATTTTTCGCCATTAAAATGACATCTGCTTCGATTTCAGCGGCTCTTAACGCAGCCGTTGTGTCTGTTGAGAAATAAGGATTTCCTGTTCCTGCTGCGAAAATGACTACTCTTTTCTTCTCCAAATGGCGAATGGCTTTTCTTCTTATGTACGGTTCTGCGACTTGTCGCATTTCAATTGAAGTTTGCACTCGGGTAGGAATGCCAAGTCCTTCCAAACTATCTTGTAAAGCTAAAGAATTCATAACAGTCGCCAGCATTCCCATATAGTCTGCTGTTGCCCGATCCATCCCCATCTCGCTGCCGATTTTGCCTCTCCAAATGTTTCCGCCGCCAACAACTACTGCGACTTCTACACCCATTTCAGCAATTTCCTTTACTTGTCTGGCAATTGACTGTATGACGGAAGGATTAATTCCAAAGCCTTGAGCTCCAGCAAGCGCCTCTCCACTTAATTTCAGCACGATACGATGATATTTTGGCGTACTCATATTAACCTCCAAGCTATTTCTTGACGCTATATATAGAAAAGTTGAAACAAAGGGTTTTCAAAAAGAGGGAACACTCGCTTGTGTTCCCTTCTTAACATTTTCATGACTTTTATTTCTTAATTTGATTCATAACTTCTTCAGCAAAATTTTCTTGACGCTTTTCAATTCCTTCTCCAACTTCATAGCGAACAAACGCTTTTACGTTTGCGTTTTGTGCTTTGACGAAATCGCGTACTTTTTGATCAGGATTTTTTACAAAATTTTGCTCTAAAAGGCAAATTTCCTCAAAAAATTTGCCGAGACGACCTTCAACCATTTTTTCTACAATGTTTGCAGGTTTTCCTTCTTGAAGAGCTTGTTTTTTAAGAACTTCGCGTTCGTGCTCCACTTCAGCCTGAGGAACATCTTCACGAGAAATATAACGCGGATTAACCGCTGCGATATGCATTGCTACATCTTTTGCAGCAGATTCATCATTTGTTCCCTCAAGCACCGTTAATACTGCAATGCGTCCGCCCATGTGCAAGTAAGCGCCGAAGACATCTTGATCATTTTTCTCGACAACTTCAAAACGGCGTAATGTAATGTTTTCGCCAATTTTAGCAATAGCAGCATGGATGTATTCCTCCACTGTTGAACCGTTTTCCATTTTGGAAGCCAATGCGTCTTTTAAATCAGCTGGTTTGCTTGCCAGCAAGTGTTTAGCCAAATCTTCAATTAATTGTTTAAAAGAATCATTTTTTGCAACGAAGTCTGTTTCGGAATTCACTTCCAAAATAACAGCTGTATTGCCGTCAGTTTTGATTAATGTCAAGCCTTCTGCAGCGATTCGGTCAGCTTTTTTCGCAGCTTTCGCTATGCCTTTTTCACGAAGATAATCTATTGCTTTGTCCATATCACCATTTGTTTCAGTCAATGCCTTTTTGCAGTCCATCATGCCTGCACCGGTTTTTTCCCGAAGCTCTTTTACCATTTGAGCAGTAATTGCCATAAAAGTTCCTCCTTCAATTCGTATGCTTAAAAAAGGTGATAAAAGGCTAAAATCCCCTCTTATCACCTTTTGTCATTTAGGCAGTTGTAGTTTCTTCGCCTTGTTTGCCTTCTAAAACAGCATCTGCTATTTTGGAAGTTAACAATTTGACGGCGCGGATTGCATCATCATTTGCAGGGATTACATAATCGATCTCATCTGGATCGCAGTTTGTGTCAACGATGCCGATAATCGGAATATTTAATTTGCGAGCTTCCGATACAGCGATGCGCTCTTTGCGAGGATCGATAATATAAACAGCATCAGGCAGCTGTTTCATTTCCTTAATGCCGCCTAAAAATTTCTCAAGGCGTTCCAATTCTTTTTTCAAACGAACTACTTCTTTTTTCGGCAATACATCAAATGTGCCGTCTTCTTGCATTTTTTCAATTTCTTTTAAACGAGCAATTCGTTTTTGAATTGTAGCAAAGTTCGTTAATGTTCCTCCCAGCCAGCGCTGATTGACGTAAAACATTCCTGCACGTTCTGCTTCTTCTTTAACAGATTCCTGCGCCTGCTTCTTCGTACCAACGAATAAAATGTTGCCTCCATTTGCAGCTAACTCTCTTGCAAATTGATACGCTTCCTCAACTTTTTTTACTGTTTTTTGAAGGTCAATGATGTAAATTCCGTTCCGTTCAGTGAAAATATAGCGTTTCATTTTCGGATTCCAACGGCGTGTTTGATGACCGAAATGAACACCAGCTTCTAATAATTGTTTCATTGAAATAACTGACATTTTCATTCCTCCTAATGGTTTTTCATCCTCCGCCCGCTTCATTTTTAAGCATGACTGCACAAAACAGCACCGATGCTTAAATCAACAGACGTGTGTATTAGCACCAAAAACAAATATAACATATGGAAGTTTGGCAATCAAGAAAGAATTCAATCGTTTTGTTGAAATTTCATGACGAGTTCAATTTCTGTTTTGCCGACATGTAATGTTTGTGCAATTTCGTCTATAGTATATCCTTTCTCTAATAATTGGAATACTTGTTTATGCAAATTTTTTCTTTTATCTTTAGGCTCTTCTATAAGCTCTGCATCCTTGTCGATAGGCTCTACATCCGCGCTCGTGTCTTTCTGGATTGTGCTCACTTCCACCTTGTCTTCCAGCTGCGTAACTAATTTTTCGAGATCAAAAGAACCGGGCTTGGCGCTGTTTTGCTCGAGCTGTTCAAGAAATTGTTTGTTTTCTTCTTTTAATTCCAATAAAAACATCGCGAGCGAATCTTCTGCTTCTTTTAATAAATGTTCCTGCTTTTCTTCTATTTTTTTTACATTTTGATAGCGTGTATAAAGGAGAATGATAAAGTAAAACGAAACGATGTGCAAAACAAAGCTCAGTAAAAGAAATACCGCCATGTTTCAACCTCATTTAATTGTATTCTTTTTAAGATAAAAGCTTAACGAGCGTTCCTTTTAATTTATATAATGCTTTCGAATGAATTTGCGAAATTCTCGAAGTGGACAAATTCAGCACGTTTCCTATCTCTGTTAATGTCAGCTCTTCTTTATAAAACAAGCTTAATACGAGCTGCTCCTTATCGTTTAATTGTGAGATCAATTTTGTTAAATGCTCAAATAATTCCTCTTTTAACAGATGCTCTTCCGGAGTTAATGTTTTATCATCCTTAAGGACAATGTTCATCTGTTCCCCTTCTTCTTGGTCATGCAATTGTTCATCAATTGACAAGACATTGGCAAAAAAGTTTTCATTGACGACATGAACGACTTCTTCGGGTGTCATACCCAACTCTTCTGCAACTTCATTAGGCGTCACATTGCGATGATATTTTTGCTCCAACCGCTCAATGGCTGCTTCCACTTTTTTTGCTTTTTCCCGAAAACTTCTTGGAAGCCAATCTTCTTTCCTTAGCCCGTCAAGAATGGCTCCGCGTATGCGGAAGGATGCATACGTATCGAATTTTAAATCCCGTGTAGGGTCAAATTTTTCCAGTGCATCATATAATCCCATCAATCCAAAACTTATTAAATCATCTTTATCGACATTTTTTGGAAGACCCACTGAAATACGACTGACATGATAGCGGACAAGCGGCATATATTTTTTGACGAGCATGTTGCCCGCATCTTGATCACGGTGACGAAACCACTTGTCCCAGTACACCCTTTCATCATTCAGTGTCATCGATTGGACCATTGCCTTTTTCCTCCTTCTAAAATGTCAATCTCCGGCTATATTTGCTTCACTCCAAGATTGACGGTGCGAATCGTCAAAATGAATGAATTCGTATCAAATTCAATGGTTCTTCCATTTTTACCGCCAACATCTTCGCTAACGATAGGGATATTACTGCTCAACAAATGCTGTTTGACCGCTTCAACATTTCTCGGACCTATTCGCATGATTTTGGAAGATGGCCGATGCGGAAACATTTCAGCTCCTCCAGCTATTTTCGCTTTAAAAAACATGATGTTTCCTCCATAGTTTTTTAAAAGACGAATTAATTCTGTTACAGCCGTATCCGCATATTTTGCACAATTTAAAGGCTCCTTGTTTGAAAGCGAAGAATCAGGCAGCATTATATGAGCAAGTCCTGCCAATTTATTTACATCATCATAGATGACGAGTCCGACGCAAGATCCTAATCCAGTTGTTCGAATTTTCCACGGAGCTTTCACAACATTCATTTCCGAAATACCGACTTTTACAACATTTTCAAAATGCCCCATTTCACTAAACCTCTAATATGTCAAAAATTTTTTTATATGACTGTGAGTCGGGCAGAAAGAAAATATGCCCTCTTATTAATTCGGAATCTTGATGCCCTTCTTCTTTTATAACAGCATCGATGACAAGTGCTTCATCACTTTCAAGCGAAAGCTCGATCAGAGCATGACTGATAATCGCGCCGAACATATCACATTGGATGGCAGGAACGGACGGATTAACCATCAAATTGGTCATGTTCGATAAAACAGATAAATAGGATCCAATCAGGATGTTGCCGAGCTCCTGCAAAACAGAGCATTCCATTTCTTTCATAGTTGAAGCATCCTGAAGAACATAATCATTCATTAATGCTTTTGCATATTTTTTAGCCTGCGGGATCGGCAAAATGAAAAACATCGATCCAGTTATATCCTCTTGAATGCGGATGTATACAGCCGTAACCTCTGTTTCCGCACCGCCTGCTAAATCCATCACATCGTTAAAAGAGGCGACATAAACGTTCGGAACTTTCATTTCAATTTTTTTATTAAGAAGTTGGGACAGACTCGTTGCGGCATTTCCCGCTCCGATATTGGCAATTTCCTTTAATATATCGATCCTTTTGTTTGATAAATCAAACAACTTGCTCATGCTCTATTACCCTCTGATTTTCTTTGCTCAGCACTTTTTCAAGGTCAAGGAGCATAATCAGCCGTTTATCCAATTTTGTAATTCCTTTTATAAACTCGGTTTCTACTTGTTCGATGACGCTTGGAGCAGGTTCAATACTGTCTTCAGATATATCGACGACATCATTGGCAGAATCAACAATCAATCCAACTTCCATTTCATTTTGAACAGCTATAATCACTCTCGTCTGATCTGTTATTTCTTTTTCCGGCATATTCAATCTTTTTCTTAAATCTATGATCGGAGTGACAACACCGCGCAAATTGATGACTCCTTTTATATAGTCAGCTGTTTTCGGAACGCGGGTGATATGGTCAACTTTTTCAATCGATTTCACATTTTGTACAAAAACCCCGTATTCTTTGTCTTGCAGCTGAAAAACTATGACCTTCTGTTCATTAAATACACTATTTGCCATTCTCATCTTCCCCTTCCATCAAGCATTACTGGATTAATGCATTACAATCAACGATCAATGCAACTTGACCGTCTCCTAAAATTGTGGCACCTGAGATGGCGAATACATTTGTCAAATATTGTCCTAACGATTTCAAAACAATCTCTTGCTGACCGATGAAGGAATCGACAACTAAACCAGCCATTTTATCTCCTTTTTTGACAACGACGATTGAAACATAATCTTGGTCATCCTCGGCGTCCACTTCAAAAATTTCTTTTAAAAACACTAGAGGTACAATTTTTCCGCGATAATCAATCACCTTGTTTTGATGTGTCTGTAAAATATCTTCTTTTTTAATAACAAGGGATTCAATGATAGACGAAATCGGAATACCGTATTTTTCATTTCCAACTTCAATGAGCATGGCGGAAATAATCGTTAATGTCAGCGGGAGCTGGATCGAGAATAAAGATCCTTTTCCTTCTTCCGACTCGATGGTGATGCTTCCTCCGAGCGATTCGATTGTATTTTTCACTACATCAAGCCCTACACCCCGTCCAGAGACATCTGAAATTTTTTCAGCCGTTGAAAAGCCTGATGCGAAAATGAGTTCATGAATTTGTTTTTCCGTTAATGTTTCGCTTGCCTCTTTTGTAACGATTCCCCGCTCAATAGCTTTTTGCAATACCTTTTTCTGATTGATTCCTGCACCGTCGTCTTCGATTTCGATAAAGACATGATTTCCGCTGTGATATGCGCTGAGCCGCAGCGTTCCTTCTTCTTTTTTGCCATATTTCAGGCGGGTTTCAGGCGTTTCAATCCCATGGTCGATCGCATTTCGGATTAGATGCACAAGCGGATCGCCAATTTCATCAATGACGGTCCGATCCAATTCGGTTTCAGCGCCAGTGACAACTAAATTGATTTTTTTATTTAAATCGCGGGCGAGATTTCTCACCATTCTCGGGAAGCGGTTAAAAACGGTTTCGATTGGAATCATGCGCATATTTAAAATAATGTTTTGCAAATCAGCTGAAACTCTGGACATTTTCTCAACCGTTTCTTTCAGCTCCGAGTGATTTAATTCTTTTGATATTTGCTCTAAACGCCCTTTGTCGATGACTAATTCTTCAAACAAGTTCATTAAAATATCGAGGCGCTCAATGTTGACGCGGATCGTCTTTTGCTGGTTTTTCTTCTGTTTTTGGCTAGTGTCTTTCGAGCTGTCCTTCTGCTGACGGCTTTGCTTGCTGGAAACAGTAGTTTGTTTGCTAGCAGCAGTTTGTTGGCTGGCATTAGATTGTATGCTGGAAACAGACTGCTGTACTCTTTCAGTACTTGGCTTTTCTACATTCACTTTTTCAACTAGTACTTCTTCAACCTCTGAAATTTTCAATAGGCTGTTCCGGATAAAGTCCTTATCTTCCTTCGTAATGTAGGCAACCGAAAAATTGTTGTCAAACTTTTCTTCTTCGAGTAAATCAACAGAAGGCGATGATTTGACCACTTCCCCGTGCTTCTCAAGCAATTCAAAAACCATAAATGCTCTCGCTGCTTTTAAGATGCAGTCTTCTCGAAGCCGAATGTTGATTTCGTATACTTGAAATCCTTGTTCAATTGATTGAAGAATGACCGTCCTGTCATATTCATCAAACTTCAGTTTTTTCACATCCTGCACTTGTTCTCTTGATGTTTCATTTTCAGCTGTCTCATCTTCAATTTGTTCTCCGCTTTCAATCGCTTGCAGTTTTTTCACAATGGCCGAAACATCTTTTTTGCCGTCTCCTCCATCCGCAATCGATAAAACAATTTCCTCCAAATTCTCCAATGCTTCAAAAAGGACATCCATAATTTCAGGCGTTACTTCTAATTTTTGATTGCGAATGGCGTCAAACACATTTTCTATTTTATGTGTTAAATCGGCTAAATCTTCAAACCCCATCGTTGCGCCCATTCCTTTTAATGTATGGGCGGAGCGAAAAATTTCGTTCACAATTCCTAAATCATCCGGATTTTGTTCAAGCTCCAAAAGCTTTTCGTTGCACGACTGCAAATGTTCTTTACTTTCTTCAATAAAAATGTCCAAATATTGATTCATTTCCATGGCAGCACACTCCTTGGATTTAGATCAGCTTTTGAATTAAATACGGAATTTCCATTAAATCTTCCACGTAATCAACCACATTCGCTTGGATGGCGGATTTTGGCATCCCAAATATAATGGAGGTTTTTTCGGACTGTGCGATCCCTGTCGCATCTGTCCTTTCTTTTAATGCTTTCAATCCTTTTGTCCCGTCAGAACCCATTCCCGTTAAAATACAAGCAATCGTTTGATAATATTTTAAATTCGATAAAGATTCAAACAGTACATCTACTGAAGGTCTGTGCCCTCTCTTTTTTTCCGATTGATCCAGTTCAATGAATAAATTCCCTTGTTTTTCTATTACTTTCATATGGCTGCCTCCAGGCGCTATGTATGCTACCCCATTTCTGACGATTTCTTGATGCTCGCCTTCTTTTACTTCGATGTTTGACATTTCATTTAATCGTTCAGCCAACGATTTTGTAAATCCTGGCGGCATATGCTGTACGATGAAAATCGGCGAATTCAGGTTTTTCGGGAAGCATGGAACGATTTTTTGAAGGGTGCTCGGTCCGCCAGTAGAAGTTCCAATGGCAATTAAAGATTTTTTTCGCTGTCGATGGCTCTTTTCTTTCATCATCTCCTTTCGAGGAAATGTGTCGATCTCTTTTTTTAACATCTGAACTTTTTCTTTTGCCCGTTTTGCTGCTAGAACTTTTGCAATTAATTCTTCTTTCACTTTAAATATGTCAAGAGATATGGAGCCGGAAGGTTTCGGGATAAAATCAAACGCTCCGAAAGCTAAAGATTTTATCGTGTTTTCGGCTCCTTCTTTCGTCGAACTTGAAAGCATAATGACTGGCCTTGGAAACTTGTCCATGATAATCTGCAAAGTATCAAGCCCGTTTAAAACCGGCATTTCAATATCTAGCGTCACAACATCAGGATCAAGCTCTGCGATCTTTTCAATTCCTTCTTTTCCATTTTTAGCTGTGCCAATCACATCGATGGAAGGACTCTCTAAAAGCAAATCGGAAATCAACTTTCTCATAAATGCCGAATCATCAATAACCAAAACCTTTACACGACTCAAAAACATCACCTACTTGAAAACAAAGATCTAAGAGAATGAATAAATCCTTTTCTTTTTATTTTACCATTTAAGTACATCTCTGTTATATTTTCTAGTGCTTTCGATATAGGAGCATTCGGAAAACGCAAAATAAACGGAATTTGTTCCATGACTGATTTCTGTACATGATCATCCTCCGGCAAACTGCCGAGCAAATCAATTGTTTTATGTAAAAAACGCTCTGCAGTGGTTCTAATTTTTTCCCATGTTTCTTTCGCTTCAATGTTTTTCTTGAATCGATTGACAACTACTTTCATCACCTTTTCTTGATCGAACTGGTGAATGAGCTTTATCGCACTGTAGGCGTCCATAATCGATGTCGGTTCAGGCGTCGTAATGACGATAATTTCGTCCACTGCAAGCAAAAATTTCAAGCTGTCTTTCGAAATTCCTGCCCCCATATCAAATAAGATGGTGTCGTATTTCTCTATTATTCTTTCAAGCTCGTAAAGAAAAAATTGAAACTCTGCTTCATCGATTGTGACAATATTGGAAAGGCTCATTCCTCCTGACAAATACTGCAAATTTAAAGGACCTTTTTTGATAATTTGTTCAATTCCAATGCGGTTTTTCAGCAAATCGACAATTGATCTTTCTTGATACTGCTGTCCAAGCAAAAGATCGATGTTTGCCATCCCAATATCGCAATCTACCAGCAGTACACGGTCGTTTCGTTTTTTGATCAAGTTTAAAGCGAAATTTAAAACGAAATTCGATTTGCCGACTCCCCCTTTTCCACTAATCACAGCCACTGTTTTTGCATGACGGTTAGGCGGAGAGTCTTTTATCACCGCATATTTGTTTTGCTGAATAATCCTTCTGAGTTGTTCTGCTTGATCCATATCCTGCTACCCCATTAAATATTGAATAAAAGTTTCATGATCCAGCTTATGAATGTCGTCTGGAACATCTTGACCGTCAGTCATATATCCGGCACCAATCTTTGTTTTGTAGACGATGTTATACATAGCTCCATAAGAGGAGGTTTCGTCATGTTTAGTAAAAATAAATTGATGAATCGGCAAATGAGAAAATTGGTTATAAACTTTTTCCATATCTTCAAATTTTGAAGTTAAAGAAAATACTAAAAATGTTTCCATTTCATCCTGAAAGTCAATGGTTTCGCTTAAATCTTGCACATATTGCTGTTCAAGGAAGTTCCGGCCCGCCGTGTCAATAAAAACGATGTCGCAGTCATTCAGCTTCTTTTTCCCTTCCTGAAAATCAAATGAGTTATAACAAACTTCAAGCGGGGCATTTAATATTTCGGCATATGTTTTTAATTGATCGATCGCAGCAATTCGATAAGTGTCCGTCGTAAGAAATCCGATTTTTTTCTTGTAATTTATTTTGCAGATTGCGGCAAGCTTTGCCAATGTCGTCGTTTTTCCAACACCGGTTGGTCCAACAACATTCACAAATTTTTTTGAAAAAGTAATGCCGTGAAAAGGAATGTCCGAAATCCTCTTTTTTAACTCTTTCTTCAATTGAAATTCCAGCTGTTCGTTTGTCAGCTTTTTTTGATGGATCAAATACGTTTCCAGTATAGATGCGATCACATCTTGTTTAATCGGCTGCAGCAAACCTAACGAATCAATTTTTTGTTCGATCTCTTTTAGGTCAGGATGAATAACAGTACTGTTTACGGACATGGATTGAACGAGATCCTTCAGTTTTTTTATTTCATTCAGTACAGGAGACATCTCTAATTGTTGGCCCGTTTGATGTTCTATTTTTTCTTTTTTGGACCCGCTGATCATTTCATCTTCTTCATCAATGCCCGCCACCACTTCAATCATTTTTTTCTTAAACATTCCTAGAAATCCACCAGTATAGACGACTTTCGAATTGAGGATGACAGCATTTTGACCGAGTTGGCTGCGAATCGTCTTCATCGCCTCTTGCATAGTATGGGCTTTGAATTTTTTAATCTTCATTAAATATTCACCACTCCGACACTTTGTACTTCAATGTTTGATTCAAGTTCGTTGTATGACAATACGGGTACATCAGGCAAATATCGCTCGATCAGCTGCCGTGCATACATTCTAACAGAAGGCGAGCAGAGCAAGATTGGCGTTTGCTCTTCCATTGCCAGCTGTTCCACATTTTTTGCAATGGCTTCGACAATCCTTTGTGATACATGCGGCTCCAATGACAAAAAGGTTCCTCGTTCTGTTTGCTGCACGCCATCGGCAATGGCTTTTTCTACTTGAGCGGAGAGAGTAATGACTTTCAATGTCTCCCCTTCTTTTGCATACTGGCTTGTAATTTGTTTTGCCAGCGACTGTCTTACATATTCAGCTAAAATTTCCGGATCTGTTGTAAATTTGGCATAGTCAGCTAATGTTTCAAAAATAACCGGCAAATTTCGAATAGAAATTTTTTCTTTAAGCAGTTTCGCCAAAACCTTTTGAATATCTCCAATAGAAAGTGGATTCGGCGTAACTTCTTCCACTAATATCGGGTATGTTTCTTTTAAATGATCGACAAGCTGTTTTGTTTCGTGTCGTCCAAGCAATTCATGAGCATGCCTCCGGATCGTTTCCGTAATGTGAGTAGAAACAACGCTAGGAGGATCGACGACCGTATATCCTGCCAATTCAGCTTGTTCTTTTAAATGTTCGCTGATCCATTTTGCAGGAAGTCCAAACGAAGGCTCAATTGTGTCAATCCCTTCAATCGAATCATTATCCATTCCTGGCGCCATCGCCAAATAATGATCGAGCATAATTTCACCTTTCGCCGCTTCGTTTCCTTTAATTTTTAATCTGTATTCATTCGGCTTTAATTGGATATTATCCCGTATTCGGACGACCGGAATGACAAGGCCCAATTCTACGGCAAGCTGCCTTCTGATCATTACGATCCGATCCAACAGGTCTCCTCCTTGTCCGCTATCAGCAAGAGGAATTAAACCATATCCGAATTCAAATTCAATCGGATCCATCGATAACAGATTCATCACTTGCTCCGGACTTTTCGCTTCGTTCATTTCCACTTCTTCTTCAACAATCTCTTCGTCTTTTTCAATTTGTTTTTTCGTACGATTCATCGCAAATGCTAAGAAAGCAAACATGAGAGCGATCGGAGTTGTTACGATCGGACCAATCGGAGTAACAATTCCTAAAATAAAGATGATTCCTGCGGTAACATACAGCAGCTTTGGAAATGCTAAAAGCTGGTTCGTAATGTCTTGTCCTAAATTTCCGTCAGAAGCAGCTCTCGTGACAACAATCCCTGTTGCCGTTGAGATTAATAAAGCTGGAATTTGGCTGACTAATCCATCTCCAACTGTAAGAAGCGTGAATTTTGAAACAGCTTCTTGAAAAGAAAGCCCCTGCTGGATCATGCCGATGATAATTCCGAAAATAATATTGATCAGCACAATTATGACACCAGCAATCGCATCTCCTTTTACAAATTTGCTTGCTCCGTCCATTGCGCCATAAAAATCTGCTTCTCTTGCAATCGTTTCTCTCCGTTTTTTTGCCTCGTCTTCCGAGATGATTCCCGCATTCAAGTCTGCATCAATACTCATCTGCTTACCGGGCATGGCATCAAGCGTAAAGCGGGCTGCCACTTCTGCTACCCGTTCAGATCCTTTTGTAATGACAACAAATTGAATAATAACTAAAATGATAAATACGACAAAACCAACAAGGATATTTCCACCGACAACAAAAGTTCCAAACGTTTCCACGACTGTTCCCGCTTCTCCATTAGCTAAAATCGAACGCGTTGTGGAAACGTTTAAGCCGAGTCGATATAACGTTAACAAAAGCAAAAGAGAAGGAAAGATTGAAAATTGTAAAGGCTTTTCAATGTTCATGGATGTAAGGAGGACGAGCAAGGCAAGAGATATATTAATGATAATCAATATGCTCAGCAGCCATGAAGGCAGCGGGATGATAAGCATGGCAACAATTAAAATGACAGCTACTATAACCGATAAATCTCTTGCTGACATGATACTTCCTCCTAGCAAAATTGTTACACTTTTTGTTTTTGACGATAAACATAAGCTAAAATTTCAGCCACAGCCTTAAAAAATTGTTCAGGAATCATCTCGCCAATTTCCACTTGGTCATACAAGGAACGAGCGAGCTGCCTGTTTTCGACTGTTATGATTTCATGGGCTTTGGCAATTTGCTTGATCTTTTGCGCGACAAAATCTGTTCCTTTTGCAACTACGACAGGTGCATCGTGTTCCTTTTCATCATACTTTAAGGCAACTGCATAATGAGTAGGGTTCGTAATGACGACATCAGCTTTCGGAATTTCCTGCATCATCCTTCTCATCGCCATTTCCCTTTGTTTCTGTTTAATTCTCGATCTAATTAACGGGTCGCCTTCCATTTTTTTGTACTCATCTTTTACTTCCTGCTTAGACATGCGAATGTTTTTTTCGAAATCCCATCTTTGATACAAGTAATCTAGCAATGCGATGAACAAAAGCGCACCTGAAGCATATAATCCTATCTGCACCGCCAGCTTTGAAATTGAAGCAAAAGCTCGTTCAAGCGGCATTTGCGGAAGTCGCAAAATCTCCTGCCAATTGAAATAAATATACGCAAAGGTTACCCCGCCGATAAAGAAAACTTTTAAGATCGATTTCAAAAGCTCGACAATTGCCCGAATGGAATATATGCGTTTAAATCCTTCAATCGGATTCAGTTTATTTAATTTCATTTTCAACGGTTCAGTTGTAAAAAGAAATCCAACTTGAATATAATTACTGAAAAACCCAGCAACGAAGGCTGCTATCATGAATGGAGCGGTAATTTGAGCGCCTTCCAATACATATTTATTAAAGATTGAATGCACATTTTCTTCTGTGATATCCGTCAACAAATAATCTTCAAAAGTAGAATGGAACATGTTTAAAATATTATCAATCACCGTTTTCCCGAAAAACAGCAATGACAGAAAAACTAAAAACATGGTGATGGCTGTGTTCAAATCGGGACTCTTGGCAACCTGCCCTTTTTTCCTGACATCCTGCCGCTTTCTCGGAGTCGCTTTTTCCGTTTTTTCTCCGGCAAAATATTGCAAATCTAACGGTAAATAATTCATGCGCCATCACCTAATAAATTCATTAAGGTTCTCATCACATCGAACATGTATTGGAAAAGCCCCTGAATTATCATAAATATAATGCCTAAAACGAGCACCATCATCAGAAAGCTGACGCCAATTTTAATGGCAAACCCAATGACAAATACATTCATTTGCGGAACTGTCCGGGCAACAATCCCTAGAGCAAGGTCAACTAAAAAGAGCGAAGCGACTATCGGAAGCGCCATTTGAAATGCTACGAGAAACATTTTGCTGAACGCCTTCAAAACTTGTTCGGCAACAGCTCCATCAGAAATCGGAATAAAATATTGATCCGGAGGGATTACTTGAAAACTGTATACAATCCCGTTAATCAGCATATGGTGCCCGTTTAGGCTCAGCATGAGCAATAGGGCAAAAGAATAAAGAAATTGTCCAATTAACGGCGTTTGAACTCCTGTCTGCGGATCAATAATATTCGCGATGATAAACCCCATTTGAAAATCGATTAAGCTTCCTGCAATGTGGACAGCTGACATGATGATATATGCGATCAGACCAATGAATAGTCCGATTAAAACTTCTTTTATTATCAGCGGGTAGAAATTCGCATCTAAGTCAACCTTTCCCTCATCGATCGTCATGACGATGATAAGGGAAAGGAAAAAAGACATGCCAATTTTAAACCGCATCGGAATATTCCGATATGAAAATAATGGAAGCGTTGCAATAAAAGCTGTTATTCTTGTAAACACAAGCAAAAAAAGCGGATAATACTCCAGCATCATCATTCAACTCATCCAACAAATTGATTGAGATTGCTGAAAATATTATGTGTATACGACAAAATGACAGATAGCATCCATGGGCCAAAAATAATCAATCCGACCAAAACAGCCACAATTTTTGGTATGAACGCCAATGTCTGTTCCTGTATTTGTGTCGTTGCTTGAAAGATGCTGACAATTAAGCCGACAACAAGCGATATTAAAAGAAGTGGCCCACTGATCATTAAAGTTGTATAAACCGCTTTTTCTGCTATGGAAAGGATCATTTCGGTACTCATTGGCTCACCTACTTATTTTAAAAACTTTGCAGCAATGATTTGACAACTAAGTACCAGCCGTCCACGAGCACAAACAGCAATATTTTAAAAGGCAATGATATCATGACAGGAGGAAGCATCATCATTCCCATTGACATGAGGACACTTGATACAACCATGTCAATGATTAAAAAAGGAATAAAGATCATAAAACCTATTTGAAACGCTGTTTTTAATTCGCTGATGGCAAATGCAGGCACTAAAGCCACGAGCGGAATATCGTCAATCGTCTCAGGATTTTCAATATTGGCGTAATTTAAAAACAAAGCTAAATCTTTTTGTCTCGTATGTTTGCTCATAAATTCCTTTATCGGCTTTTCCGCCTGTTCATACGCTTCCTCAATGGTTATTTCATTGTTGAACAAAGGATTCAAAGCTTTTTCATGTATTTCTTGAAAAGTCGGTCCCATTATAAAAAAGGTTAAAAAAAGTGCAAGGCCGATGAGCACTTGGTTGGGCGGCATTTGCTGGGTAGCAAGCGAAGTTCGCACAAACGATAACACGATGACGATGCGCGTAAAGCAAGTCATTAAAATCAATATCCCTGGTGCAATTGACAAAACGGTGAGCAGAAGCAAAAGCTTCACAGTCGTCGCAACATTTTCCGGATCATTTTGATTAAAATAGCTAAAAAACTCACTCATTTTTTTGATCCTTTCTGCCGAAGACGCTGCATCTGTTCACGTCTTTCTTTTAATAGTGATTCCAGTTCTTTTTTGAAGGAGGTCTTCTCGCTATCCTTTTGTTTATGATTATTTAGAATGAAGCGCATCATATTTTGTTCAAAAGCATTGTTGCCGGGCTCTTTCTGCATGTCGATAATTTTCTTATATTCCTCTTCATCATTAATTTCTTGTAATAGTTCAATCGTATCCCCGACGCCAACGATTAGAATGCGATTCCCCACCTTCACCAGCTGGATGGACTTGTTTTGTCCTAAGGAAATGCCGCCGAGATTTTGTAAGTATTTAGTTTCTTGCGGAAGCTTTATTTTTTTGTTTAAAAATTTTAATAAAAAGATTAAGAGACCTAAAACAATAATAAGTGTAAAAATCATTTTCAAAACATCGAATACTGATAAGGAGGTGCTGTTGCCACCATCTTCAACCAATTCGTTCGTCGCTTTCTCTTCTTTTTTTTCATCCTGTTGATCGGATGTCTGCTGTTTTAAATATTCCTCAACGGTGGGATTTTTCGCGGCTGCATGCACGAAATCGGCGTTTGTTGGAACATAAAAAAACAACAGCCATAAACAGCACAAATATGTAATACGTCGTTTCAATGCAAATGCTCCTTATCCCAATGTCTTTTGAATAGCTTCCAGTACACGATCGGCCTGAAAAGGTTTCACAATAAAATCTTTGGCACCAGCTTGAATAGCATCGATTACCATTGCCTGCTGTCCCATCGCTGAACACATGACAACTTTTGCATTTGGATTGATTTTGCGGATTTCCTTTAAAGCAGTGATGCCATCCATTTCAGGCATTGTAATATCCATCGTGACTAAATCAGGCTGCAATTCTTTAAATTTTTCGACTGCCTGCGCACCATCTGCAGCCTCTCCTACTACTTCATATCCATTTTTTGTCAATATATCTTTGATCATCATTCTCATAAATGCTGCATCATCAACGACTAAAATCCTTTTTGACATTTTGCTCCTCACTCCTATCAACTATTTTAGATTCATTATCCGATCTGCTTGACTCATGATATCCGTTACGCGAACACCGAAATTTTCGTCGATGACAACTACTTCACCTTTTGCTACCTTTTTGCTGTTTATGAATATGTCGACTGGCTCCCCGGCCAGCTTATCAAGCTCGATAATGGATCCTTTAGACAATTCCAAAATTTGTTTGATGGATCTTTTTGTTCTTCCAAGCTCAACCGTTACATTTAAAGGAATGTCGAGCAGCAGCTCCAAATTGTGCGTGTCTACAGATTGATTCGTTTGTTCATCAAACGTCGCAAATTCAACAGGTTTAACTTCAACAGGCTGAGCTTTTTCCTTCTCGCTTTTTTCTATATGCAGCTGTTGATTTTCTCGCACTTCTTCAGGTTCTGTTTGCACGTTATTTGATGCCTCTTTGCCCGCTTTATTCATTAATTCAACAACGAGCTGTTTAGCAAAATCAAGGGGTAAGAGCTGCATAATATTCGAATCAATTAAATTGCCGACAGTTAATCGGAAGGATACCTTCACAAGCAGTTCGTCATCAGGAATAGCATCGGTTCCTTCCCCTTCTTTAACATTCAATAATTCGAGGCGAGGCGGTGAAATATCTATTTTTTTATTTAAAACGGTTGACATTGATGTGGAAGCAGATCCCATCATTTGATTCATCGCTTCCTGGACAGCACTTAATTGAATTTCCCCCAATTCATCCGGGTTGGAACCATCCCCGCCAATCATTAAATCAGCAATGACAGCAGCATCGCTTTGTTTAATTACAAGCAGATTGCTGCCGGACAGCCCTTCTGTAAAAACTACTTCTATTGCTACGTATGGATGTGGAAACTCCTTTGCCAGTTCTTGCTTATTAATAATTGACACGCTCGGAGTAGTGATTTCTACTTTTTGATTAAGCAAGGATGATAAAGCTGTAGCAGAACTGCCAAAAGAAATATTTCCTATCTCCCCAATCGTATCTTTTTCAATATCATTCAATAGATTGTCAGTTTCAGTTGATTCTTGATTTCCCCCTTTTAATAGAGAATCGATTTCCTCTTGTGACAACATGTTATCAGTCATCAGCTTCGTCACCTCTCTCTATGTGGCCTAATATTTGAACGGCCAGCTTCTTGTTCTTTTTGCCAGGCTGTCCAAAAAATTTAGGGACGTCACCTACTTTAATCACCAACGGGTCGCTGGTCGATTGATCAAGACGGATCATATCCCCCACTCGCATTTCAAGAAACTCTTGAACTGTCACAACGGACGTCCCTAATTCCGCAACCACCGGAACTTCTGCAAGCTTTATCCGGTTTTTGATTACTTCCGTTTCCACAGAGTTTTGGGCTTTCCTTTCTGATTGCATCCAATAATGGACGGAAAGCTTTGGAATAATTGGTTCCAACACAACATGGGGAATACAAAGGTTTATCATTCCGCTCGCTTCTCCCACTTGTGTATTAAGGGAAATAACAACAACTGTGTCATTTGGAGATACCATTTGCAAAAATTGCGGATTTACCTCAAATTCCTGCATGCAAGGCTCAATGTCCAAAATGGTACTCCAAGCTTCACGGTAGTGCTCCAAAGTTTTTTCGAAAATGGATGCAATAATTTTCATTTCAATTTCTGTTAATTGTTCAATCTTATTCATGGAAGCCCCGAAACCGCCCATTAACCGATCCATCATTGCGTACGCAATATTTGGGTTCACTTCCATAATAATTCTTCCATCAAGTGTCCCAAGTTCAAAAACATTTAAAACCGTCATTTTCGGAATGGAACGGACAAACTCTTCATAGGGCAGCTGGTCTACAGACGTGACGGTTATTTGGACATATGTCCGCAATTGCGCAGCAAAATACGTCGTTAAAAGCCTTGCGAAATTTTCATGCACTCGAGTAATGCTGCGAATTTGATCTTTTGAAAAACGAAGAGCACGTTTAAAATCGTAAACTTTTATTTTCTTTGCTTCTTCTTCTTTCTTTAATTCATCAACATTCATTTCACCGGTCGTTAATGCAGATAATAGCGCATCAATTTCACTTTGCGATAAAATTTCATTTGACATAATGAGAACATCACCTCCTTATCCCTTTTTTGTCTATTGAAGGATAAAGGAAGTCGTGTACACTTGTTTCACTTCTCCTTCTTGTAAAAGCGCATCGACCTTCTTTTTAATCGTATCTTTAAAGCGGTCCATTCCAGCTTGCCCTTCCAAATCTTTTGCTTCCATATTTGCCAGTTCGGTTATAATAATATCTTTTATTTGAAATTCTCTCTTTTCTAATTCTTCTCTCGCTTTTTTGTCAGATGCTTCAATTTTGAAAGAAAGTCTTACAATATTTTTACTTTTTAAGTTTGTCGTAATTTCAGGAACATCAAATGACGATTCCACCACCTCGTCGATGGAGCGGTTTTTCGCTTCTACCGGATCCTTCGTAAAAAATTCCATGACGACAAACGTAGTCAGTGCAGCAATTCCAACGGTTGAAATGACGATTAATAATGCAGTTATAAATTTTTTACTCATTTTCTTGTCCCCCGAAATAGAAAGCTTTCCCAAAACCAAATTGTTTATAAAGCTCATTGATTTTTGTTACTACTTCCGTCTGTGAATCTTTTACTATATATTTTTTGCCGGATATTAACGTAATAGTCGTATCAGGAAACGATTCAATCCGTTCGATTAACAACACATTCAGATAAAAAGCTTCGCCATTCAGTTTTGTTAATTTGATCACGTTTCAAGCTCCCCCGTTCTTCCTATTAACGTTTTAAGCCAAGGAGCTCCTGCAAAATTTCGTCAGAAGTTGTGATGATTTTCGTATTTGATTGAAAACCTCTTTGTGCCACAATCATTTCCGTAAATTCTTCCGCCAAGTCCACATTGGACATTTCTAGTGAACTATTAATCAATGAGCCTGCTCCATCCTCTCCTGGAACGGAAAGTTCGTTAAGCTGCAGCCCATTGCCATTTTTGTCGATAGAACCAGAGTTAGGCGTTTCTCTAAAAAGATTGCTTCCGATTTTTTCTAATCCTTCTGGATTTGGAAAGTTCGCAAGCCGGATTTGTCCAGCGACTTTTAACTGACCGTTTCGATCAATAAACGTAACCTTTCCATCAGGCCCGATGCTAAAGCTTTTAGCCGAAAGCGGAATTTGGATGAGACCGGCTTCTCCGCTCAACGAATCCGTCCATTGCGCCTCTTTTAAACTTTCGGCAATATCTTCGTATTTAATGACTGCTTGCCCAACATTGTTAAGGGCAACTTTATAATTCTCAATTGTCCCGATCAACTTCGTCATTAAATCAAGCGTATTCGTGTCAGCACTTGAACCTAACGGGATAGCTGTTGACGGATTTTGCGGATAATCCCCCGCTGTAATCGGCAGAATCGGATTCGTGATTGTTGTAATGACGTCAGTATATGACGGTGTATTGTTAAAATTATTAATAGAATTATTTAATTGTCCGATTGCCGTTTCAAACTGGTTTCGAATATTCCCAAACCCTGACGTTGGGTTTGTAATGGCTGCATTAAACTCTGTCCATATATCAATTAAAGCATTACGTGCATTTTGCATAGAGGTGTATAAAGGTGATGGGTTTTGTCGTCCGTCTTTTTCCCATATTTCCACCGCATCATTATATGCTTCATAAGCTTCCATCAATGCATTCGCTCTTTTTGAAATGTCTCTCAACGATTCATACATATTTTTATAAGGTGTATTGAAAGACGTGATTTGCTGAAGCGCTGCATTTGCTTTTTGAATTCCTTGATCTGTCGGAGGAATTTTTTCACCTGTTTCGCCAATTAAGTAAAGCCCTTCGCCAGTTACTAAATATCCGTTTGCATCCAAATAAAAGTTTCCAGCGCGGGTGTATGCTAAATCAATTGCTCTATCAATGGCGCCCAAAATTTTATTGTCTCCAAATTGTCCTGCGTAATCAATGTTGACTCTCGTTAAATCGGTAATCACTCCGACAGGAAAAAAACCGTCTCCGCTGATCGCTACATCAAGAAGTCTTCCCGTTGATTGAGTTGGTCCAGATGTATGAACAGTGTCGATTGTTCCGATTGCCGCACCCAATCCTACCTGTGCAGGATTTATACCTCCTCGTCCATTTACAGCGGCGCTTGCGCCTGAAATTTGCTGGTTGACTAATTCTTTAAAAGTGACACGTCCTTTTTTGAAGCCGTACGTGTTGACATTCGCGATATTGTTGCCAATGACATCCAATTTCAATTGAAAATTTTTCATTCCGCTAATACCAGAATACATGGAACGCAACATATGAACCTCTCCCTTTCTTTAAAATTTTAATATTATTATCCTTCCTGATCAGATGAATCGTTTTCTCCAGCTTCGGATACTTTCGTAATACTTGAGCTTTCCACTTCATCGCCGTTGGCAAGCGCAATGATGACTGTATCTCCATTCATCCGCACGCTTTTGACAATGCTCTGCTTTTGCTCACCTTCTTTTGAGTATTCTACCGATTTGCCGATGAGCTGCGAATATTTGATGAGTGCATCCGATTTTAAAAAGGCTTCAAGCGATTTATTCATGTTTGTTATTTGTTCCAATGTTGAGAAATTCGCCATTTGAGCAATAAACTCTTTATCTTCCATTGGATTTAGCGGATCCTGATATTGCAATTGGGTAATCAATAACTTCAAAAAATCATCTTTTCCAAGAGTTGACTTAGCTTCCCTTGCTTTGTTTTCTGTATAGGTCGATAACAAATAGCTGTCGATGGAAATTCCGCTCATAAGAACCTCCTATATAATGGCATTTACATACTCTTTTAATTTTTCCATAAAAGTTTGGTCGTTCTGCTGTTCATTTTGATGCTTTTCTTGATCTTCCCCGTTATGTTGCTGCGAATTGCCACGTCCTCTTTTTTCTTGAAAGAAATAATGCTCTTCGTCAAAAATATCAAAGCGGTCAATTTGCAATGTTATATTCGGCAGCGAATGCTTTAACTGCTGAATACTATGCTCTAACAATTCTTTCGCTGATTGAGTCGATGTCTTAATTTTGGCGCTCATTTGGTCGCCATCTTTTATTAATTGAATGGTAATGGTCCCTAAATGCTCCGGAGTGAGCCGTATCGTCAATTTTTGTGCGCCATTGGGAAGCTGGCCAAATCGACTTGTTTTTATTACGTCTTTTAACTTTTGAAAAAATTCCTCTTGGACGTCTATACTCAGTTCAGAATCAATTTGCGAAGCCGGATTTTCTGAGCCAAATTTGTTTATGTATGATGTAAGAGTCAACTCAAACGTATCCTTCGTTTGGCTCGTTAGGAAATTTCCAACACTTTTTTGTTCAGCACGGCTCTCTTGTTGAACAAACTCCATTAGAGGATGCGTTCTTGCCAATATTTCCTCACGCTGCACCAATGGTTTCTTATTCGTGTCCATTTGTTGTATAAAATGAAGCGGCTCTGATGTTTCTAGATCATTAGGCAATATGTCAGCTATGGTAGCACTATGATTCTCATATCGTCCAATCCGACCAGCTGTTAAAATATTTTGAAGCATCGTGCTGCCTAGATCTCCATACTTTCTAGTAATGGTTTCAAAAACTTCGAGCATTCGAATAAACTCGTTCGGCTCATTTCGTTGCAAATAAGCTAAAATAGCAGTGATTTGCTGAAAAAGTACAGTTTTTTCCGGACTTTGCTCCGTATGATCAACATTCAATTCCATATTGCTCGCAAATGTCAATTCCAAATTTTCAGAAGAAGGTTGGCTGACAGAAGATAAACTGCTGTCTTCTCTCTCCTGTTTGTCTTGAGCGTCTGTTTCCTGATCGTGCAAAATGTCAAGAGAGAGCCAATTTTTGATCACATCTTGCAACTCTTCTAAGATAGTTGTTTCGATTTCTAATTTTTGCGGTTCATTTCCTTTCACCTGATCGGCTGGCTTCATGTTCACAAGCTGATCAAAAAACGTTTGAAAAGTTGACTCTTCCTTTTTTTCTTCTCCGTTTGTTGATTGTATGTTTCGCGTGTTCAATTGGAAAAACTGCAATTTAATGGCATCCATTTGTTCACCTCCTGTAATATGATCAGAATGTTCATGTAAGTTATTTATTGAGCAGCTGCCTCTTCAGTTGCTGATGGTGCAGATTCGGCTGCTGGTTGTTCAGATTGAGCTGCTGATTGCTCGGATAACAGCTTCGTATATTTGGCAGCGTCTTGGGGAGTCATTTTTTCTAAAATTCTAGCAAGCACGGCTTTTTTTAAAGATGATAGTATGCTGACTGCTTCATCATCAGAAAGCTCTGTAATGATGGCAGCTGCTTTTTTACTTGACATTTCCCCATATACTTTCGCAATATCAACGGCTTGTTGTTGATTTTTTTGCGGATTGGTTTGAGCTGCGTTTTCCAATGAGTTGATTTGCTGTGTCAGCTCTTGTATTTCTTCATCCTTGCTTTTCAGCTGTTCTTGCAGCTGATTGATTGTGTTTTCCTGCTCTTCAATCTTTTGCTTGAGCTCTTCTTGCTCTTTTTCCAGCTGCTCGTTCAGCCTTTCAAGATTTTCTTGCTTCTGACCTCCTTGCGCTAAGTCCGAAATAATCGGAATATTTTGGGCCGGCAGAATGCCGAGAAAAAACATGACGATTACGGCGACAAGCCCAAGACTAAAAAGTGATAAAAATATGGTCAAGAAAGTTTTTAAACCGCCTCGTTTCTTTTCTTTTTTCGCCATCATTTCCACCTAATTTCTATGAAACGAATATGTAATGATTGATATTTCATCCATCATTTTTCCTTCTTCTCGTTTCCTTAGCTCCATAAATTTCTTGTAATCTTTTTCTTTTATTTTTTCATATTGCTTTACTTCTATATGTTTTTGCATCAAAATCGACTGTTTTTCATTCATTGCATTACGAGAATAAATGACAAGCTGCTGGTAATGCTCAATTGTTTTTTCCAAATTTTGAACAAACTGTTGATACTGCTTAATTTCTTGAACGGACATCCCTTTGTTCAATTTTTCTTCCTGAAGCTTTACGAACTCCTCTTTTTGTTTTAAAAATGTGTACAGCTTTGTTGCAACTTTTTTAAAATTCTCAACGGAATCTTCATATTCTTTTGATGATTTTCGTTTCTCATTTTCCTTTACATCCAATATTTTTTGGTAGCGGAAATGGTATGTCATGTCTTGTCACCTTCTTCAAGTAGCGAAATTAATTGCTGTACGCTTTCCTCAAATGTTATTTTTTCATTCATATGCTGCTGAAGAAATCCGTTTATTTTCGGATAATAATCCATTGCTTGATCCATTTCTTTTGAAGAGCCTCTTTTATATGCGCCGATCTTAATTAAATCTTCTGACTCGGTATATGTAGAGTACAATGCTTTCAGTTTGTTCGCAGCTTCGAGATGCGCCGGTTCGGCAATATGGTTCATAAGGCGGCTGACGCTTTTTAAAATATTAATTGCAGGAAAATGTCCTCTATTCGCCAACTCGCGATCGAGCACAATATGCCCGTCCAAAATTCCTCTCACAGTATCCGCTATCGGCTCGTTCATATCATCGCCATCAACTAAGACAGTATAAATGGCTGTGATCGAACCCTTTTCATTATTTCCTGTTCTTTCTAAAAGTCGAGGAAGCATGGCGAACACTGAAGGGGTGTATCCTTTTGTCGTCGGCGGTTCCCCAACTGCCAGTCCAATTTCCCTTTGCGCAATCGCTACTCTCGTGACTGAATCCATCATAAACATGACATTATATCCTTTATCTCGAAAATATTCTGCAATCGCCGTTGCAGAATAGGCAGCTTTAATTCTCATTAAAGCCGGCTGATCGGAGGTTGCCGCCACAATAATCGTCCGCTTTAGCCCTTCTTCCCCTAAATCTCTCTCAATAAATTCTCGAACTTCTCTTCCCCTTTCACCTATTAAGGCAATCACATTTATATCTGCTCCTGAGCTTCTTGCGATCATTCCGAGCAAAGTACTTTTTCCAACGCCGCTTCCTGCAAAAATACCTACCCGCTGACCTTTCCCAATCGTTAAAAAACCGTCAATTGCTTTCACACCCACTTCAATTTTTTGGGTGATCGGCGGCCGGGTTAACGGGTTCGGCGGCTCATTCTCAGACAGAATAGTCGTTAAACCTTTTGGAAGATTGGATCCGTCCATTGGATGACCAAATGCATCTAATACTTTGCCGATCAGGCTGATTCCCGATTTTATTTTCAGGGGCGAGCCTGTTGCTTCCACGACACAGCCAGGTGCAATTTGGTTGACCTTTGTAAATGGCATTAATAGAATATTTTCTTCTTTGAATCCGACAACTTCTGCCAGCGTTTTTTCATTTTTTCCTACATGTACATAGCAAACATCACCGATGGAGCATTCAGGTCCGCGTGATTCAATCATGAGTCCGACTACTTTTTTCACTTTTCCATATCTCTTATAAGAGTCCAGCCGATCTATATGGTCGATCAATTGAGCTACTTTCAATCGCTTCAATCCTCCCTGACAAGATTTAACAGCTTGCTTTTTAATTGCTCCAGCTGTGTATCAATGCTCGCATCAATTTTTCCAAATGGCGATTCCACACAAATTCCGTTTTCGGGCAAATTTACATCTGGAAAAATATAGAGCTCTGTTTTGGTTGTAAATAGTTCCATTAATTCTTCTTTTTGTTCAAGCATAAATTCATATTTGTCAGGGTGAACGTATATTTTGACTTCTGGATATTCCTTTACTTCACAAATCACTTCGCGAACCAATCCAGTAAACAGTTCAGGCTCTCGCTTTAGGTTGGCTGCAATAATTTTTTCCGCTACTTTTACAGCAATTTCAATAATGGTTTCCTCGGAAGCTTCTATTTTTTTCTCATAATCTTTTTTGGAAAGCTGGACTACCTGTCTGGCAGATTCAATCACATTTTCATACTCTTGAAGTCCATCTTTTTTCCCTTTTTCAAAACCGTCTTGATACCCTTCTTTTCTTGCTTCTTCTATTAGGCGCGCCTTTTCTTCCTGCCAAGCTTCCCTTTCTTTTTCGATCTCCTTAAGCAATCGCGTTTTTTCTTCTTCAGCTTTTTCTAAAATTTTCTCTGCTTCCAAATGGGCTGCCTCAAGGAACTGTGAGCGCTGTGTGTTCTCTTTTTGATCGGAAGCGGCGAACTCTTCCTGAATTTGGATCGTTCTGATCGTCAATTTGTGCGGCTTGTGCAATGACCAAGCATGGCCGGATTTTATGACTCTAGACAATGATTTCATCTCCTTGTCCTCGAGCGATCACAATTTCGCCAGCATCCTCTAATCTTCTTATCACTTCAACAATTCTTGATTGCGCTTCTTCTACATCACGAAGCCGAACAGGACCCATGTAATTCATTTCCTCCTTGAATGTTTCCGCCATTCTAGTTGACATATTTTTAAAGACAATTTCTTTCACTTCATCCGACGCAACCTTTAACGCCAACATGAGATCATTATTATCCACTTCGCGAATGACGCGCTGAATGGCGCGGTTATCCAAGGTAACAATATCTTCAAATACAAACATCCGCTTTTTGATTTCTTCGGCAAGCTCGGGGTCCTGCACTTCTAGTGCTTCCAGTATCGTTCGTTCTGTCGAGCGGTCGACACCGTTTAACACTTCCACTACTGTTTCGATTCCACCCGTTTCTGTGAAATCTTCCGTTACAGTAGAAGAAAGTTTCTTCTCTAAAACTTGTTCAACTTCATTAATTACTTCAGGGGATGTGCGGTCCATAATGGCGATTCTTCTTGCAATATCCGCTTGAACTTCCTGAGGCAAGCTCGATAAAATTTGTCCCGACTGCTTGGCATCCAGATAGGACAAAACTAAAGCGATCGTTTGCGGATGCTCGTTTTGTATAAAGTTTAAAATTTGAGCCGGATCTGCTTTTCTAACAAAATCAAACGGCCGTACTTGAAGAGAAGATGTCAGCCTTCTGATTATTTCACTTGCCTTTTCCCCTCCTAATGCTTTCTCAAGCACCTCTTTCGCATATTGGATCCCCCCTTGGGCAATATAATCTTGCGCAAGGGCGATTTGATGAAACTCTTCGATCACTTCTTCTTTTTTTTGCGAATCCACTTTCCGTACACTCGATATTTCTAATGTAAGCTTTTCAATTTCTTCTTCCGTGAGGTGTTTATAAACGGAAGCAGAAGCTTCCGGACCTAAGGAGATCAATAAAATAGCAGCCTTTTGCCTACCGTTTAACTTTTTCATATGTCATTTCCCCCTAGTCTTCATAGAGCCAAGTGCGCAATAGTTTAGCGAATTCGTCAGGCTTCTCTTTGGCAAGCTCCTCAAGCTTCCTACGCTGCTCATTTGCTTTCGTTTGCTCGACAGATTCTTCTTCTTGCACAGGCTGCGGCACCACTTCTTCTATTTCGTCAAATTCATCATCTTCATACTCATCTTCTTCGTCTCTCCGTCTTTTCCACCACCATAGGAATAACAAGCCAAGAAGCAGAATGCCTGCTCCAATTAACACATAGCCCCAAATTGGGAATGATGATGGCTCCTCCAAATCATCCGCATTTATTTTGCCTGAAAACGGCTGAACAGAAACTACGATTTTATCCTCAATGTCTTGATCCGTTAACGGCTCGGCCTCCGGATCTTCATTGATGCTTGTCCGAACAATTGTTGATAAAATTTGTTCAATATCATCTACACTCTGCTGCGGCAACGAATTTGGATTTTCCGGATTCGGGGGCTCAACCATGACTTGAATGCCCAGATCTCTAATTTTATATGGACTTTCAACAATTTCCCGTTTGATCCGGTTTACCTCATAATTAATTCGGTCTTCAATTTTTTCATATTCTCCTTCTCCGTTTACACCGGCAGCCTGTTGATATGTATTCGGGACATCTGTTTGACCTGTTCCAGCAACGCCGGCAGCTTGCGCCCCAGTACCTGTGTATGTTTCCGTAATCCGTTCTGCACTGATGGCAATTCCTTCATTGTTCTCCTCATCAACTGGCTCGACTAAGTTTTCTTCCCGCTTTTCCTGGGTAAAATCAATATCAGCTGATACGTTGACAACCACTTTGTCTTGGCCCATCATCGTACCCAGCATTCTTTGCACTTGCCGTTGAATATTTTTTTCAATTTCCGATTTGATTTCAAGCTGGGAAGCAAAATTAGTGCCAGGTGTATCCTCTTGTTTCAAATCATAATAATCAAAATTTTGGTCCATTATAACAATGTTTTCAACAGGTAAATTCGGCACGCTCTTGGAAACAAGGTGATAGAGTGCATTCACTTGCGATTGGTCAAGCTTGTAACCCGGCTCCAAATTTAAAACAATGGAAGCTGATGCTTCTCCTGCGTCCTCGCCGACGAATACCGTTTCTTTAGGTAAATTGACCATCACTTTAGCGTTTTTTACGCCTTCGATTTCTTTAATTAAATTGGCCAGTTCTGTTTGTGTAGCTTTTAATTTTAATACATCAAATTCATTATCTGTCATGCCAAAACCGATATTTTGTCCAAAATACGAATAATCGATATTTCCGCTTTCAGGAATACCTTCAGCAGCAAGCTCCACTTTCAGTGCATTTGCTTCGCTTTCCGGCACTTTAATAGTTGTTCCGTTATCGGCTATTTCCGATTGAATCCCTTTGTTATCGAGGGTTTCTTTGATTCGGCCAGCTTCTTCCAATGATAAATTCGTATATAGCGGTATCATTTTCGGTTTTGACAAAACTATTGACGAAACGATAATGGCAATGATGATGAGCGATGCGCCTCCGATGATGAGGGCTTTTTGCCATTTTGTCCTTTGCCTCCAAAATGACAAAATTGTATCCTTTATTTGCAGTAGTTTTTGATTCATTCTTTCTGATCCCCCGATAATGACATTCCATTTCTAAATAGACTAATTATATTTGCATTCTCATCACTTCTTGATAAGCTTCAATGACTTTATTCCTGAATTCAACAGTTGCTTCAAGTAAAATGCTCGCTTTTTGTGCTGCGATCATGACATCATGAAGCTCTACATTTTGTCCTGCTGCAAGAGCATTTGTCAGCCGATCGGAATTTAATTGAGCTTCATTGACAGCTTCCAGCGATTTTTTCAACATATCTGAAAAGGATGATTTCCCAGAATTTTCCGCACTTTGTGCTCGGTTTTCGAGCTGGATCGATTGAGTCGGAAAAGAAATTTGCTCAATCATTTACATCACTCCTATTCTATTTCCCTATTTCCAATGCTTTCAGCAGCATGTTTTTCGATGCATTAAAGCTTGTAACATTTGCTTCATATGAGCGCGTGCTGCTGATCAAGTCGACCATTTCTTTTAAAGGATCTACATTTGGCAAAGAAACATAGCCATTTTCGTCTGCATCAGGATGGTCGGGATCATAAACGATTTTAAAAGGCGTCTCGTCCTCAACAATGGCTTGAACTCTCACGCCGTTTCCAACGCCGTTCAGCTCTTGATTCAGAAAAGCTGAGAAAGGTTTTGTATCCTCTGCTGTTACAACCATTTTCCGGCGGTAAGGCTGCCATTGCCCGTCCACATATTCAGCTCTAGTCGTCTCCATGTTTGCCATATTCGATGAAATGACATCCATTCTCAGCCGCTGAGCTGTTAAAGCTGATGCGGAAATGTTTAAAGACTGAAAAATCCCCATTATGTACGACCACCTTTTATTACTGTTTTTAATGAATTAAATTTGCCATTCAATCTGTCAATCAATGCATTGTAGAAAATTTGATTTTCCGCAAGCTTTGCCATTTCTTGATCAATGTCGACATTATTCCCATTATGCTGATAAGCACTGTTTGTCCTCGTTTCCACAATCGATGTGCTTTCGCTGCCCACAAAAGGAAGATGACGCGGATTGGTCCGATATGCATCCAGTTTTATTTGTTGATCCAAAACGTTTTTAAAATTAACTGTTTTCGCTTTATACCCTGGAGTGTCCACATTTGCAATATTATTGGCTATAACTTTTCCGTTTAAGGAAGAAATTCGAATTGCCTGCTCCAAATTGGCTATTGAATTAGAAAATATTTTCATTGCTCCCTCCAAAAGTATGATGATCTTGTATTGCAAAAGAAATAAGAAGTAAAAATGTCGAATTTTGCTAATTTATAAATATTATTTTAAAAAAGAAACAGCTTAAAGTCTATGTATAATTTGTAAAAAATCGTCGTACATTGCGATTATTTTTTTTCTAGTTCTAAATGACTATCACTTTTTTAACATTGGAATTTGATTCTGCAGCTTTTTCAGAGGGATGAGTAGGAGGTTAGAACTTATTGAAATTAGACAAATCAGCCGATTTTCAATAAGAAATTTGTAGAAAACATTTATAAAAAGCTGCTTCAAAAGGTTTGATAAACAAACCTTTAGAGCAGCTTTCTTTTAATGGTTTTTTAATTTTTCTAGTTCAACTAAAAATTTGTTGTTTAACACTTTAATATATGTGCCTTTCATACCAAGAGAACGAGATTCAATGACTCCAGCGCTTTCTAATTTGCGAAGCGCATTGACGATCACAGATCTGGTAATGCCGACGCGGTCAGCAATTTTGCTTGCAACTAGCAATCCCTCTGTGCCGCTTAATTCTTCAAAAATGTGTTCGATCGCTTCGAGTTCGCTGTATGATAAAGAGCTGATTGCCATTTGGACAACCGCTTTGCTTCTCGCTTCCTCTTCAATTTCCTCGGCTTTTTCTCTTAAAATCTCCATTCCAACAACAGTTGCCCCGTATTCAGCCAATATTAGGTCATCATCATTAAATTGAGTTCCCAGTCTAGATAATATAAGGGTTCCTAAGCGGTCTCCTCCTCCGATGATCGGAACAATGGTCGTATATCCGTTTTTAAAGAGCTCGCGGTTCTCAACAGGAAATGCAGTATATTCGCTATATACATCTAAATTTGGTGACGTTTCGGTAATATTAAATAAACTTTTCGTATACTCTTCAGGAAATTTTCTTTCCTCCAGCATTTTTTTCATGCGGTCATTATCTATTTGCTTGTTCAAGCCGAAGCCTAATACTTTTCCTCGGCGGCTGAGCACAAAAATATTTGCCTCAATGACTTCACTTAATGTTTCCGCCATTTCTTTAAAATTAACAGGTTTTCCTGCCGCCTTTTGCAGCATCGCATTAATTTTTCTTGTTTTTTCTAATAACTCCATGATCTCAAATCCTCCTAAAAAATTTCATCTTTTTATAAAATAAATTGACTTAAATCTTTGTTTTGAACAATTTTATTTAATTTTTCTTCCACATAGTTCGGTGTAATCACAACCTTTTCTAAATTTATATCCGGCGCTTCAAACAACAAGTCTTCCAGCAGTTTTTCTAAAATGGTATGAAGCCTTCTTGCCCCAATATTATCTGTATCTTGGTTCACTTGGTAAGCAATTTCAGCAATTTTACGAATAGCTTCGTCAGAAAATTCTAATTTTATACCTTCCGTCTCCAATAATGCTTCATATTGTTTTAATAAAGCATTATCCGGTTCAATTAAAATTCGGACAAAATCATCTGCCGTTAGCTTTTTCAATTCCACGCGAATCGGAAAACGTCCTTGCAATTCAGGGATTAAATCCGATGGCTTCGCCATGTGAAAAGCGCCAGCTGCAATAAAGAGTATATGGTCGGTTTTTACGGTGCCATATTTTGTTACAACTGCAGATCCTTCCACGATTGGAAGTATATCTCTTTGCACACCTTCGCGGGAAACATCAGCACCAGAACTGTTGTGGCCGTTTTTGGCAATTTTGTCGATTTCATCGATAAAAATGATGCCTGATTGTTCCGCGCGTTCAATGGCAAGCTGTGTCACTTCGTCCATATCAATCAGTTTTGCTGCTTCTTCATTCGTCAAAACCTTTCGGGCGTTTTTCACAGTAAGCTTTCTTTTTTTCTTCCTTTTTGGAAGAAGACTGTTCAAAGCATCCTGCATATTAAAGCCCATCTGCTCCATCCCTGTCCCTTGCAGGAGATCGAACATAGAGGGCTGCTGTTCCTCAATTTCAACCGTAACAAAATGGTCTTCTAGTTCGCCTGCTGCTAATTTGCGGGCGATTTCTCTCCGCTTCTCCTTTAGATCCTGTTCATTTTCTCCCTGCGTTTCGAACGAATTTGTTTGTTGATTTCCTCCGAAAAGCATTTCTAAAGGATTTTTGTAAGCAGCCTGTTTTTTCTTACTCGGAACGAGGAGCTCGATCAGCCTGCGATTGGCGTTTTCTTCCGCTTGTGCTCTTACTTCCTGCATTTTTTCTTCCTTCACAAGCCGGACGGAAGTTTCCACTAAATCGCGGACCATCGATTCCACATCTCGCCCGACATACCCTACTTCTGTAAATTTTGTTGCCTCCACCTTTACAAAGGGCGCGCCGACGAGCTTTGCAATTCTCCTAGCAATTTCAGTTTTTCCAACCCCAGTCGGACCAATCATTAAAATGTTTTTCGGAACCACTTCATCGCGAATTTTTTCATCCAATAAGCTTCTCCGGTATCGATTTCTTAACGCAACAGCAACCGCTTTTTTCGCTTCTTCCTGACCGACTATGTATTGGTCTAATCGTTCAACAATTTGTTTCGGAGATAATTGCATTTTTTTCATTCGCCTCCCTCCTTTCTAAAGTTCCTCAACGATAATGTTATTGTTCGTAAAAACGCAAATATTTGCTGCTATTTCTAGAGCGGATTTAGCGATTTCTTTGGCAGACATTTGTTCACCGGCATATTGTTTCAATGCACGTCCTGCAGCAAGGGCATAATTTCCCCCTGAGCCGATAGCTAAAATGCCATCATCCGGTTCGATTACTTCACCCGTTCCAGAAAGGAGCAGAAGCTTTTGGGCATCCATCACAATTAACATTGCTTCTAATTGTCTTAATACTTTGTCGCTTCGCCACTCTTTTGCCATTTCCACAGCCGCTCTTGCCAAATTGCCGTTATACTCTTCCAGGCTGCCTTCAAACTTTTCAAACAGCGTAAACGCATCAGCAACAGATCCCGCAAATCCAGCAAGCACTTTTCCATTATAAATTTTTCGGACCTTTCGTGCTGTATGCTTCATCACAACTTGATTGCCAAGTGTTACTTGTCCATCACCTGCCATCGCGCATTGTCCTTTATGGCGAATGGCAAAAATCGTTGTCGCATGAAATGTTGACAATTGCAAGCCTCCCTTTAAGAATCTTTTGCCCGTGGATGGTAGGCCATATAAACATTTTTCAAATGGTCTTTTGACACATGGGTATAAATTTGCGTTGATGATAAATGAACATGGCCCAAAAGTTCTTGAACACTTCTTAAGTCAGCTCCAGCATTTAAGAGGTGAGTCGCAAAAGTATGCCTAAACATATGCGGATGAAGATGCAGATTTTTTGCTGAAGCATCTATCAGCTGTTTTAAGATATACCGAACTCCCCTTGCTGTTAAAGGCTTTCCCCGATGGTTTACAAACAAAAAGCGATGATCCTGTCCGGACTGATTTTTCATCAGCTTGCTTCTGCCATCATGGATATATCGTTCCGCTGCCTGACGTGCATAGCTTCCGAAAGGCACATAGCGCTGTTTGTTTCCTTTTCCATTTACTAAAATGGTCTCAATGGAAAAATCCAGGTCTTCAAGGCGAATTTGGCATAATTCGCTTACACGGATTCCTGTTCCATATAAAAATTCCAAAATCAATTGATTCCGCTGCCCGAGCGGATCATTCAGGTCGGAAATGGAAAACAGCATTTCCAGCTCCTCATCAAATAAAAATCTAGGGATCGCTTTTTTTTGCTTCGGAAGTGACACTAAAGAAAAAGGATTGTCCGTTACATATTTTTCCCGCAAAAGAAAATGATAAAAAGTTCTAATGCTTGAAATTTTACGGGAAATGGATGTTTTGGAATACTTTTTGCTTAAATCCGTCAAAAAAATACGTATATCTGAATATTGAACGTCATCCAGCCTTTCTAACCCTTCTTTTTCCATAAAAGAAAAAAAATCATTCAAGTCATGCAGATAATTCACAATTGTATATTGTGAATAATTTTTTTCAATTTGTAAATATTCAATGAATAAATTTAAATAATTCTTAACATTTTCCACTCTTAGCACCTCACAAAGGGCTACTAAATCGTATCACATTTGCAGTAGCCCTTTCAATCCATTTTATAATTTTTTCGAAATTTTTTGAATAGTTTGAAGTGCTCTTTTTGCCAATTGTTCATTTCTTTCTTTTTTCACTTTAATGTGGGTGTCAAGCGGTTTAAAAAGACCAAAATTCGCATTCATCGGCTGAAAATTATTCGGATCTGCCGTTGTAATATACTTTGCCATGCTTCCCATTGCTGTTTCATCAGGAAATTCAATCAATTCCTTTCCCAAAACGAGGCATGCCGCATTAATGCCTGCTATTAATCCGGAAGCAGCTGACTCAACATAGCCTTCTACGCCAGTCATTTGTCCGGCGAAAAACAAATCCTCGCGCCCTTTATATTGATAAGTTGGTCTAAGCAGTTTCGGGGAATTGATAAACGTATTTCGATGCATCACTCCATATCTGACAATTTCCGCCTTTTCAAGCCCCGGAATCATCTGAATGATTTCCTTTTGCGGACCCCATTTTAGATGAGTTTGGAAGCCGACGATATTATACAAAGTCCCTGCCGCATTATCCTGCCGCAGCTGGACGACGGCAAAAGGACGCTTTCCTGTTTCGGGATGCTCCAAGCCGACAGGCTTCATCGGTCCGAAAAGAAGCGTTTTCTTTCCTCTCTTTGCCATGACTTCAATCGGCATGCATCCTTCAAAAAAGATTTCTTTCTCAAATTCTTTTAGAGGAACAGTTTCCGCGCTGATTAATGCCTCATAAAAGCGCTCGAACTCTTCCTCTGTCATCGGACAGTTTAAATATGCAGCCTCCCCTTTGTCGTATCTTGATTTCAAATATACTTTTTCCATATCAATGCTGTCTTTTTCAATTATCGGTGCGGCTGCGTCGTAAAAATATAAATATTCCTCGCCAGTAAGCTTTTTTAATGCTTCCGATAATGCTTCTGAAGTTAAAGGTCCTGTCGCTATTACCGTCGGCCCTTCTGGAATGTCCGTCACTTCTTCGTGAAAGACGGTAATATTGGGATGTTCTTTCACCCGTTTAGTGACGATATCCGCAAATTCGTGGCGATCAACGGCAAGTGCACCCCCAGCCGGAACGGAACATTGATCAGCAGCCGAAATAATTACGGAGTCACACATTCTCATTTCTTCTTTCAATACTCCGACTGCATTTGTCAAAGAATTGGCTCTCAACGAATTAGAGCAGACCAGTTCAGCAAATTTATCCGTATGATGGGCTGGAGTTTGCTTTTTTGGACGCATTTCGTACAAGCGAACTTGAATTCCTCTTTTGGCAATTTGCCATGCCGCTTCGCTTCCAGCTAGCCCAGCACCGATAACGTTGACAACTTGATTGTTCATTTTAGCACTCCTCCGTCTTTTTAAAAGCTCTCTTCTTGTTGTGTTTTCGTGAAAAAGCTGCCGAAATATCTCCATGAAGAAGGTGAGCCTTACATTGCTCACCAAAGAGAAGATATTTGTTAACGCTGCGGTTCTTCTTTATAGTCACAAGAAGAACATTGCACTTGAACACCTTTTTTCAAACGTTTTTCTACCAAAATTTCTCCACATTTCGGGCATTTTCTTTCAACCGGCTTTTCCCAAGAAATAAAATCGCACTCTGGGTAACGGTCACATCCATAAAATACGCGGCGTCTCTTCGACTTTCTCTCCACAATATTTCCCTCATGGCATTTCGGACATTTCAAACCGATTTCTTTTAAAATTGGTTTTGTATTGCGGCAGTCTGGAAAATTGGAGCAAGCCAAAAATTTTCCGTACCTTCCCATTTTGTAAACCATTTCGCTTCCGCATTTTTCACACTTTACACCGGCATATTCATCTTTTATTTCTACCTTTTCCATTTCATTTTCGGCTTTTTTAACATTCTTTGAAAAATCATGATAAAATTCATCAATAATTTTTACCCAATTTACTTTTCCTTCTTCTATATCATCTAAATCATGCTCCATTTTCGCAGTAAATTCCACATCCAAAATTTCAGGGAAAAATTCCATCATCAGCTCGTGGACAATTTGGCCAAGTTCTGTTGGGACAAATCGTTTGTTTTCAAGCGCAACATACCCTCTTCTTTGAATGGTATCGAGCGTCGGTGCATATGTAGAAGGACGTCCTATGCCTAATTCCTCCAGCGTTTTGACAAGCCTCGCTTCCGTATACCTTGGAGGCGGCTGTGTAAAGTGCTGCTCCGGTTTTAAATCTTTTGAAAAGATTTTATCCCCTTCCTGAAGATCAGGCAAAAGACGATTGCTTTTATCTTCTTCTTGATCGTCCGTCCCTTCTACATATACTTTCATAAAACCATGGAATTTGATTTTTGAACCGTTTGCACGGAACATAACACCATTGTTCTCCAAATCAACGCTCATCGTATCCATGACAGCCGGCGACATTTGGCTCGCGATAAATCGTTCCCAAATCAGTTTGTATAATTTATATTGGTCTTTTGTTAAAAAGTCTTTTATTCCATCCGGATTTCGAAAAGCGCTGGTCGGCCGTATCGCTTCGTGTGCATCCTGAACATTGCCTGATTTCTGACTTCCTCTCGTTTTTGCTTGCGCATATTCACTGCCAAACATCTTTTCAATATAACTGATTGCCTCCGATTTCGCTGTGTCTGAAATTCGCGTGGAATCGGTACGCATATAAGTAATCAATCCGACAGTGCCTTCCTTGCCGAGGTCAATTCCTTCATACAGCTGTTGTGCTACCATCATCGTTTTCTTCGCACGGAAATTGAGTTTCCTTGCAGCTTCCTGCTGTAAAGAGGAAGTTGTAAATGGAGGTGCAGGATTTCTTCTCCGTTCTTTTTTTGTTACTTTCGTTACGGTAAACTCATTTCCAATAACTTTTTGGAGCACCTGTTTTACATCTTCTTCTGTTTTCAAATCCTTTTTTTTGCCTTCAACACCCCAAAAAGCAGCTTCAAACGACTCCGTTCCTTTAAGAAAGTCTCCGTTAATCGTCCAATATTCCTCAGGCTTGAAATGTTTAATTTCATTTTCACGATCGATAATTAGACGGACAGCAACAGATTGAACTCTCCCGGCACTTAAACCCTTCTTTACCTTTTTCCAAAGGATCGGGCTGATATTGTAGCCGACCAGCCTGTCTAATACCCTTCTTGCCTGCTGGGCATCAACTAAATCCATGTTAATAGCTCTTGGCGATTTAAAAGAATCTTTGATCGCATCTTTTGTAATTTCATTAAACACAACGCGGCAATCGGATTGGATATCAATATCTAAGCTTTGCGCTAAATGCCACGCAATCGCCTCTCCCTCTCTGTCCGGGTCGGCTGCAAGAAAAACTTTTTTCGCCTTTTTGGCAGCGTTCTTGAGCTCTTTCAGAACCGGCCCTTTCCCTCTTATCGTGATGTATTTTGGTTGAAAATTGTGTTCTATGTCAACTCCCATTTGACTTTTAGGCAAGTCCCGAACATGGCCCATTGAAGCCTTCACGGTATATTTTTTTCCTAAATACTTTTCAATTGTTTTCGCCTTTGCTGGCGACTCCACAATGACTAAGTAGTCCGACATTCATTTTTCCTCCTTAAGAGGTTTTCTCTCTTTTTATGCATCAGTTTATGAAAATGATTGTTGATCATTCAACTGTTAAAATAATCTTCACTATTATTAAATATTCCAATGCATTTTGTCAAACAGTATTCATCATCTTCCGCCTTTAGACGCAAAAAAATTATTCTTCTTCATACATCGGCTTTAATTCTTCTATAATCTCATCAGGTGACAGGGCAAGCGCTGCCCCTTCCTTTAACAATTGTATATTCCCTTGAAATAATGGATCAAATAATGGCACCGGGGGTGAAAAAACGATTCTCCCTTGTTCCAAAGCATGCTGGGCAGTGATGAGAGAACCGCTTCGTTTGGAAGCTTGAGCAACAAAGGTTCCTAAGCTTAATCCGCTAATAATTCTATTTCGCATTGGAAACATCCATTTTTCCGGTCTTTTATATGGAGGATGCTCAGAGAGGAGAAGATGCTCCTTTTGGATGATTTTAGCCAGCTCCATGTTTTCTTTCGGATAAATATGATCAAATCCGCCAGCGATTACGGCAATTGTTTTCGAATTTTCCTCAATGGCCGTCCAATGGGCTTTCGCATCAATACCGAGGGCAAGCCCGCTGATTATCGTCCATTTTTGCTTCGCCAAATGCGTAACAAAATATTGAACAAGGTCGCAGCCATATTTCGATGCATGACGGGTTCCGACAACGCTTAAATTTCGGATATTTTTTAATAGACTAATATCCCCTTGGCAAAATAAAACGGGAGGCGGATCAAAAATATGCTTTAAATACGTTGGATAATGGGAATCAATGATCGTAATCAGGTGGATATTCCTGTTTTTATAATAGTTTAGCAGGCTCTCCGTTGAAATGGATTGGTAATCTTCTATAAACGTTGAATAGTTTTTAGGAGGAATAAACAGACGGGTGGCTAATGTTTGAGGCGTTAGATGCAGAGCTTCTTCATACATGCCTTCCTGTTCAAAAAGCTGAACGATTCTTCTCTTTGCCGCACCTTTGCAATGAGCGAGTTTTATTAATAAATTTCTAGGATTAATAGCCCTCACCTCAATTCTATAAAGAAGGAATAGCCTTGTGGCTACTCCTTTTGTTTTAATGAGTTTTGCATTTTTCATATAAACCTTTTTCTTTTAAAACTGAGATTAACGTCTCACCAATAACGGAAGGAGTATCTGCGACTTTAATACCACATTCATTCATTTTCTTAATTTTTTCCGCTGCTGTTCCTTTACCTCCGGAAATAATTGCGCCCGCATGTCCCATGCGTTTTCCTGGAGGTGCTGTTTGTCCGCCGATAAATCCTACGACTGGTTTCGTCATGTTTGCTTTAATCCATTCAGCTGCTTCTTCTTCCGCTGTACCCCCGATTTCACCAATCATAATGACGGCATATGTTTCCGGATCTTCGTTAAATGCTTTTAGCACATCAATGAAGTTTGTGCCGTTTACAGGGTCCCCGCCAATTCCAACAGCCGTTGACTGACCAATGCCTGCTTGCGAAAGCTGATGAACCGCTTCATATGTCAAAGTACCTGAACGGGAAACGACTCCGACATGTCCCTTAGTGTGGATATATCCAGGCATAATGCCGATTTTACATTCGCCAGGTGTGATGACTCCCGGGCAGTTCGGTCCGATTAATCGAGTTTTCTTTCCTTCCATGTATCTTTTTACTTTGACCATGTCTAAAACCGGGATATGTTCTGTAATACAGATGACTAGGTCAAGCTCCGCATCAACCGCTTCCATAATGGCATCCGCTGCAAAAGGAGCTGGGACATAAATAACGGAAGCATTGGCACCGGTTTGTTTCACCGCTTCTTCAACCGTGTTGAAAACCGGAACTCCTTCGACTTCCTGACCGCCTTTGCCTGGGGATGTCCCGCCGACAATCTTCGTTCCGTATTCAAGCATTTGTTTCGTATGGAATAACGCAGTAGATCCAGTAATCCCCTGAACGATTACTTTTGTATCTTTATTAATAAATACGCTCATTCTTCTCCCTCGCTTTCCTATTTCACTAATGAAACGATTTTTTGCGCCCCGTCTGCCATAGACTCTGCAGATGTAATATTTAGGCCTGACTCTTCTAGTATTTTTTTACCAAGCTCAACATTCGTTCCCTCAAGACGAACGACTAGCGGGATCGTCAAGCCAACTTGTTTTGTCGCTTCAACGACACCTTGTGCGATGACATCGCATTTCATAATGCCTCCAAAGATATTGACGAAAATCCCTTTTACGTTTTCATCCGACAAAATAATTTTAAACGCTTCCGTAACCTTTTCTGCCGTTGCGCCGCCGCCGACATCTAGGAAGTTTGCTGGCTCACCGCCGTAATATTTAATAATATCCATCGTTGCCATGGCAAGACCTGCTCCGTTTACCATGCACCCGATATTGCCATCAAGAGCTATGTAGCTTAAATCATATTTTGAAGCTTCAATTTCTTTCGGATTTTCCTCATCTAAATCACGATATTCCAACACATCTTTTTGACGGTATAATGCATTGGAGTCAAAGTTTAGTTTAGCATCCAAAGCCATAACCTTTCCGTCGCCTGTAACGACAAGCGGGTTAATTTCCGCAATAGAGCAATCCTTTTCGACAAATACTTGATAAAGTCCCAACATAAATTTAACAGCTTGTCCGACTAATTCTTTCGGAATGTTAATGTTAAATGCGATTCGGCGAGCTTGGAAAGGTTGAAGTCCTACTGCCGGATCAATATATTCTTTGAAGATTTTTTCCGGTGTTTTCGCTGCCACTTCTTCAATTTCGGTGCCGCCTTCTTCAGACGCCATCAAAACAACGCGGGAGGTTGCGCGATCAACAACAAAACCAACATAATATTCTTTTTTAATGTCACAGCCTTCTTCAATTAAAAGACGTTTGACTTCTTTTCCTTCTGGTCCTGTTTGATGTGTAACGAGCGTTTTTCCTAACAATTCACTAGCATACTCGCGAACCTCTTCTAAACTTTTCGCTACTTTTACTCCGCCAGCTTTCCCGCGGCCGCCAGCATGAATTTGCGCTTTGACTACCACTACGTCAGTACCCAGCTCTTTTGCCGCTTCAACCGCTTCCTCAACGGAAAACGCAACTTTGCCGTTCGGTACCGTGACGCCGTATTTTCTGAGGATTTCTTTCCCCTGGTACTCATGGATATTCATATCCCATCCTCCTAACTTATGTATCTTAGCCTTTTCGAGGCAATTTTAGACTGCGCTTTCATTGTATAAAAATGTTTCATCATTGTCTACCATTCTTTATAAAAAGACGTCGTTTATTTCATCTTTGCTGGTCTAAGCGGTATATAAAGCTTAAAAGCTCAGCTACCACTTCATAAAGCTCCTCGGGAATTTGCTCATTTATTTCCACTTCTGACAAAAGTTCAATAAGCGAGGGATCTTCTTGAATCGGAACATTGTTTTCTCTCGCTTTTTCAATGATTTTTTCAGCGACATACCCTTTACCTTTTGCCGATACTTTTGGCGCGGCGTCCTTTTCATCGTTATAGCTGAGGGCAACAGCTTTTAAATCTTTTGTTTCTTTTTTCATATTTTGATGTCCACCTTCTGGTAAGATTGTCCGGAAATGACCTTTTGAGTTTGTTCATCCGTTTTTCCTTTTTGGATAGAAACTCCTGTTAAAACATAATTGATTTGTTTTAAATTTTCCTGAAGGCTTCCCAAATGCTGAACAATATCGCTTTCTTCAAGAATGTCGTTGTAAATCGTAACTTTTACAGCGCGATTTTGAATGAATACGTCCACTACTGTTTCTTTTATTTCTTTTAAATACAATGAAAAAATGATTCGGCAAAAATTAGGATTTATTTTTTCTGTTTCGTCTTTTTTTCCGTTGATTTGGATTGTAATATCCGTCCATTGCTCTCCTAACTGAATCGGGACATGAATAAAAAATTGTTCAACAGGTCCTTTTTGTTCCCGCATAAAATGCTGTCCGTTTATGTAATCTAAAGCGCGCTCCATCGCCCCTCTTAAACTTGAATGTTCCATATTTTGCAAATATTTTATAAGCAGTGTCTTTAATGGCCATTCACTCTGACCGCTACTGCTTTCAGCATGTTCAAATAAGCCGATTTTGGCTATCGCTGTTTTTAACAATTGTTTCACTTCTTGAGCGGAAACGTTGTGGATGCTTTGCTGAAACATCGCTTTCAGCGTATTTTTTTCTTCCGCGTTCAGCATTTGTCCAATTCTACTTCCGTTCGCCTTGTCTTTTGTGAATGGTTGAAGCAATGCTTGCTCACTGTTTTCATTCAGTATAAGCTGCTTAATGGCTAGCGGATTTTCTTTCATCCAAAATTCAAGCTTATTCAACAATTGCTTGGAAAAGGTGTCATTTCTTTCTCGCAATATTTGGTTCACTTCTTCGGCTTTATATAGAAAACGAAGGTTTGTAAGCTGAAACAGGTTTCGGTTTAGATCTTTCATGTCCTCGGCTCTTCCGCTATTGTTTAACATTTCGTCTAATTGAAAAAGGAGCTGAGACAGCTTCTTCTCATCTTGAACAGCCAGCAAAGGACGGATGACATGCTCCGCAATTGGCAGTTTTTTTTCAAAAGCGATGAGAAGCGCCTGAAATAAACTTTCACGAGGAGCTTTTCCCTTAAAGGACTGCAAAATGTTGATGGCAAGAGCCAAGTCTTTTTTGGAAAAAGGAATTTCATTTTCCAGCAGCAAATCAATAAGCTGCGAGGCCATATTGTCAGCAGGCAGGCGGAAATGTTCAAGAATAGCTCGGCCTGTATGACCTTCATCTTTTTCCGGAAACAAAAGCTTCAGTCTGATTCCGCTTTCCGTTACTTCAGTCTGAAACCAATAAGTTTTCATTGCTTGAATATCCGCCTCAACAGCAGCGGTTAATTTCATTTTTCCAATTGCAAGCAATGCATGAGAATTAGGATAAATTTTCAACACTTTTCCTTTCACAATCTCTTGATCTTGAAATGTTTTGGCCGCGGGATCAAAAAGAGATTGAAGACTTATCTTCCTAAGAAGAGCAGATATTTCATTCATTCTTATCACCCGTTAAAAAAGTTTAACGCATCTTGTACCGGAGCAAAGCTTTTCCGATGATGCTCCGTCACACCGTGCTTCTCGATCGCTTCCAAATGCTGCTTTGTACCGTAGCCCACATGACGTTCAAAGCCGTATTCCGGAAATTGCTTTCCCAGCTCTTCCATGTACCTGTCTCTCACAACTTTTGCGACGCAGGAGCTTGCTGCAATCGTAATGCTTTTTTCATCACCCTTAATGATGGAAAGCTGCGGAATATTAATTGGTAATTCAAGAGCATCAATCAATAAATGATCCGGCTTTCCCTGCTTTAATTGATCAATGGCTAAAAGCATTGCTTTTTTTGTCGCATTGTAAATGTTTAGTTCATCAATTTCTTTTGCCGACACAAACCCAATCCCGACATCTACTGCCAGATCCATTATGTATTGAAAAAACTCTTCCCGTTTTTGCTTCGAAATTTTTTTCGAGTCCGTCAGCCCCGGCAAATAAAATTCATCAGGCAAAATCACGCAAGCAGCAACGACCGGACCTGCAAGACACCCTCTTCCCACTTCATCAATGCCTGCCAGCATTCGAAATCCCTTTTCTTTCAATTCTCTTTCGTATTTGCACATGTTTTGAAACTGCTGTCTCAATTGCTGCTCTTTTTCATATTGCTTCAGCCATTTTTTTACTAATTTTTGGACGGTTTTCCGCTCATCTTTTTGGCAGGCAAGAAAAAAAGGGTCGTTTATATCATGGATGGCACTGAGCTTTTCTTCAATTTCCTTCGCCGTTAAATTCAACTTTCTTCAACCTCTCCCTTAATATTTGCATTTGTAAATTTCGTTCGAATAGTTTGTACATGAACGGCTTCCTCGGCTGCAATTTGATTAAGCGTCTATTTTTCACATGCTCAAATGACTTTCAAGACTTTTTTACTATTTCCCGAAAGCTCTTTACCCGTCAAGAAAGGAAAACCGATTAACCGGTTAAGCGCCGATTGCACCGCTTCTCTCAAGTGAACGAGTTTTGTTAAAAATAAAATATAGACACGCGGAATGCGTGCCTTTATTCATTTGGCCGGTCAAAACTTATTTTCCCCAGCTTCAATGTCCGAACATCCCTTATGAACACTTCCGCCGTCTTGTCATAGTCTATCAGGCCGCCAGCTGATAAACAGCCTCTTTTTTTTCCAATATGATCAAATAAGTCGACGATTTCATTTTCATTTGATAGATTGTCGATTTGATAGCGATCCATTAAACGATCTGGATAATGCTTGATCAAGTATCGCATCGCATAAGCTGCTACATCCTGCAAATTTAAAATCTCATCCTTAATGGCGCCTGTCGCAGCCAGCTTCAGCCCGACTTCTTCATCTTCAAATTTCGGCCAAAGAATGCCTGGGGTATCGAGCAGCTCCAATTCTTTTCCTGTCTTGATCCAGCTTTGCTGTTTCGTTATGCCTGGACGATCGCCGGTTTTGGCAATGTTTCTTCCTGCAAGGCGATTGATCAGCGTTGATTTGCCGACATTCGGAATTCCAACAATTAATGCGCGGATCGCCCTTGGTTTTACCCCTTTTGCTTTCATTTTTTCACGTTCTTTTTCGAGCAGTTCTTTTGAAAGCTGCACGATTTGTTTTAGTCCTGATCCTGTTTGCGAGTCGATGGCTATTGATGCAATGCCCTGTTCTTTGTAGTACTGAATCCATTCTTTCGTAATGCTTTCGTCTGCCATATCCTTTTTATTTAAAATTAAAATTCTTTTTTTATTGGCAATAATGTCATCAATCATCGGATTTCTCGATGACTGAGGGATTCGGGCATCGACAAGTTCATAGACAATATCTATCAGTTTCAATTTTTCAACAACTTGCCGTCTCGCTTTTGCCATATGCCCTGGAAACCATTGAATCGTCATCTACTTCACCTACTTTACAACTCCAAATTCAGAAAGCGGCCAATAAACAAAATTAGTTTTCCCCATAACTGATTCAATCGGAATGGTCCCTATATGCCGCGAGTCTTTGCTGTATCTTCTATTATCACCCATAACAAACAATTCGCCTTCAGGCACAGTTGATCTTCCAATAATGTCTTCAAGTTTAAATGGTTCTGTTAAAGGGCCATCCACGCCGTTTTGTTTATATTTTTCCAAGTATGGCTCTTCATACTTCTTGCCGTTAATGTAGAGGGTGTCATCTTTATATTCTATATGATCGCCAGGCAAACCGATGACACGCTTAATGTAGTCTTTCTCTTCCGTTGCATGAAAGACGACAATGTCAAAGCGTTTTATTTCACCAAGCTTCGTTCCGATTTTATTCACGATCATTCGGTCCTGGTCTTGTAATGTCGGCATCATGGAAACTCCATCAACGACAATCGGAGCAAAGAAAAACGTCCGAATGACGACCGCCAACAAGACGGCGACACCTAGAGCTTTCATCCACTCAAAAAATTCATTTTTTTTACGTGACATTTCTTTCACACCTTTATGTTTTTAAAATGGTTTTTTATTTATTTTAATACAATTATTGGCTTAACAAAAGAACATGTCCACCTATTTTTAAACAGATTATGCTTTCGTTAAATAATTTTTTCCAAAAATATTAAATGAATTCATAAGTGAATGACTGCTCACATGACAAAAGGGCCTGTATTGAATACAAGCCCTTTTTATGTTCGAATGTTTATCTTTCTTTAATGCGAGCTGCTTTACCATGTAGATTGCGCAAATAGTAAAGTTTTGCACGACGCACTTTGCCTCGGCGAACAACTTCGATTTTCGCAATTCTTGGAGTGTGCAGCGGGAATGTACGTTCAACACCTACGCCGTAAGAAACTTTACGAACGGTAAATGTTTCGCTAATACCGCCGCCGCGGCGTTTAATCACAACTCCTTCAAAAACCTGAATCCGTTCACGGGAGCCTTCAACAACCTTCACGTGAACACGGACGGTATCCCCAGGTCTAAATTCAGGCAAATCTGTGCGAAGTTGTTCTTTCGTAATTTCTTCAATTAATTTTTGCATCGCAATCATCTCCTTCCAACAGATGCTCATACAAGATGCTTGCAGCGGAACATCGTTTTAAAAAGACAAGACCGGCTGTCTATGTCACAAAACGTATCTTATCATAGGAAACAAACCATTTGCAAGCATTCATTTCGCCTTTTTTATTTCTTCCAGCCATTTTTTTTGCTTTTCCGTTAAAGAATAGCCGTCCAATAAGTCAGGTCTGCGCTCCCATGTTCTTCGGAGCGATTCTTTTTCCCGCCATTCGGCTATTTTTTCGTGATGGCCTGACAATAACACATCAGGCACCTTCATCCCCCTGAATTCAGCAGGGCGGGTGTAATGCGGATGTTCAAGCAGTCCCGTTGAAAAAGAATCATTTTGGTGCGATTCTTCATTTCCGAGAACACCTGGTAGAAGACGCACAACACAGTCAATGATGACCATCGCGGCAAGCTCGCCGCCTGTCAGGACAAAGTCTCCAATTGAAATTTCGTCTGTCGCAAGAAAACGGATTCTTTCGTCGTAGCCTTCATAATGGCCGCAAATAAATATTAGATGATCTGCTTGAGCCAGCTGCTCTGCTTTTTTTTGGGTAAAGCGTTCTCCTTGTGGACAAACAAGTATGACTTTCGAATGCTGTGCGTTTCGCTTTTCTTTTACAGCCTCAACAGAATGAAAGATCGGCTCCGGCTTTAATACCATGCCGGCACCGCCACCGTACGGATAATCATCGACCGACTGATGCTTGTCTGTTGAATAGTCTCGAAAATTAATAACGTTAATCGAAACAGCATCCTTCTCCTGAGCTTTTTTTAAAATCGATTGGTTAAAAACTCCAGCGAACATATCAGGAAATAAAGTCAGTACATCAATAATCATTTGTCCAATAACCCTTCCATAGGAAAAATGATGACTCGCTTCTCTTTCACATCAATATGTTTCACAACATCCTCGATATATGGAATCAACAAATCTTTTTTGCCTTTTCGTTTGACAACCCACACATCGTTGGCACCGGGCGTTAAAATTTCATTTATGATCCCCAGCTCATCACCGTCTTCGGTATACACGGAGCATCCGATGATTTCATGAAAATAATATTCTCCTTCATCCAGGCTGCCAAGCTGGCTTTCTGGAACCTTTATGTCTGAGCCTTTAAACGGCTCAACCTCATTGATCGAATCATACCCTTCAAAAGACAATAAATCAAAATTTTTATGAATTCGATGAGATTTGACAATAACTTCAACAGGCTCTTTGTCTTTTTGAAAAATGTATAAACGGTTTCCGCGTTTATATCGCTCATCAGGAAAATCAGTTACGGAAACGACGCGCACTTCGCCGCGAATTCCGTGCGTATTGACAATTTTTCCGACTTGAAACCATTTTTCGGCCATATGATCACCTCTAGCGAATCTCTTTTACTACTCCATCTTCGATCACAATCGTTTTTTCATTCAGCAATTGATCCCAGTTGTCGCCTTCTTTTACTTCGATTACTGCGTTCACTTCCCGTTCTTTTAATTCGCTGCCTAGAGGGAGCATATCGATTTGCTGAAGCTTAAATTCCATCAACTTCATTTTTTCCTTTCTTTTGTTGATTTCCTGATGGTACTGGGAAATGATGGACTGGTTTTTTGTTGTTTTTTCAGCTTTTTTCAGCTGAAAATATAATTGATCGCATTCCCGTTTCATTTCTTCTTTTTTTGCCTGCCATTTATGAATCAGTTTTTCCTTGCTGTTTTCCGTCAATATTTGCTTTACTGTGATCGGATAAATGATTTTCATTCCTCTCTCCTCCAGTCATAAAATTGCTCCGAGGAGTATATTCATGGAAGATCCCTCCCGGCTTTTCCCTTCTGGCCAGAAGAGGGAGGTCTGGAATCGTCGCAATTTCAAATGTGATTTTTTGATCCTGCGAAATCAGCTTTTCTTCTTTTGTAAAAAAGGCGAGGAGCAATCCCCTCACCTTTTAATCATTAATTTTAAGCGTTACTCTCATTGATTTGCCGCTAGCCGCTGCATAAACGACCGTCCTGATCGCTTTTGCAATACGGCCTTGTTTTCCAATCACTTTGCCAATATCGTCTTGGTGAACAGAAAGAGTATATACAATTTCACCTTTTTTCTCCTCTCTCTTCACCTTGACTTCATCCGGATGATCAACAATAGCTTTGGCAATTGTTGTTATTAACTGTTCCATAATAATCACACATTATTTACTATATTTCGCATTGTGGAATTTTTCCATAATCCCTTGTTTCGAAAACAGGTTACGAACAGTGTCAGACGGTTTTGCACCGTTTTGAAGCCACTTAAGAGCCAATTCTTCGTCAATTTTCACTTCAGCAGGATCCTTTACTGGATTGTACGTACCGATCGTTTCAATGAAACGTCCATCTCTAGGAGAACGGGAATCAGCTACAACAATGCGATAAAATGGAGATTTTTTTGCACCCATGCGTTTTAAACGAATTTTAACTGCCATATTTTTTTACACCTCCGAAATATTTTCAACAAAATAGAATATTATCAATGATCAAAAAGTTTGTAAAGTGTTTTTTCTTAACAGAATAAATTTTTATTACATAAAAGGAAATTTAAATCCTTTTCGCTTGCCTTTTGTCATTGAAGTCATTTGCTTCATCATTTTTTTCATTTCTTCAAACTGCTTTAAAAGCCTGTTTACTTCCTGGACAGAAGTACCGCTCCCTTTAGCAATCCGTTTTCTTCTGCTTGCATTAATAATTTCCGGCTTCTCTTTTTCTTCTTTTGTCATGGAGCGGATGATCGCTTCAACGTGGCTTAGCTGCTTTTCATCAACTTGAATGTTTTTCAAGCCTTTCATTTTCCCTGCACCAGGCAGCATGGAAATCAACTCATCAAGAGGACCCATGTTTCTTACTTGTTCAAGCTGCTCTAAAAAATCATCGAAAGTAAAAGACATCGTCCTCATTTTTTCTTCCAGCTGCTTCGCTTTCTCCTGATCGACGTTCTCTTGAGCCTTTTCGATCAGGGTCAAGACATCTCCCATTCCTAATATACGCGATGCCATTCGTTCGGGATGAAACGGTTCGAGCGCATCCAGCTTTTCGCCCATCCCGGCAAATTTAATCGGAGCACCTGTTGCCGCACGAATGGAAAGCGCAGCACCGCCACGTGTATCCCCATCAAGCTTTGTCAAAATAACACCGGTAATGCCAAGCTCATCATGAAAGCTTTTTGCCACATTGACGGCATCTTGTCCAGTCATGGCATCGACAACGAGAAAAATCTCATCAGGATTTGCAGCTTCCTTCACCTGCTTTAATTCATCCATCAGATTTTCATCGATATGCAAGCGTCCGGCTGTATCAATGAGAACATAATCATGATGCTCATTTTTGGCATATTCCAGCGCCTGTTTGGCTATTTCAACAGGGCTTACCTTGTCGCCGAGTGAAAATACAGGCATGCCAAGCTGCTTTCCTAATGTTTCTAATTGTTTAATGGCTGCAGGACGATAAATATCAGCTGCAACAAGAAGCGGGTTTCGGTTATGTTTTTTTCGCAAGTAGTTGGCAAGCTTTCCAGTCGTAGTCGTTTTCCCTGCACCTTGAAGGCCCGCCATCAAAATCACCGTCGGCGGCCGTTTGCTTACGGCAATTTTGCTCTGCTCGCCGCCCATCAGCTCGGTCAGCTCTTCTTTCACTACTTTGATAACTTGCTGGCCTGGTGTCAAGCTTTTCATGACTTCCTGGCCAACAGCCCTTTCGCTGACTTTCTTAATAAAGTCTTTGACGACTTTATAGTTGACGTCCGCTTCCAAAAGAGCAAGACGAACTTCCCTCATCATTTCTTTGACATCCGCTTCAGAAACCTTTCCTTTGCCGCGGATTTTAGCCATCGTGTTTTGCAGTCGGTTGGCTAATCCCTCAAAAGCCATGGCGGCTCCTCCTAATCCAGTTTTTCCAAAAGATGAAGTAGTCGGTCAAATTCTTCCTTCATTTCTGATTGGAAAGGCAGACCTTTCAGCTTTTCAATTATTTTTTTACGCTCTTGAAATTTCTTGAACAGCTGAAGCTTCTGCTCGTATTCCTCCAGCATCATTTCCGTCCGTTTTATGTTGTCGTACACTGCCTGGCGGCTGACGTTGTATTCTTCAGCAATTTCACCTAGGGAGTAATCATCCAAGTAGTACAGAGACATGTAGCTTTTTTGCTTTGGCGTCAACAACGACTGATAAAAATCAAATAAATAATTCATCCTCGTTGTTTTTTCAAGCAACATCAACACCCCCTGTTGTTAAGTGAATTGCCTTTACATGTTTTTAGTGTATCGATTCTAACTGTAGATGTCAAGTTTTTTTCTTAACACAATTACGTTACGCTTCATCTACTAAATCGGCAAACAGCCCATAAACATATTTCTCTGCATCAAATTTCTCAAGATCGTCCATTTTTTCGCCAAGCCCCACCAGTTTTACAGGAATGTTCAGCTCATTTCGAATGGCTAGAACAATTCCTCCCTTCGCAGTGCCGTCCAATTTTGTCAAGGCAATTCCAGTGACATTTGTCGCTTCTGAAAACTGTCTTGCCTGGCTCATTGCATTTTGTCCGGTTGTCGCATCAAGGACAAGCAGCACTTCATGCGGAGCACCTGGAATTTCCCGTTCGATAACCCGCTTTACTTTCTCAAGCTCTTTCATTAAATTCATCTTATTTTGAAGCCGTCCAGCAGTATCACATAATAAGACGTCTACTTTTCGAGAGCGAGCGGCCTGAATGGCGTCATACACGACGGCAGCAGGATCAGAGCCTGCCGATTGTTTAATCACATCTACGCCAACCCGATCCCCCCAAACTTCCAGCTGTTCGATGGCGCCTGCTCGGAACGTGTCGCCGGCAGCAAGAAGGACAGATTTTCCTTCTTCTTTTAATCGATGTGCAAGCTTTCCGATCGTCGTCGTTTTTCCAACACCATTGACGCCAACAAACAATACGATGTTTAACCGGCCGTCTTCAATGTTTAAATCGGTAGGAGCGCCGTCTTCTCCTTGGTAAATTTCAACAAGCTTTTCGGAAATGGCAGCGCGCACTTCCTTCGGTTCTTGAATGTTTCGCCTTTTCACTTCCATTTTCAATTCATCGATCAAGTCCATGACCGTTTGAACGCCGACGTCGGCAGTAATCAAAATTTCCTCTAATTCCTCGAAAAATTCTTCATCAACCTTTCGATAGCGCGAAACAAGTTCATTTAAGCTTTCTGTAAAAGAGCTTCTCGTTTTTTCAAGCCCTTCTTTAAATTTTGCCGTTACTGAATCCTTCTGCTTTGAAATTTTTTCTTTTAATTTCTTAAAAAAACTCATTTATTTTTTCTTCCTTTCACGACGATTTCACATATCTAACTGTATCTTCCAAGCGGACGGATACAACTTTTGACACTCCCGATTCTTGCATTGTCACACCATATAAAGCATCCGCTTCTTCCATCGTCCCTTTCCGGTGGGTGATGACAATAAATTGAGTATTCTCACTGAAACGCTTCAAAAATTTAGAAAATCTTTGAACGTTTGCTTCATCTAATGCCGCCTCTACTTCATCGAGAACACAAAACGGAACAGGACGTACCTTTAATATGGAAAATAGAAGGGCAATTGCAGTCAAAGCGCGTTCGCCTCCGGACAGCAGGCTTAAATATTGCAGTTTTTTCCCTGGAGGCTGAGCAATAATGTCCACTCCGGTGTTTAACAGATCGTCGGGATTTGTCAAAATTAAATCCGCTTTTCCGCCTCCGAACAGTTCTTTAAAAACGATATCGAATTGAGAACGTATTTTGGCAAACATTTGGGAAAACTGCTTTTTCATTTCTTCATCCATTTCGGCGATGACTTTAAAAAGAGTTTCTTTTGCATTCAATAAATCGTCCCTCTGTTCTGTTAAAAACTCATGCCGTTCACGCACCCGCTCGTACTCATCAATTGCCCCTAAGTTTACGGTTCCAAGCTCTTCTAATGCCAGTTTAATCAGCTTTACTTTTTTCTTCGCCTCTTCTTTCTCCATCTGTAAAGGAAAGCGGGCCTTTGCTGCTTCAAAAGTTAGCTTATACTCATTTTGCAAATAATTCAAGAGCTGATCAAGCTCCACATCCAGCCTGTTTAATTTCACTTCTTCATCTTTTAGAACGTCCGTCAGTTGTTTATGAGCGCGCTTCAGCTCTTTCCATTCTTTTTCTTCTCGTTCCAGCTCTTCTTGCATGCTCATTCGCTGGCGTCTGCGGGATGCGATCAATTCAATTGTTTTATTTTTGTCCTCAAGCTTCTCCTTTTTTATTTCTTCCAATTGGATTTCACCGGAGTGATCGCGGTCGATTTCATCCAATAATAGTTGTAAATCTTTTTCCGCCTCTTTCTTTTTTTGATTCGCCAGATGATATTCTTTTTCAAGGCGTGCTAATTGTTCCTTACTATTTTTAAAGGATTCCTCTTTTCCTGCAAGAATAATTTTGAGCTCTGTTATTTCCTGCATCCATTCTTCCTTTGATTTTTGCTGTTTCTCCTTCTTCTCGGCCAGCTGACGAATCTCTGAATCTAGCTGTTGTATTTGTCCTTCCATTTGTTCGATGGAGGACAGCAATTTTGTTTTTCTTTCATCTAACTTCTCCTGTTCTTCTACATAGGCGATTTTTTCAGCATCGTAAAGCTTCAAATGATCATTAATATTTCGCTCTTTTAATTCAATTTCCCTCAAGCTGCCCTTCAAAGCTTGCTCTTCCATTCGCAAAGAAGATCCTTCTTCCCGCAGATCATCAAGCTCTTTCTCTTTTTTGGCAATCGATTGCTTCAGATTTTTTACTTCTTTTTCGAGCAAAGCTGTCTTTTCTTCCATTTCCGCAATTTTGTCGCGAATCGACTCAAGCTCTCGGTTTTTGGTAAGGAAAGAAGGTGATTTCTGCTTCACCGCTCCTCCTGTCATCGATCCGCCTGGATTGACTACATCGCCTTCAAGCGTAACAATTCGGTGCGAGTACTGAATTTGTTTGGCAATCGCATTTGCCCCTTCCAACGTTTTTGCAATAATAACGTTTCCTAACAGATTTTCTATGATCGGCTTATATGCTGATTCATATTCCACGAGTTGAGACGCTATCCCGATAAAATCAGGATGGCTTTCTGCAATCGAAAGCTGATATTTCGGGATTGAGCGGCCTTTGATGACAGATAAAGGAAGGAACGTCGCTCTGCCGAATGCATTTTTCTTCAAAAACGCAATCGCCTGTCTTGCCGATTCTTCATCGTCAACGACTATATGCTGGCTTGCCGCGCCAAGAGCAATTTCAATGGCTGTTTCATATTCATGTTTCGTTGTCAACAGCTCGATAGCAGCACCATGTATGCCTTTTAGCTTGTGTTTTGCTTTTAAAACTTCGCGGACACCCTGGAAGAAACCGGTATAATCCTCCTGCATCGCCTCTAGCATTTCTTTTTTTGATTTTGCTTTTTGTAAATATTGATATGCTTGATAAAGCAGCGATTCCTTCTTTTCATATTGTTGTTTTAGGCTTTCCAACGTTTTTAAGCCTGTATGATAAGAGGAAAGCTGATTTTGCAATGTTTTTCCGATTTTAGAAAGCTGTGCTTCTATTTTCCCTTTCTCTTTTTTCAGCTCTTTTCTTTCGGAAATATATTTTTCGTTTGCCTCGTCTAAGCGGTCTGCTTTGACTTTTCGCAAGCTTAGCTGCTCCTCAATATAATTGATTTCATTTCGAGCGCTTGCCAGTTCATTTAATTTTTCAAAATAGTCACTTTTTAGCTGCTCAAGCTTTTCCTCGATGTTTCCATCCAGGCTTAGCAGCTCGTTTTCTTTTTTTTGCAGGAAGGATTTTAGTTCTTTTACTTCTTTTTCGCATGTTTCATAGACGCTTTTTTGCTCTTCTTTTTCTTTTAATAATTGATTTATTTGTTCAGTCAGCTCAGCGATTTGCTCTTTCAACTGCTGTTCGTTTTGCGCCGCATGTTTTTTTCTTTCTTTTAAAACTTCTTTTTTCCCTTCAAGCTTCTCCAGTTCTTCGCTTGCCAAAAGAAGAACTTGCTGCAAATCATTGATTGATTCATCCAATGCACTGATTTGATCCCGCATTTCTTCCAGATTCGCTTCTTTTTTTTGTATTTGCGATGTCAGCTCTAGTTCGCGATCGCGATTTTCTTCGACCGAACGCTTCAATGCTTCCCATCTATCATGAAGCTCTTCAATTTCATGCGCGAGAAGAGCGACCTCATGCTGCTTCAGTTCTTCCTTTTTATCCAAATAATCCTTTGCAATAGATGCCTGCATTTTAAGGGGCTCAATTTGCGCATTCAGTTCATATAAAATGTCTTGAACTCTATTTAAATTTTCTTCAGTTTCAGCAAGTTTTATTTCAGCTTTCTTTTTTCGGGTTTTATATTTTAGCACACCAGCCGCTTCTTCAAAAATTGTCCGCCGATCTTCCGGTTTCGCGCTTAAAATTTCTTCAACCTTTCCTTGGCTGATAATTGAAAACGCTTCTTTTCCGAGCCCGGAATCCATGAACAGGTCGATAATATCTTTTAAGCGGCAAGATTGCTTGTTTATAAAAAATTCACTTTCTCCAGAGCGGTAAACTCTTCTTGTCACACTTACCTCATGATAATCGATCGGCAAAAACTGATCGCCGTTATCAAGAGTTAAAGTGACTTCCGCCATATTTAAACGTTTGCGAGTATCGCTTCCAGCAAAAATAATATCCTCCATTTTGGATCCTCTTAATGATTTTGCTGATTGCTCCCCAAGAACCCATCGAATAGCTTCTGTTATATTCGATTTTCCGCTCCCATTTGGGCCGACAACAGCGGTAACACCGCCAGCAAAATCAACGCTGATCCGATCTGCAAAAGATTTAAATCCTACGATATCTAAACGTTTGAGGAACATGGTGATCCCCTTTCATTCCAAATAAGTTTTTCCTATTTTACCATAACAAAAAATGATCGGAGCAATATCAATAAAAAATCCCCCGTTTATTTTTGGGGGAATTCGCCTAATTTTTGCAATCCTTGTTCAGCTGCATGCTGTTCTGCTTCTTTTTTGGAACGGCCCACTCCTGAACCGATCACCTCTCCGTTTAAAGATACGGTTGCAACAAATTCTTTATTATGAGCGGGGCCTTTTTCTTCCAAAATTTTATAATCCAAAACACCTTTTCCGTCACGCTGAATAAGCTCTTGCAATCTGCTTTTAAAATCCATCACATGAGAAAAAGCACCTTCGTCGATTTTCGGGAAAACGACCTTATTTAAAAAAGAAGTGACTGACTCAAGACCTTGATCCAAATACAAAGCGCCGATAAATGCCTCAAAGACATCAGCTAAAAGAGCTGGACGACCGCGCCCCCCAGTCATTTCCTCTCCTTTTCCGAGCAAAACGAGTTCGCCAAAAGAAAGCTCGTTGGCAAAAGTAACAAGCGATGGCTCGCAAACAATGGCAGCTCTCAGCTTTGTTAAATTGCCTTCAGACATTGTCGGATATTTTTTATACAAGTACTCCGAAACCGTCAGCTCCAATACTGCATCACCTAAATATTCCAGCCGTTCATTGTCTTCATACGGTTTTTTGCGATGCTCATTCACATAGGATGAATGTGTAAAAGCCTGAAATAAGAGCTTTTCATTCGTGAACGTAATGCCGATTTTTGCTTGGAAATCACGAAACTTTTCTATTTTTTTAAAAAAAATTTTTTTTAAATTTGTTTTGTTAGGCATACGTTACCTCCATTTTCTAAACAAATGAAACAACCTCTACTTTATGTTAACAAAAAAAGGGATGAAAAGGGAGAAAGCCCCGCAAAGATACGGGACTTTTTAAAAACATGCAATTATAGTTTGCTCTGTATGTAATTAACTGCATCCCCTACAGTCACAATTTGTTCCGCTTCTTCGTCGGAAATTTCCATGCCGAACTCATCTTCTAATTCCATAACAAGTTCAACAACGTCTAGGGAATCAGCGCCGAGATCGTCTTTAAAAGAGGATTCAAGCTTTACTTCAGATTCATCAACTCCGAGACGGTCGACGATGATCTTCGTAACACGCTCCAATACATCTGCCATAACTTTCACCTCCCTCCAGTATTATAGAAGATTTGTCTTCATATTACTACAACGAATTCAAAATTAATACATGACCATTCCGCCGTCGAGACAAAGTGTTTGCCCTGTCATATAGGAGCTTTTATCAGAAGCAATGAATGTTACCATATTGGCAATATCATTCGGCTCGCCGAAACGTCCGAGCGGAATTTGTTTGAGCATTTCATTTCTTATTTGTTCAGGAAGCTGATCCGTCATATCGGTTGAAATAAAACCTGGCGCTACAGCATTTACTGTAATATTTCGGCCCGCCAGCTCCTTCGCAGTCGTCTTCGTCAGTCCGATAATCCCGGCTTTAGCCGCTACATAGTTTGCCTGGCCAGCATTACCAGCTATACCGACGATCGATGCGATGTTGATGATCCTGCCGGAACGCTGCTTCATCATTTGTCTTGTGACCGCTTTTGTACAATTGAAAACGCCTTTTAAATTTATGTTGATCACGTCGTCCCATTCTGATTCTTTCATTCGCATAAGCAAATTATCTTTCGTGATTCCGGCATTATTTACAAGAATGTCGAGACGGCCGAATCGTTCGATTACTTCATTGACCATGCTGTTTACTTCATCAGCATTTGCAACATTAGCGCGAATGGCAAAAGCTTTCCGTCCTAAGGATTCAATTTCTTTTACCACTTCATTGGCTTTTTCCTCATTACCAGAGTAATTTACAGCAACATCCGCGCCATTTTTGGCAAGATCAATAGCAATCGCTCGGCCGATTCCGCGGCTTCCTCCCGTTACAAGGGCCGTTTTCCCTGAAAGCATAATCATACCTCCTTTATGTCATGAAGAACTGCTTCTAATGATGACAAATCAAAAATATTGTATGTTTTAACGCTGCGATCCACCTTTTTGACAAGACCTGTCAGAACTTTTCCAGCACCGATTTCAATAAACGTTGTCACCCCTGCTTGAATCATCGACCGTACACTTTCTTCCCATCGAACAGGAGAATAAAGCTGCTCAATCAAAAGGCTCTTGATTTCATCTTTATTTTGAACAGGAGCAGCAGTCACGTTTGCGATGACAGGAACGGATGCATCTTGAATGGTCACTTCATCAAGCACTTTGGACAGCTCGCTGGCAGCCGGCTTCATCAATTCAGAATGAAATGGACCGCTTACTTCCAGCGGGATTACCCGCTTGGCGCCCTTTTCTTTAGCAAGCTCCCCAGCTCTTTGTACTCCTTCTTTTGTTCCAGAAATAACGATTTGCCCGGGACAATTTAAATTTGCCAGTTGTACTAGTGTGCCTTCATTCGAGATTTGTTTTGTTATGTTTTCAAGTTCTTCCTGCACCATACCTAAAACGGCAGCCATGGATCCTTCTCCTGCAGGAACCGCTTTTTCCATCAGTTCACCGCGCTTTCTTACAACATAGACTGCATCTTCAACTGTCATGACGTTTGCCGCCACTAATGCTGTATATTCACCCAGGCTGTGTCCGGCAACATAATCAAAAACGACTTCATACTGTTTCAATGCTTCAAAAATCGCAGCGCTTGTCGTCAGCAGTGCAGGCTGTGCATTGTATGTTAACGTCAATTCTTCTTGCGGACCGTTGAAAATAATAGAAGTTAAATCAAAGTCTAAACGTTCATTTGCTTTTTGAAAAATTTCCTTGGAAATGGGAACTTGATCAAAAAAATCTTTTCCCATACCGACTTGCTGAGAGCCTTGTCCCGGAAACAGAAGAGCAGTTTTCCCCATTGTCAATCCCCTTTCAATTGCATGTTCTGAATCGTTTCTTCTATCGTTGAAGATACGGAGTTCGCCACTATTTCCCGAGCCTGGCGAATAGCATGAAAAATAGCCAGCTCATCGGATGAACCGTGGGCTTTGATCACCGGTGCTTTCAGCCCGAATAAGCAAGCCCCGCCATGCTCTGAATAATCCATTTTTTTCTTTAGTCCTTTTAATTTCGGCTTCAAAACAGCTGCAGCAATTTTCGCTGTAAAAGAGCTTGTCAGCGCCTCTTTCATCATGGCAAATACCGAAAGTGCTGTGCCTTCAATGGCTTTCAAAGCAATGTTTCCTGAAAAACCGTCCGTTACTACAACATCAGCCGCTCCTGACAGCAGGTCGCGCGCTTCTACATTGCCGACAAAGTTGATCGGCGATTGAGACAGAAGTTGAAAAGCCTGTTTAGCTAATTCGTTCCCCTTTTTTTCCTCCGTTCCAATGTTGAGCAAGCCAACTCTCGGAGATTTGATCCCTCTCACCTTTTCTGCATAAACGGAGCCCATGATTGCATACTGCTGCAGATGTTCCATTTTCGCATCTGCATTAGCGCCGACATCGAGCATCACAAAGCCTTTTCCATCAAGGGTCGGCAGCGTTGGTGCCAGCGCCGGCCGGTCGATGCCGTTTATACGGCCGATAATAAACAGACCGGCAGTCATAAGCGCGCCTGTATTCCCAGCTGAAATGCAGGCATCCGCCTTTTTGTCGCGAACTCTTTCAGCCATAATGACCATCGACGCATTTTTTTTTCTGCGCACAGCCCGAACAGGTTCGTCGTCATTTTCAATTTTTTCTTCTGTATGAAAAATAGAAACGTTTGTATGTCTTCCTTCTAACAATGGAGTGATCAGCGACTCATTTCCGATTAATTCAATTTCCAAATCAGAAAATTCATCAAGCGCTCTTAATGCTCCTTTTACAACCGCTTGAGGCGCGTTGTCTCCCCCCATTGCATCAATGGCTATCTTCATGTTTTGCCCCTTCCTTTTTAGATTGATTCGCAGATCTGAACATTTCAAATTCACCTGAAAAAACGAGTTCGTTGCCGACATAGCTGTTTACTTCAACAAACGTGCGGCCTTTATCTCGGTCAATGCGAGTGACTTTTGCTTTTGCGACAACGCGCTCATTTTCTTTTACTTGCCGTGTGAAACGGATTGTCGCTTTAGCCGTTAATGCCAATTCATCATCAATGCAAGCGACGGCAAGAGAGTTCGCTTGTGCAAATAGATGATGGCCGCGTGCAATTTGATTTCGGCTAAAAACATGCTCTTTTTTAACATCAAAAATCGAAATAGCTGATTTATCGAGCTCAAGATCAATAATTTCACCGATCACTTCATCAATCGGAAGGGATTTGACTTCATCTTCAAGTTTTCGTTCAGCGACATGCTTGATTCGTTCTCTTAATTCCGGGATCGACAGTTCTAGTCTGTCCAAACGGATGGTTTGGACGCTGACGCCAAATTTTTCAGCTAATTCTTCATCTGTAATAAAAGGCGTTTCTTGAATTGTTTCCAACAATAAACGCTGTCTTTCCTTTTTACTGCGTCTCATTTTTTACACCGTCCGACTAGTATTAAGACTAGGTACTAATAACAAGTATATAATCAAAGAAATAAGTTTGCAACAATGAATTCTTTTTTTGGCTAATCCAGCTTCTCTCCGCTCAACACTCCGGAAGCCTCTAAATCATCGCGGAGCGGCGCAAATTGTTCATCTTTCCAAAAAGCATCAGACTGAATCAGTTTGGCAGCGTCAGATCTCGCAGTTTCAAGCGCTCTGTAATCATGGACCATGTCGGCGATTTTAAACTCTGGTATGCCGCTTTGTTTTTTGCCGAAAAAATCTCCTGGACCTCTAAGCTCCAAATCTTTTTCAGCTAAACGGAAGCCATCATCTGTTTCCGTCATAATTCTCATTCTTTCTTTTCCTATTTCTGATTTCGGATCTGAAAGCAGTATGCAATAGGATTGCAAGTTTCCCCGTCCAACTCTTCCTCTCAGCTGATGGAGCTGGGCAAGACCAAACCGCTCCGCATCGTAAACTAACATGACCGTGGCATTCGGTACGTTTACGCCCACTTCCACTACTGTCGTGGAGACAAGAACTTGCACTTTATTTTCGCTAAAATCCATCATCACCTGATTTTTCTCTTCTTGTGACATGCGCCCATGCAAAAGGCCGATTTGAATTCTGCCCTGATAAAATTGAGTTAATTGACTGTGCACTGTCACAGCATTTTCAACATCCAAATTTTCCGATTCTTCAATTAACGGACAAATCACATACGCTTGATGGCCCTTTTTCACTTCTTTTTCAATAAATATTAGAATTCGGGTTAACATTTCCGGCCGAACCCAATATGTTTTTACCTTCTTTCTTCCGGAAGGCATTTCATCAATGATGGAAACATCCATTTCGCCAAATGCAGTTATAGCAAGAGTTCTTGGAATAGGAGTTGCCGTCATAAATAACACATCTGGGAATTCTCCTTTTTCCCGCAATATTCTTCGCTGATTGACGCCGAACCGATGCTGTTCATCCGTAATCACAAGCCCTAAACGGCAAAAATTCACTTCCTCCTGAATAAGGGAATGCGTCCCTATGATCATGTTAATGTCCCCGGATTTCAACTGAAGAAGCAGTTCTTTTCGTTTTTTCCCTTTGATTGAGCTTGTTAATAAAGCGATGCGGACAGACGTATGCGAAAAAAGATTTGACAATGATTTCGCATGCTGCTCAGCTAAAATTTCCGTTGGAACCATCAATGCCGCTTGATAGCCGCTTAACACAGCGGCATACATCACAATGGCAGCAACTGCGGTTTTCCCTGATCCAACATCTCCTTGAAGAAGGCGGTTCATCCTGTAGGGTGAAGACATATCGGATAAAATTTCCGAAACGACACGCTTTTGTGCGTTTGTTAATGAAAAAGGAAGCGTGTCGATAAAGGATTGCAATTCTTTTCGATCAAAATGATGAGAAATTCCTCTTGAGGAAGACCTGCGAAAATGTTTAATCGCCTGCATTTTCAATTGAAATAATAAAAATTCTTCATAAACAAATCTTCTTCTTGCCTGTTTCAGTTCATCGGCATTTTTGGGAAGGTGCATGGCTCTTACCGCTTCTTCTTTCATCGGCAATTTATATCGCTTCCTGAGCATTTCCGGCAAATTTTCTGGAATAAAACTGGAATACGACTGGATGGCGGTCCTGATAATCCGTTTTAGCTCTGAAACAGTCAGCTTTCCGCGGACTGAATAAACGGGTTCTACTTCTTGATTTTGCTTATGAGGCCCAAAATGAATCTGTTGAACATTGACAGTTTGCCGATTGCGGTCCCAAATGCCAGAGACGGTAACAACCTGATTGATGGCAAGCTTCTGTTTGTAATATGGTCTATTAAAACATACTGCAGTGACAACATAACGGCCGACAAGCAGGCGAAAGGAAAGACGCGACCGCTTCTTTCCGTAATAGGTCAGCAATGGCTCGCTGTAAACCTTTCCTTCGACTGTCACTCTTTCTTTATGCTTCACTTCAGCAAGATCCTTTAAACGGTTGTCTTCATAGCGATTAGGAAAATAATAAAGCAAATCAGAAACAGTATGTATTCCCATATCATGCAGCAAACGTTCTGTTTGTTCTCCTACCCCTTTAACCGCTGTGACCGGTTGTAGCAATTGGTTCATGTTCTGTTTGCAGCTTTGAACTTAGCCGCGGGAAACCTCCTTTAAAACCGTTTGAAATATCGATATTTAGTTTACCAAAAATACTTAAACCGTGAAATAAAAAGAGGAAGGCCGAAGCCCTCCTGCTCTACTCAACTGAAAAAATATAAGAATATAATGGCTGATTTCCATTATGAACCTCAATTTCGATATGTTTATAATGATTTTCAACATGTTGGACTAATTGGTCTACTTCGTTTTCGGATGCATCTTCTCCTTGGAGAATCGTCAATATTTCATCCTCTTCATCGATCATTTGATCCAACAACTTTTTGGCAGCTTCAAGCTTGCTTTTATCTTTTGCGACGATGGTTTTCTCGTAAATCCCCATGAAGTCTCCTTTTTCTATCGCAAGTCCTTCAATACTTGTATCCCTTACAGCATATGTGACTTGTCCTGTTTTCACATTCCTGCTTGCTTCCTCCATCGCCTTTACGTTTTCCTCTAAACCGAGTTCAGGATTGAAAGCCAGCAGGGCGGATAATCCTTGAGGAACGCTTTTCGTTTCAATGACTCTTATATTTTTATCAGTTATTTGTGCTGCTTGATTGGCTGCCATAATGATATTGGAATTGTTCGGCAAAATAATAATATTCTCTGCGTTCAACTGTTCGACAGCCTTTACAAAATCTTCAGTACTTGGATTCATCGTCTGGCCGCCTTCAATAATTTTTGTTGCACCAATTGATGTAAAAAGATCGGAAATTCCCGAGCCCATGGCAACCGCGATAATTCCGTACTTTTCATTTTTGGGTGCCGCCGGTTCAGTAGATAATACATTTTCCGTTTGATTATTGACAATTGTACTATGCTGCTCGCGCATGTTTTCAATTTTCATATTCAATAAGCTGCCGTAGCGCTGCCCGTATGTCAATACCTCGCCAGGTTGTTCAGAATGGATATGTACTTTGACAAGTTCATCATCGGCAATTACTAAAAGCGAATCTCCGAACCGGGATAAATCTTCGCGAAATTTCTTTTCAGAAAACGGCTCTTTTTCTTTTTCAAACCGAACCATAAATTCTGTACAATATCCATATTTAATATCTTCTGTATTAATATGACTTTGTGCATTTTTATGATGCTCTGCACTTACCAGTTTGTCCATCGAAGGAAGCTTAGGGGATTCGGAAATTTTCTCTCCCTTTAATTCTGCCAAAAATCCCTCGTAAATAAATACAAGTCCTTGTCCACCGCTGTCCACAACGCCCACTTCTTTTAGGACAGGCAGAAGCTCAGGCGTTCTCTTTAATGACTCCTTTGCTTCTTTTACCACTTCTTCCATAACAATTGTCAGATCATCGGTTGATTTAGCTGTTTTAACAGCTTTTTTCGCAGCATCTTTTGCAACCGTTAAAATGGTCCCTTCAACAGGCTTCATAACAGCTTTATAGGCAGTATCAACACCTGCTTGAAAAGCTTTAGCAAATTCATCCGCATTGATCGATTCTTTTCCTTCAACCGCTTTTGCAAACCCACGAAAAAGCTGGGATAAAATAACCCCAGAATTTCCACGCGCGCCCATTAACAGACCTTTTGCAAATGCTCCAGCTACAGAACCGATATTTGATGAAACATGTTTTTGTACTTCTTTCGCTCCAGCTGTGATGGATAAATTCATATTTGTTCCCGTATCACCATCCGGAACAGGAAAAACGTTTAACGCATCCACCACTTTCGCATTATTAGATAGATGATTCGCTCCTTGAATCACCATTTCCGCAAAGCGCTTCCCATCAAGCAAAGTATTGGCCACAAATGTTTCCTCCTTCTCTACGGATTCGTTACACGAACCCCTTGCACATATATGTTAATGGAATCGACAGATAATCCAAGAATTTGATTTAATGTATATTTCACTTTTGTTTGAACATTATGAGCAACTTCTGATATTTTTGTTCCATAGCTGACAATAATATACATATCAATATGAACGCTCTCTTGTTCTTGGCGGACGATCACTCCACGGCTGAAATTTTCTCGCCGTAAAATTTCTGAGAGTCCGTCTTTAATTTGATTTTTGGAAGCCATTCCGACAATTCCGTAACAATCAACAGCTGCACCGCCGGCAACTTGTGCGACTACATCATTCGAAATTTCGATCTGGCCATATTTCGTTTTTAATTCGATGGACATTCGAGTTCCTCCTTTAGCATACGTTCATTACAAACATTTTACTATATGATGATTTGGATTTAAAGAAATGTCATGGCTCCCTACATAATAAGAGCATTAATACATGATGATGTCAAGCGTAAATTCTTGAAAGTGAGGTGAATTTATATTGCAATGATCAAGGGTGTATGTTACATTATTATAGTATCTTGAAACATTGTCAAAATAGCAATTTCCTTGCAAGTTAGGAGGTATAGAAATGGCTCGTAAATGCGTGATTACTGGCAAAAAAACAAGCTTTGGCAATACACGCTCTCACGCTATGAACGCTTCAAGACGCAAATGGGGAGCGAACCTTCAAAAAGTGCGAATTCTTGTGAATGGAAAGCCAAAACGTGTATACGTTTCTGCACGTGCTCTTAAATCTGGAAAAGTTGAGCGTGTATAAAACAAAAGTTAGACGACAAGAGGTTGGATTATGATCAGAAGAAATCGGCGAATCCCGATATCTTCTGATCAAAAGTATTTCGAAAATAAGCGTTTAAAAAATCGGCGCTTTAACAAACTTCTGACCGTTTTGTTTCAATACTCTTTATTCACCTTTTGAAGCACTCCCAATGTCACATTTCTTCAAGCACATTCTTCTTTTTAGGCGAATTCTGCAACTTTAAAATCCACGTTAATATGAAATTTTTTCAAACTGCTAAAAAAACTACATAGGTTATTTACTACATATTAACGATCGGAATACATTCCACTTTCTCAAACAGTTTGCCTTGCCTTTCTTCAGCCCGATCCGTGTTCCTTTTGGCATACACAAAATCAACCGCATAAAGTCTACTTTAAATTAAAAAAATTCTTTTTTACACAAAAAAAAATGGAAGAAAAATGAGGCAGCTTTTTAGTATTGAAGACAAAAACCCCTGCCATTTACTGTATTTGTTGAAAGTTTGCTAAAAACGAAGGCAACATGCACTTAATCGGTGTCCTCTATTATTTTTTCCAGTTGAAGCCGAACATTCTAACAGAATGGTAAATCCCCACAATATAATTTGGTATAAAAAAAGCTTGTAGAGTTCACACCATTTGGCTTTGTCTACAAGCAGAAAGCACCTTGATAGGTGCTTCTTTAATCTTTCTTAAATGAACCGAGCATTGCCCGTATAATTCCTCCTAAAAACCTCGGAAGCTTAATTGTATAAAATCTCATTTATATTTACCCTCCCCATGAGAAATCTAAAAAACGTCTATAAGTAGCATATTCATCATCCGTATTTTAGATACTAATTAGAACGTCTTCATCAACTTTTCTTACAATATCTTTATGCATGAAAAAAATAAAAAAGTACTTGACATCTATTGAAGAATCGACGTAAAAATGAAAAATTTTTTCCTTTAAATGTGAAAAGAACCGCATATAAACGGTTCTTTCACATTCCTCTTATAGATTTGATCGCTTGCTTGCGATCTTTTTCATTATAAATGGCTGATCCTGCCACAAGCACATTTGCTCCAGCTTCCACACACAATTTGGCTGTTTCAGCGTTGATGCCGCCGTCCACTTCGATCTCAACTTGCAAATTTCTTTCTTTCAAGATGCTGGAAACTTGCTGAATTTTTTTGATGACTGATGGAATAAACGCTTGTCCGCCAAATCCAGGGTTAACCGTCATCAAAAGCACGAGATCAACATCTTCTATTACATGCTCGATCATCGATACAGGAGTATGTGGATTTAAAACAACACCTGCTTTCACTCCATTCGATTTGATTAAATGGATCGTTCGATGAAGATGCGGGCAGGCTTCCGCATGAACGGACAACAAGTCGGCTCCTGCTTCAACAAAAGCAGGAATATAACGATCAGGCTGTTCAATCATTAAATGAACATCAAGCGGCAGCTTGGTCACTGGGCGGATCGCTTGCACAATGAGCGGACCGATCGTAATATTCGGCACAAAGTGGCCGTCCATCACGTCAACATGAATGTAATCCGCTCCTCCTTTTTCCACATCAATAATTTCTTCTGCCAACCTAGAAAAATCTGCGGATAAAATCGAAGGTGCAATTTTAACCATGTTCAATACCTCGGCTTTCTTTCTTTTATCTCTTCTAAAAACTGAAGATAATGTTCGTACCTGTAGGAGGAAATATCGCCATTTTCAACCGCTTCTTTAACGGCGCATTTTGGCTCCTTCTGATGAAGACAGCCTCGAAATTTACATTGAATGCTAAATTCTTTTATCTCTGGAAAGCAATTCGGCAAGTCATCAGCTTCTATACCCGTAAACTCCAGCGAACTAAATCCGGGCGTATCGGCGACTAGTCCCCCTCCCAATGAAATGAGCTCTACATGTCTCGTTGTATGCTTTCCTCTCCCCAAATGATCGGAAATTTCTCCTGTCTTCAATTGCAAACGGTGATCCAGGCAGTTCAACATGGAGGATTTGCCAACTCCAGATTGCCCGGCAATCACTGAAATGCTGTCTTTTAAATAAGGAATGACCTGTTTAACTGTTTCAGGCTCTTTTGTAGTCATCAAAAAGACAGGATAGCCAATTTTTTCATAATCTTTGGCAAACTGACGAATCTTTTCATCTATTACATGATCTGCAATTAAGTCCATTTTTGTAATACAAATGATCGGGCGAATGTTTTTGGCTTCCATTAACACCAAAAAGCGATCCAGCAGCTTGGCACTAAAATCTGGACTTACAGCGGAAAAAACTAAGATCCCTTGATCAATGTTTGAAATGGGCGGACGGATCAATTCATTCTTTCTATGCAAAATTTCTAGAATGTAGCCTTCTTTTTCATTTTCCGCCTGAAAAATAACTTCATCTCCTACTAGAGGGGAAATTTTATTTTTTCGAAACACCCCTCTTCCCCTGCATTGATAAAGCTTATTTTCAGCCAATACGTAATAAAATCCGCTTAACGCTTTAACAATTTTGCCTTTTGGCATACATGACCTCCTTTTTCATTAATTTTCAGGATAAGGAACTGTTTCAGTTTTCACCACTTCATTATTCAGCAAAACTTGATAATAAGCGGATTGACCAGGTTGAATCGTCAGCTCAATTTTCTTTTTGGTAGGCTTTGATATTTTAAATGTTTCATAAGGTTCACCGATAGAATGCTCAGCATCATTGATATAAATACCCACTTCCGCTTCTTCGCCGTGAATTTCGGGATCAAACGGGATCTCTACTTCACGGACGACTTTTTTGTCCGGCTTTTCTTCCGGACCTAAGGAAATAACCACTTCTATTTTTTCGCCTGGAAGCACTTTTTTTCCTGCGCTCGGTGATTGGGAAATCACTTGACCGGCAGGAACTTCATCGGAATGTTCTTCTTTCTTTGAAAAAGATAAACCTTCTTTTTCCACATAGTCCTTAACAGCTTCTTCTGTGTATCCCGTTAAATCTGCAAGGGTGATTTTTCTCGGTCCTTTGCTCACGGTTAATGTAATTTCATCTTCATCAGGAATGAGTTCTGCTCCCTCACTCGGAGATTGGTCAATGACAGTTCCTTCCTCTTCACCGCTATATTCTTCCAATACTGTAATGTTGGAAAATCCTTTTACTTCAAGGAGCTGTCTTACTCTCTCGATATCCTTCCCGATATAATTATCAAGCGTTACCTTTTTCTTGCCTGCACTTTCATAAATGATAATAGAAGAACCTTCTTCTACCATCTCTCCTGCTTCTGGTTCTGTCCTTATGACATATCCTTCTTCAATTTCATCGTTTTCCAGCAAAATCGTGTCTTTGACATCAAATCCTTCCTTCAGCAATTGGTTGACAGCTTCCTCATATGTTTTCCCTCTCACATCAGGCACTTCTACATCTTTTGGAAGGATTAGTTTAGGAAGAACGAGAAGTGCTAAAATGATGGCTATGATGACTACAGCTGTCGCCATCCATAACATTTTCAGCCATTTTCTTTTTTTCTTAGGGCTTACAATATTTTCATGCTTTTGTTCCTTTTCTGCTCCCGACGGCTGCCGATCCTTTGCATGATGAATGATTGTTTGTTCCCCAGTTTCAGGTATATCATGTAAAACAATCGGATGGGTGATCGTTTTTTCGTCGTTATCAGGTATTTCAAATTTCTTTTCATCTAATCTGTCTGTATTAAAGGCAGTGCGAATATCTTCTCCCATTTCTTCCGCAGAGGAATAACGGTGAAGAGGGTCTTTCGCCATCGCCTTTAAAATAATATTTTCGACGCTTTGGGGGATCTCAGGGTTCCATCTCTTTGGAGACGGAGCTTCTGATTGCAAATGCTTTAAAGCGATTGATACGGCCGATTCCCCGTCAAAAGGGAGCCTGCCTGTCAGCATTTCATACAGGACGATGCCGAGCGAATAAATGTCAGATTTTTTTGTTGCAATCTGACCTCTCGCTTGTTCAGGCGACAAATAATGTACAGAGCCCAGCACGGAATTAGTGTGGGTAATGGTTGTTGATGTCAGGGCCATAGCAATCCCAAAATCGGTCACTTTAATGTTCCCGAGGTTGTCAATAAGTATATTGTGCGGCTTTATATCTCTATGGACAATTTGATTTTCGTGTGCGTGAGCAATGGCTGATACGATTTGCTCCATTAAATTTAATGCTTCTCTAGGATGCAAAGGTGCATTTTGCTGGATGTACTGCTTTAACGTCTTGCCTTCCACATACTCCATCACGATGTAGTAAATGTTATCTTCTTCGCCGACATCGTAAATGCTGACGATATTCGGATGGGCAAGGCTTGTTGCCGATTGTGCCTCTCTCCTAAATCTTCGTATAAACTCATCATCATCTGAAAAATCTAATCGTAAAATTTTAATGGCAACGTCGCGTTCTAAAATAATGTCTCTTGCTAAATAAACGTTTGCCATTCCTCCTCCGCCAATCACTTTCAAAATTTTATAACGGCCGCTAATCCGCTTGCCGATCAGCATGTTCCATCACTCTCGTGGCTGATGACATGTTTATAAATAATGACAGAAATATTGTCATCGCCGCCGTTTTCATTTGCTAGCCGTATTAATTCCTTCGCTTTTTCTTCCAGTGATTGGTCGGATGATAAAATTGATTCCATTTCATGTTCCTGCACTTTATTCGATAAACCGTCAGAACAAAGAAGCAAATAATCGTTTACTTCTAGGCCGATTGTTTTAATATCTGCATCGACAGATTGTTCTGTGCCGAGAGCTTTCAATAAAATGTTTTTTCGCGGATGCTCTTTCGCATCCTCTTTTGAAATTTGTCCCGATTTCACAAGCTCGTTCACTAATGAATGATCATCGGTAATTTGAGCAAAACCGGCTTTATTTAACAAATAGCATCGGCTGTCGCCAATGTGGGCGATTGTAGCAAAGCTTTCAGTACAGATGGCGCCGACAAATGTCGTGCCCATTCCTTTACATTCCTTATGTTCATTCGCATATGTCAAAAGTTCTTCGTTGACTTCGGCAATATGATCGTTTATCCAGCGCTCCGCCTGCTCGGGATGTTCCATTTTTTCCGCTTCGTTCCAGCTTTTTTCAAAATGCTCGATCGTCATTCTGCTTGCGACATCGCCTGCGAGGTGGCCACCCATTCCGTCAGCCACGACAGCTAAAATTTGCCCGTGTCGGTTAAGAATGGCACTTGCGGCGTCTTCATTATGGGTTCTGACCTTTCCTTTGTCAGTAAAAACAGCGGTTTTCATTTATTCACCTCGTCTCTATTTTTCGCTCTTTTGCCCTTAACTGTCCGCAAGCTGCATCAATATCGTGTCCATGTTCTCTTCGGATCGTGACATTAATCCCTTGTTCCTTTAATGTCCGTTCAAATCGAAAAATTTGATCTTTGCTCGTGCGAACATAATTCCGCTCCGGAACATAGTTGACTGGAATTAAATTCACGTGGCATTTTAAATCTTTTATTAGCTCAGCAAGCTCGAGTGCGTGCTCCACTTGATCATTTACGCCTCCAAACAGTCCGTATTCAAATGAAATTCGCCGCCCTGTTTTGTCAATATAATATTTGACTGCCTTCATTAAATCAGGAAGCTTAAAAGCTTTATTGATCGGCATTAGCTTTGTGCGCAGTTCTGTATTCGGTGCATGGAGGGAAATAGCTAAATTGATTTGTAAATTTTCATCAGCAAATTGATAAATTTTAGGGATAATTCCGCTCGTTGAAACAGTAATGTGGCGGGCGCCAATGTTCAATCCTTTTTCGTCGTTGATGATTTTTAAAAATGACATCATTTCTTCATAGTTGTCAAAAGGCTCTCCAATCCCCATTATGACGACATGGCTGACTCGTTCGCCGATTTCATCTAAAATTTGCTGCACTTTTATGACTTGAGCTACGATTTCCCCCGCAGATAAATTTCTTTTTAATCCACCTAATGTGGAAGCGCAAAAGGTGCACCCGATTCGGCAGCCAACTTGTGTTGTCACACATACTGAGTTTCCGTAATTATGCCTCATTAACACCGTTTCAATGGAATAGCCGTCATGGAGCTCAAACAAAAATTTCATCGTGCCGTCTTTTGACGTTTGCTTAACAATTGTTTTCAATGTTGTCAAATCGAAATGCTCCGCCAATGCTTCCTTCAATGACTTTGGCAAATTGGTCATTTCATCGAAAGAGGCAGCGCGTTTTTTATACAGCCAATCAAAAATTTGTGCTGCTCGAAAGCCTTTTTCTCCTTGTTGTTCAAGCCATTCTTTTAAATCGGAATATTTTAACGAATAAATAGATGGTTTTACTTGCATCTTGTCCATCATTGTACCTTCCTTCTCAAAGCCGCGATAAAAAATCCGTCGGTATTGAAATATTGCGGCAAAATTTGCACAAAGCCGTTTTCGACGTATTGTCGAACTTTTTCCGGCATTCGATCTTTTAACGTCTCATCCAATTGAAAGTCATCATGCTCCTTTAAAAAATATTTTATCATCTCCTCATTTTCTTGTTTATCTATTGTGCAAGTGCTATAAACAAGCAAACCTCCAGGCTTCACCAAATCAGCTACGGAAGCTAATATCTTTTTTTGCACTGATGTTAAAGAAAGAATATCTTCTTCTGTTTTCGTATATTTTATTTCCGGTTTTTTTCTTATGACACCGAATCCGCTGCACGGTGCATCCACTAAAATTTTATCGAAGCTGTTTGGCGGAAAATGCTCCGAGGCGTTGCGGCTGTCCAGCACTTTTGCGTTTACATTCAAGAGCCCAAGCCTTGATGCTTGCTTTTCGATGAGCTGGATTTTATGCTCGTGCAAATCTAGGGAGACGACTTTACCCGTATTATTCAAAAGCTCTGCAATATGAGTTGACTTCCCTCCCGGAGCTGCACATGCATCCAAAATTTGCTCTCCTTCTTTTACATGTAAAGCTAGCGAGACGAGCATCGAGCTTTCATCTTGAATGGTGAACCAACCTTTTTGATAGAGGCTCGTATTCGCTAAATTTCCTTTTACAGCTTCGATGGCCTCATCAACCAGCTTTCCCTTTACCGCCTTTATTCCTTCTTTTTCCAAAGCAGCGATCGCCTGAGGAACTGTCGTTTTCAGCTTGTTCACTCTAGCTGTCTGTTTAGCATGCAAAAGCTGCGAGGATAATATATTTTCCGCAGTCTCAAACCCGTATTGACTCGCAAGCCGTTCGACAAGCCATTTCGGAGCGCTTGTCTTTACCGCTGTACGCTCAATCGGATCTTGTATATCTTTAATGGTAGGGAGGCCTTTTCGTTGTATATTTCGCAAAACACCGTTTACTAGAGCCGCAATCCCTTTATGTCCTCTCTTTTTGGCGATTTCCACTGCCTCATAAAGAACCGCGCGGTCAGGAATCCGATCTAAATACACCATTTGATAAAGCGATATTCTTAAAAGCTGGATCACCCAATTGCTAATTTTTTTCTTTTTCTCTAGAAAATGCGATAAATAGTAATCAAGAGTCAGCTTCCGCTGGATGGTTCCGTAGACAAGCTCTGTCAATAAAGCAGCATCTTTTTGCTCCAATTTATATTTATCAATCCATGTATTTAGCAGCAGGTTGCTGTATGCTTGTTTTTCTTCGATGGCCACTAGTAAATCCATTGCTAGTTCTCTTGCATTTCGTTTTTTCATTCGAATGTCATCCCTATTTCAATTTGCGTTCCTCTTAAAAATTGCTCGCAACTCATTTTTTTCTTTCCGGACGGCTGAAGCTCAATAATTTTAATGGAAACGTCATTTCCTGTTGCAACAACGAAACCGTCCTTGTCGACGGAAACAATTGTTCCAGGCTCTGCTTGGTGTTCTTTCTTCACTTTTTCTCCCCACCAAATTTTAATCGTCTTTCCGTTCAAAACCGTGTAGGCAACTGGCCAAGGATTTAACCCGCGAATGTGGTTGTACACCTCTTCACCGCTTTTCGTCCAATCGATTTTTTCCTGTTCCCTTTGAATATTCCAGGCAAATGTGGCTTTCGTTTCATCTTGCGGAATTGGAGTTATGCTGTTTTCTAAAATTTTCGGTATCGTTTGTGATAAAAGATTGGCGCCTGCTTCGCTCAATTTGTCGTGCAATGTAGCAACCGTATCCCTTTCATCAATTGGAACTTCGACTTGTGTTAAAATATCTCCGGCATCCAGTTTTTCCACCATATACATGATCGTAACTCCCGTCTTCTTTTTGCCTTGCATGATGGCATAATGAATGGGTGCTCCGCCTCGCAGCTCAGGCAAAAGAGAAGCATGTACATTTATACAGCCATATTTCGGTGCGTCCAAAATCTCTTTTGGCAAAATTTGACCAAAAGCAGCCGTTACAATTAAGTCGGGTTTTAACGCCAAAATTTTTTCTATTTCTTCTTTGTGACGGATTTTTTCAGGTTGAAACACTGGAATGTTATGTTGTTCTGCCGCCACTTTTACAGGCGGAGGCGTCAATTGTTTTTTTCTTCCTTTCGGGCGGTCTGGCTGTGTGACAACCGCACAAACGTCATGACCGTCTTTTACGATTCGATTTAGCACTGGTACAGCAAAGTCAGGCGTGCCCATAAATATAATTTTCGCCATACATATCTCCCTTCTATTGTTTCCAACTCATCGACATCTAAAAACTAGATATGATGCTAACAATTTACATAACCAATTTATAGAATGGTATACGGATTTAGATCAATCATCAATTTTAAATCCGTTTGCGACATGTCCTCTTCATAATGCTCGAACAATAATTTCAGTGTTTTATACAAGTTTTTTTCCCGTTTGTATTTTATCATGCATTGAAATCGATATCTATCTTTCATCTTCGGTATTGGCGAACTGACAGGACCGAGGATCTGCGCCTCATTTGATAAATGAAGCTTTAAATATTGTCCAATTTTCTCCGTTACTTCAGCTGCTTTTATCGCATTTGGATGGGAAACGGTAATGAGAATGAGAAAATAATAGGGCGGATAGGCAAAAGATTTTCTCATTTTCATTTCCTGTCGATAAAATGTTTCAAAATCATGCAAGCTTGCCAATTGAATGGAGTAATGCTCAGGCGTATAAGTTTGAATCACCACTTCCCCCGGAAGCTCATGCCGGCCTGCTCTTCCGCTTACTTGCGTTAATAATTGAAACGTTTTTTCTCCAGACCGGAAATCAGGAAGATGGAGCATCGTGTCAGCCGAAAGCACTCCGACCAATGTGACATCAGGGAAGTCCAATCCTTTTGCAATCATTTGTGTTCCAAGCAGGATGTCTGCTTTTTTTTCGCCGAATGCGTTTAAAAGCTTTTCATGCATTCCTTTACGGCTGGTCGTGTCGACATCCATCCGTATGACACGCGCTTCCGGGATAAGCCTGTTGAGCTCTTCCTCGATACGCTGAGTTCCTGTTCCGAAAAAGCGAATATGCTCGCTTCCACATTCTGGGCATCGCGACGGCATGGCTGTTTCGAATTGGCAATAGTGGCATTTTAGCTTTTCCCCATGCCGATGATAAGTAAGGGAAATATCGCAATGAGGACATCCTATGACATGTCCGCAATTTCTGCACATGACGAAGGAAGAATAGCCGCGCTTGTTTAATAAAAGTACAGATTGCTCTCCTTTCTTCAAGCGATCTGTCAGCTTTTCAAACAACGTTCTTGAAAACATCGATCGGTTGCCGTTTCTCAGCTCCTCCCGCATGTCGACAATATGGACTTCCGGCAGAGGACGGCGGTTGACGCGTTCTTTTAAAGTTAACAACGTATAAACGCCTTTTTGTGCTCTCGCAAATGATTCAAGCGTCGGAGTGGCGCTTCCTAAAATGACTGGACATTGATGATATTTCCCTCTGTAAATGGCAACGTCCCTTGCATGATACCGAGGACTTTCCTCCTGTTTATAGCTAGTTTCATGCTCTTCATCAATAATAATGATGCCGATATTTTGAAACGGGGCAAAAATTGCTGATCTCGCCCCGACGACAAGCTTCGCTTCTTTCCGGTAAATTTTCCGCCATTCATCGAACTTTTCCCCGCTGGACAACCCGCTATGAAGAACAGCAACCTGGCTGCCAAATCTGCTTTTAAACCGCTGAACCATTTGAGGAGTCAACGATATTTCAGGTACTAGCACGATCGCTTCTTTTCCTTCATTCAATACCTTCTCGATCGCTTGCAAATAAATTTCCGTTTTGCCGCTTCCCGTGACCCCATACATTAAAAATACTTCGTGCTCGTGTCGATTCAGCTTGTCTAAAATCGGCTCCATTGCACGTTTTTGTTCGTCAGTTAACGGTAAAGGCTTCGTTCTCGGAAACTGTTTATGCTCATAAGGATCTCTGTAAATTTCTACTTGCTCCTCTGTCAAAATACCTTTTTTAATTAACGCTTTGACGGCAATTGAAGCTCCTTGTATGCTGTTCGTCAACTCCGTTAATAAAATCGGATTAGGATGATCAATAAAAAATTGAATAACCTCTTTCTGTTTATGGGCGCGAGCTGGCAAATGCTGAAGCTGTTCTTCAAGCTCACGAACCGGCAAAAGAGGCTTTACATATTTCACAAGCCGTTTTTTTTGCTTTTGTTCGACACGATAATCGATTTGCAAATTCCCATTACGAATTTCCTTTTGAACGACGGCGACAAGTGATGAAGGTAAATCCTCCCATGAAAGCGGCCCTCCTTTTTCGAAAGCAGTCCTGATCTCTTCAGGCAAATCCTCCAATTGAGCGGAGCTCGATGGCTTGATTTCTTTTATGTACCTCGTTTTCATCGCAGCCGGAAGCATTGCCTGAAAAGCGGTGATTTTATAGCAAAGAGTCGTTTCACTAAGCCATGCGCCAAGCTCTAACAGTTCATGATTTAATACCGGTTCCGGATCAAAAAGCGAATGGATCAGTTTCACACTGTCAATATCTGTTTCATTTTTTAACTGAACGACAAATCCAGTAAGCTTGCGGGAGCCGAAAGGAACGATGACCCTCATGCCAGGCTGGATTACGCCAGCGAATTTATTTGGAATTTCGTAGTCAAATAGCTTGTCCGTGCCTTTTGCCGGGACATCCACAACAACGCTTGCATACCGCATTATCTATTCACCTTTCAAAAGCTTTTCAATTTCTCTTAAAATTGCATTTGCCACTTCTTTTTTAGACATAAGCGGATACGCCTTCTTTTCTCCGTTTCTATGAAAAATCGTCACTATATTTGTATCCTTTTGAAATCCTGCTCCTGGTTCATTTACATTGTTGGCGACAATTAAATCCAAGTTCTTTTCATTCAGCTTATGCAGCGCATATTGTTCAACATTTTCCGTTTCCGCCGCAAATCCTACCAGCAATTTTGTTCCTTTCTTCTCGCCGAGTCTTTTTAAAATGTCTTCCGTACGTTCCAATTCAATGACTAATGAGCCGTCCTTTTTTTTCATTTTTTGATCAAATGTTTGTTTCGGCCGATAATCAGAAACTGCGGCAGATTTAATCACAATGTCGGCTTTGTCAAAATGGTTCATCACTTCATGATACATCTCTTCAGCACTTTCAACTGGCACAAATGTCACCCCGGCCGGCGGCGCAAGAGAAGTCGGACCGGAAATTAAAATTACGCTCGCTCCAAGCTCCTTCGCCTGCTCGGCGATCGCATAGCCCATTTTTCCGCTTGAATGGTTGGAGAAAAACCGGACAGGATCTATTTTTTCCCTTGTCGGCCCCGCAGTAATGATAATTGTTTTCTGATTCAAGACGGAAGGTACCTTCGTTTGATCGGAAAAATGGTTTTGAATGAGTTCAACGATTTTGTCCGGCTCTTCCAGGCGGCCTTTGCCAACGTAACCGCATGCAAGATGTCCTTCTTGCGGTTCAATAAACTGATAGCCGTCCCGATAAAGCGTTTCAATGTTGCGTTTTACAGCCGGATGGCCATACATATGTACATTCATTGCAGGAGCAATCCAAACCGGTGCAGTTGTCGCCAGCAGTGTCGTTGTCACCATATCATCGGCAATCCCTGAGGCAAGTTTCCCAATGATATTGGTAGTTGCTGGAGCTACGAGCACTAAATCAGCCCAGTCGGCTAAATCGATATGTGCAATCACTTTCGCATCTTTTTCATCAAAAGTATCTAAAAACACTTCATTTCTCGATAGTACTTGAAACGTCAAAGGGGTGACGAATTTCGTAGCAGATTCTGTCATGATCACTTTCACATCAAAACCCGCCTGTGTCAGCTTGCTCGTCAAAGCTGCAGCCTTGAAAACCGCTATTCCTCCCGTTACACACAATAAAATACGTCTCGGACGTGCCACTTTGTTCTCCTCCTATTTCTCAGCTTTTTAAAAAAATAACAACCTATCAAGTAGGTTGTTATGACAGCAGCTATTATTTCTCAATCTTTTCATAATTAAGCAGCCCTGCATCAATTTCTTCCAGCGCTTTTCCGACATATTTTACAGATACCGTGTTTTCCAATTGCTGGTCATTGTTTTGCTGCATTTGCCGCGCTCTTTTTGCTGCTACAGTTACTAGTGTATATTTTGAATTGATACGGTTTAATAGGGAATCAATTGATGGATAAAGCATCAAGACTCAACCTCCAAAAATTTTTTGTACATTTGTGCAACTCTTTCCCTTCTGCAATGTTCAGCAGTCACAATCGCTTTAATTTTTTCACAGGCAAGATTCACTTCATCATTTACAACAACATAGTCATAATAATCCATCATGTCAATTTCTTCTTTTGCTTTTTTCATCCGATTATTGATCAAGTCAGCTGACTCTGTTCCTCTCGTGACAATTCGATTTTTCAGTTCTTCCAGGCTAGGCGGGAGTAAAAATATAAACAACCCGTCAGGAAATGCCTTTTTAACTTGAAGAGCCCCTTGAACTTCAATTTCTAGAAAAACATCTTTTCCTTCTGCAAGTGTTTTCTCTACATATTCAACGGGTGTACCGTAATAATTCCCAACATATTCTGCCCATTCAAGCAGTTTGTTTTCCTTAATCATCTGTTCAAATTGTTCGCGTGTTTTAAAAAAATAATCTACACCGTCCTTCTCACCCTCCCGTGGGGTTCTCGTCGTCACTGAGATCGAATATTGAAAATTGACGTCTTTTTGTGCAAACAACGCTTTGCGAACAGTGCCTTTTCCCACTCCGGACGGTCCAGACAAAACAATTAACAAACCTTTTTTCTTTAATTGCATTTCAATTTTACCCTACCCTTCATCAGACAGCTCATCTTTATTGGAAAGCCTTTGAGCAACTGTTTCCGGTTGGACGGCAGACAATATAATATGGTCAGAATCCATTATAACAACTGCTCTCGTCCTTCTTCCATATGTCGCATCAATAAGCATTCCTCGTTCTCTTGCATCTTGAATCATCCGCTTTATCGGAGCCGATTCGGGGCTTACAATGGAAATGATGCGGCTTGCTGAAACGATGTTGCCAAAGCCAATATTAATTAATTTAATTCCCATGATTTTTCCCCCTAAAAAGCCTTTATTCAATATTTTGAACTTGCTCTTTTAATTTTTCAATAACAGTTTTCAATTCCACAACGAAAGCAGAAATGGCCGAATCATTCCCTTTAGCTCCGATCGTATTGGCTTCCCGGCTCATCTCTTGTACGATAAAATCAAGCTTCCGCCCTATCGGTTCATCTTTTTCGATCGTTTTTCGAAACTGGCTCAAATGGCTTTCTAATCTTGTCAATTCTTCCGTAATATCCGATTTGTCAGCGAAAATTGCCACTTCCAACAATATTCTATTCTCATCAATATTCCCTGTTATAAACTCGGATAAACGCTTTTGCAATTTATCTCTGTAGTTGCTTGCGACAATACTGGCTCTTGATTGAATATGTTCTATGATTTGCTCTAACGCTTCCAAATGCTTCAGCAAGTCTTCTTTTAGCTTGCTTCCTTCTGCAGCCCGCATTTCCAGAAGTTGATTGGCCGCTTCATGAACAGCTTCTAACATCATACATTCAAGCTCTTCATTTTCATTCGCAACCTCTTGAATTTCAAAAATATGTTCATCATGCAAAAGGTGCATGAAACGAATGGAATCATCTATATGAAAACGGCGTTTCATTTCGTTCAAAGCGTCTATGTATTGAGCGGCAAGGGACCAGTCAACGTTTAGGGTTCTGGAAAAAAGACCCTCTCCGCTGACCGTGATGTACAATTCCACACGTCCTCGATTTATATAAGATTGTACGGCTTTCTTTATTTTTTCTTCAAGCGAAAAAAAATTTTTAGGCATCCGCACGCTGATTTCACAAAACCGGTGATTGACCGATCTCATCTCAACTGTTATTTGCATCTGCTGCACCGTTTTTACCGAGCGGCCAAATCCCGTCATGCTTAATACCATTGTATCACATCCGTTCTTTCGTCGCCTTCAAAACAAAAGAAAAAAAGAAAGGTCATAGAATAGCATCTATCACCTGAAAAAATTATAACATAACTTATCGTTTTTTTCTTGTTAAAATTGATCCTGCCAGCAAAAATGTCGGCAGAGCGGACATGACGAAAATAAACAGCCAATCTCGAGCCATGATAGGCGTTGTATGGAAAATCGGTTGAAGCGGCTCATAATAAATGACAACAAGCATTAAGATTATGGATGAAAAGACTGCCAGCAGCAAATAAATGTTGTTAAAAGGATTCCGGTCAAAAATCGTTCTTTCCGTTCTTGAATCAAACACTAAAATCAATTGCGACAAAACAAGTGTTGCAAAAGCAGCTGTTTGCGCGTAGGCAAGCTGTTCTGTATTCCGTTCATAAATGAAGTAAAAGACAAGTAGTGTGGACAGCCCGATTAAAAAACCGCGAGATAAAATTTTCCAGCCAAGCCCTCTCGAAAAAATCCCTTCTTTCGGATCGCGAGGCTTTCTTTTTAACACATCTTCTTCTGCGGGATCAAGGCCAAGCGCCATAGCCGGCAGGCCATCTGTTACAAGATTCACCCACAAAATTTGAATCGGAACAAGCGGCAGTGGCAATGCTAAAATCATGGCAAATAACATAACTAGTATCTCTCCTACATTTGATGCTAATAAATAGCGAATAAATTTCCTGATATTGTCATAAATATTGCGCCCTTCTTGAATCGCTGCTTTAATGGTGGCAAAGTTATCATCAACGAGAATAAGAGAGGAAGCTTCTTTTGCCACATCGGTGCCGCTCATTCCCATCGAAATGCCTATGTCTGCCGCTTTGATCGCCGGGGCATCATTTACGCCGTCTCCAGTCATTGCAACGATATGTCCTTTGTTTTGCAATGCTTTCACAATTTTCAATTTATGCTCCGGAGAAACTCTGGCAAATACGTAAATATCGTCAACTACTTCTTCCAATTCTTCAATCGTGAGCTTTGACAAAGATGATCCGTCCATTACTTTACCGTTAGGAGGCAATATTTCTAGTTCTTTTGCGATAGCTTGTGCGGTAATAACATGATCGCCTGTTATCATGACAGTTTTAATGCCTGCTTCACCGCATTCCTTCACCGCTTGTTTCACTTCCGGTCTTGGCGGGTCAATCATTCCTTGTATGCCAATGAAAATAAGAGAAGATTCCGCTTCAGCTTGAGGGACAGATCCTGTATGAAGCGGTTTGTATGCAACTGCTATCGTTCTTAATGCTTCGTTTGCCTGATGAAAAATCGCCTTTTGAATGTCATTTTTTCGCTGCTCCGTTAAACGTTCTTTTCTATCGTGCCAAAGAACATGTGTCGAACGTTCTAACATAACGTCAGGAGCTCCTTTTGCGACAGCAAAGCATTTTCCGTCTTTATCTTGAACAATGACGGACATCATTTTTCGGTCGGAGTCAAAAGGAAATTCTCGCATAATATGAAATTGCTTCAATAATTTTGATTTTGACAGCCCCGCTTTCATGCCAGCCACGATCAACGCACCTTCCGTCGGGTCGCCATCAAGGGAATATTCTCCATTTGTTTCAATAATATCAGATGTTGAAGCAAGCATTCCAAACATTAACATTTGCTTCAACGGTTTATGAGCAGCCGGATCAATTTTTTTTCCGTTTTCAAAAAACTCCCCAGCAGGCTGATAGCCCGCACCTGTTACCTTCCATGATTTATTGCTTATCCAAATGTCTGTCACAGTCATTTGGTTTTGAGTCATTGTTCCTGTTTTATCTGAACAAATGACGGTTGCACATCCGAGCGTTTCAACAGCTGGAAGCTTTCGGACAATTGAATTTTTCTTGATCATCCGCTGGACGCCTAATGCCAATGCAACCGTAACAATCGCCGGTAAGCCTTCAGGAATCGCCGCCACTGCCAGCGAGACTCCCGCCAAAAACATTTCATAAACAGCATGTCCTTGCATGACTCCGATTCCTGCTACTAATACCGTCAAGAGAAGAGCTACAACAATTAAAACTTTGCCCAGCTCTTCTAATTTTCTCTGCATCGGGGTCAATTGCTGCTCCTGGGTTTGCAGCAAATCTGCAATTTGCCCCATTGCCGTTTTCATGCCTGTAGCCACGACAACGCCGACTCCGCTTCCTCTTGTTACAAGCGTGCCCATAAAGGCCATATTTTGCATATCGCCAACGGATCCTTGATTCCCTTTTAATGGGCGTGTATGTTTTCCAACAGGGACGGATTCGCCAGTTAGTGCCGACTCCTCGACTTCAAGGCTTGATACCTGAATGAGACGCACATCAGCTCCGATTCGATCGCCGCTTTTAAATTTAATGCAGTCCCCGACGACAATTTCTCTCGAAGGGATCTTCACCCACTTCCCGCTGCGCAATACAGTAGTCTGCGGGCTTGACAGTTCTTTTAATGCAGCAAGAGACTTCTCTGCCTTTTTCTCTTGAATAAATCCAAGAACTCCGTTCAAAATCACAATCGCAATAATGGCAACTGCATCAATATACTCTCCTAAAAGGCCGGAAATGACGGTTGCCGCAATTAAAACAAGAACCATGAAATCTTTAAACTGGCCGAAAAATAACAAAAGATTTGATTGCCGTTTTCCTTCTGCAAGCTCATTGTATCCTAATTTTTTTCTGCGGTTTTCTGCTTCTTTTTCTGATAATCCTTTTTTTATATCGACATTCAATGATTGAATTGCTTCTTGTTCTGTCAATTCATGCCATTTCATGAATTTCTGTTTCACCCCTTTTCACCTTTTGATACACGCTCTAAGAACAACATATTCAGCCTTGTCCTAAAACATGTTATAATTTAGTAAGTTTTTTCTTGGACTTCATGGAAAAAGGGTGAGCAAATATGTCTTTTGACGGCATTTTTACATATTGTGTTCAAAGAGAATTGAAACAAGAGCTTGAAGGCGGAAAAATCACAAAAATTCATCAGCCTTCTAAGCACGATCTTATCTTGCAAATTCGTCAGAAAGGTAAAAATTATCGTCTGCTTATATCCAATCATCCCAATTTTGCGCGCATTCATCTTACAGCCTCCCACTATGATAATCCGCAAGAACCGCCGATGTTCTGTATGGTTTTAAGAAAGCATTTGGAAGGAAGCATCATTGAGGAAATCAGCCAGGTCGGACTTGATCGAATCGTCATGCTGCAAATGAGATCCCGCAATGAATTAGGGGATATCACCAGGAAACAATTATTTGTCGAGATCATGGGAAAACATAGCAACATCATCTTAGTCGATCAAGAAAAGAAGATGATCATTGACAGCATCAAACATGTATCAGCTGCAGTCAATCGCCATCGCTCTGTTTTGCCCGGACACGCATATGTTTTTCCTCCAGACCAAGGCAAATTGAATCCTTTTCATGCTTCAGAAGAAACGGTTTTGAAAAAAATTGATCTGTTTTCAGGAAAATTGGAAAAACAAATTGTCGACCAATTTGCTGGCATCTCGCCTCTGTTGGCAAAAGAAATCGTCTACCGCTCTGGAATCGCCAATAAGGAATCTGTTGCCAGAACGCTTATGTCCGTTTTAAATCAAATAAAAAACGGAAGCATTGTTCCGCAAATGACAAAAACTTTAAATAAAGAATATTTTTATATTTTGCCTTTAGAGCATGTAAAAGGAGAAAGGAAAACATTTTCTACCATAAGCGAATTGCTAGACCGATATTTTTACTCGAAAGCGGAACGCGATCGAGTGAAGCAGCAAGGGCAGGATTTAGAACGCTTCATCATCAACGAACGAAAAAAGAATGAAACGAAAATTCAAAAGCTAAAACACACGCTCAAAGAGGCTGAAAAAGCAAATACGCTACAGCTTTACGGCGAACTATTGACAGCGAACATGCATGCAGTGAAAAAAGGGGATAAAGAAGTCGAAGTTATCAACTATTATGACGAGGATGGACAAAAGATCAAAATTCCGCTTGATCCTTTGAAAACTCCTTCTGAAAACGCCCAAAGTTATTTTCAAAAATATCAAAAAGCCAAAAATTCCGTTTTAGTTGTCAAATCGCAAATCGAAAAAGCAGAACAAGAAATCGAATATTTTGACCGGCTTCTCCAGCAGCTTGAAACAGCTTCTCCTAAAGACTTAGAGGAAATTCGAGAAGAATTGATTGAAGGGGGATATTTGAAAAAAAGAGCGAACATCCAGAAGAAAAAAAATGCTAAACCTGTTTTAGAAGCTTATCTGTCCAGCGACGGAGCTGAAATATTAGTCGGCAAAAACAACAAGCAAAACGAATACTTGACGAACCGGGTTGCTGCTAGAGACGATATTTGGCTTCATACAAAGGACATACCGGGCTCCCATGTTGTCATCCGGAAAAAAGATCCGTCTGAACAGACCATTTTAGAGGCAGCGAATCTGGCAGCTTATTTCAGCAAAGCGCGCCAATCAAGCTCCGTACCTGTCGATTATACAAAAGTGCGCTATGTAAAAAAACCGAATGGCGCCAAGCCTGGGTTTGTCATATATGAAAATCAGCAAACGGTCTATGTGACGCCTGATGAAGAGCTCGTGCTGAAGTTGAAAAAACAATAGACGTTTTTTCTGCTTCTCCTTCTGCTTTTATAAGCTTCTTTTATGAAACTCTTACTCCATTAACAACGTTGATCATCTGGAATAGCTCTAATCTCGAAAAATTATGTACGCCTCATTTCAGTACAGAGAAAAAGGAAACCATTCATAACACGGTTTCCTTTTTCAAATATTTATTCTCTGCTCTTGCTGCAAACGCCTCTTCAACTCTGACGCGAAGCAGCTCTTTAACAGCTGAATGGTTTCCGATATGATCAGTTAACATAATCTTTTTATTTGTTGCCCTTTGCAATTGCTCGATTTCCTTTTGAACTCCTTTTAACAATAGACCTGTAAACAATAAATAAGGCACAAAAATTATTTCTTCTTCCGTCATTTTTGGAACGGATTGAACAACATCTTGAAAAAGAGGAGAAGCTGCGGTTAAATAGCAGCACGTCACCGGTACTTCCAATCGCTCTTCAAGCATGCGGCCAATCGTTAAAAAATCTTGCTGCATTTCCACATCCCGGCTTCCTCGACCGATCAAAATCATTCTAGACTTTTTCGGTCTATTCAAAACGCGTTTAATTCTGTCTTCCACTGCCTCTAGCATCAATTCATCAACGCCAAAAGGCATGCCATAGGAGATCATTGCTTCCGGATAATTTGTCTGCAATGTCGAAAGAATAGCTGGTATATCTTGTTTGGCATGGCCGGCAGCTAGTAACAGCACTGGGATTACCGCAATATGAGCAGCTCCTTTTGCGAAACAGGATGCAAATCCTTCCTCAATAGTAGGCTTTGCAAGCTCAAGGAAAGAGATTTCTTGAATCTCGTATGGCAGGCTCGCCTTCACTTCATTGAAAAAATGAATCGCCTCTTCTCTAGAATCTCGCAACCGACTGCCGTGAAAGATATACAGAACCCCTTTTTTCATAACGAAACCCCTGTTGTAAAATCGATGTTGCTCATCTGCTTCTCAAACCAGTTCAACTGGTCATGAAAACGAACGACTTCGCCGATAATAATCATGCATGGATTGGAAATACAATTTTCTTCTGCCGATTTCGCCATTTCCTTCACGGTTGTCGTTACTGTGCGTTGTTCTTCCGTAGTCGCCCATTCAATAAAGGCAACAGGCGTATTTTGATCCTTCCCGCTTCGTATAATCATATCTTGGATTTCCGCAATATTTTTCACACCCATATAGACGGCAACGGTGTCTGCTGCTTTCATTAAACGAATCGTTTCCTCTTTAATTGTCAAATCCCCTGCTCTATGTCCGGTAATAAATGCACACGAAGCGCTGATGTTGCGATGCGTAAGCGGGATGCCAGCATAGGCGGAAGCGGCGGAAGCAGCCGTAACCCCGGGGATCACTTCAAAAGGAATTCGTTTTTGCACCAATACTTCCGCTTCCTCCCCCCCTCTGCCAAACAGATAGGGGTCGCCTCCTTTTAACCGCGTTACGATTTTGCCTGCCTGGGCATACTTCACTAAAAACTTATTGATCGTCTCTTGGCGCATCGTATGGTAATTTGGCAATTTGCCGCAATAAATGAGATCCGCTTCTTTTTTTGCATAAGCAAGGAGCTCTTTGTTGACAAGCCTGTCATATAAAATCACATCCGCCTTCTGAATCGCCTTCATCGCTTTTATTGTGATTAATTCTGGATCTCCTGGGCCTGCTCCGACAATATACACTTTTCCCACGCTGATCTCCCCCACTACGTACAGAGCGTCACGTCGCTTTCATCAATCACAAACCCTGCACTTTTTCGTATTTTTTTCTTTTCGTACAACGTAACATCTTCAATATCAAGAACCTTTAAATAAAATTTTTCAAGCTCAACATCTACTTGCTCAAATGCTTTCAAATCATTTTCGGCCGCGATGATTACTGGAATTTCCTTCTCCTTCGTTTTTACAAGAAAGCGATACAAATACATGCTGACACCCCATTTAAGCTCCGAGAGGTTCCAAAATCTCATCGAGCTTCGCCTGCAAAGGTTCAATGCCGACGCGATCATAATATTCTAAAAAGGTTTCGCCGGCCAGCTTCGTTTCTTTGAAATATTGCAGAAAATCTTTCAACACTAAATGAAGCTTCTCTGCCTCAATTTTTCCTTTCAATTTTTCATTAAATCGGCCGCCGTCAAGAAGCGTTCCGCCAACATGAATTTCGTAGGCATCGACCATTTTTTTATCTTTTGTTCTCATCAAAACGCCTTGCAGACCGATGTCCGCGATTTGCCGCTGACCGCATGAATTCGGGCAGCCTGTGATGTGCATCCGAACAGGTACATCCAATTCTAATTGTTGATCCAAATATTCGACAATTGTTTTCATCCGCTGTTTCGTTTCAACAAGCGCAAGGTTGCAAAATTCCGTTCCAGTGCAGGAAACGGCATAACCAATGAATGATTTCGGCTTGATGGTAATTCTGCCCTTTTGAAAAATTTCTTCTGCCAGCAAAGCTTCAACTTGATCATCCGGAACGTTTGGAATCACAATATTTTGTGTATTGCAAGTTCGGATTTGTCCATTTCCGTATTTTTTGGAAATTCTGGCGATCTCCAGCACTTCCTCGGAATAAAGTCTTCCGAGCGGAACATTAAAGCCAATGTAATTCAAGCCTTTTTGCTTTTGCGGATGAACGCCGTAAAAATATCCTGCATTCCAGCCTTTTGTTTCATCGTTTCCTCTCTCTGGAAGCGGACCTGTCAGTTCAAGCAGTTTTTCTTGGAATTTTTCTACACCCCAATCGGCAACTAAAAATTTTAGACGGGCGCGGTGTCTTTTCTCACGATAGCCGTAATCACGGAAGATGGTTGTGACCGCAATGGCAACATCCTTCACTTTATCCGGGGTTACGAAAATGTTCAATGGTTGGGCCAAATGCGGTTTTGATGATAGTCCGCCACCGACCTTTACATGAAAGCCTTTCACAAGCTTTCCGTCAATCTCTTTTGTAGCTGGTATGAAAGCTAAATCATTGATTTCGGCATGTCCGGAATTGTAGTAGCTTGCACTAATCGAAATTTTATATTTTCTTGGCAAATTGGAAAAATCTCTATTTTTATGGAAAAATTGATGAATTTCTCGCACAATCGGCTCTGTGTCCAAAAGCTCCTCCGGGTCAATGCCCGCAAGAGGATTTCCAATCACGTTGCGGGCGATGTCGCCACAGGCGCCTACCGTTGTTAAACCGACTTCATCCAAACGTCTAAATATTTCCGGAATGTTCTCGATTTCCAGCCAATGGAATTGGATGGCTTGACGAGTTGTAATATCAAATAGATCCCGGCCAAAATCTCTGCAGATCCCTGCGAGTGCAACGACTTGTTCATAGTTTAATATTCCCGTCGGTACTTTGATCCGCATCATAAAATATCCGTCTTTTTTAGGCCGTTGAAGATACAGCCCCGCCCATTTGAGCAAATCCCAATCTTCTTCCGGAATGGAAGCAAAGCCGTTTTTCGCAAAGGTGTCGATTTCTTCCAAAATATCCAATCCGTCTTTTTCAAGCTTTTTTAATTCAAATTTATTTAAATTTTCATTGTTTGCCCATACTTTTTCATGTGCCATTGCAACTCCCCCAATGTTTAAAATTATAGGAACTTTCGATTTTTTAAATATTGAAAAATATGTTCAACACTTTCTTCTACTGACCATTCCTCAGAATGAACAATGATTTCAGGATTTTCAGGCTCTTCATATGGATCGTCGATACCTGTAAAATGTTTTATTTCACCGTTTCTCGCTTTTTTGTACAGCCCTTTCGGATCTCGTTTTTCACATTCTGATAATGAGCATTTAACATATATTTCAATGAACTCATCATGCTCGAGCAAATTTCTTACTAACTCCCGATCTTCTTTATATGGAGAAATAAAGGCTGTCAAAACAACTTGACCGCTGTCTACAAATAATTTTGCAACTTCTCCAATGCGCCGAATGTTTTCTTTTCGGTCCTGTTCAGAAAATCCTAAATCTTTGTTCAACCCATGGCGAACGTTGTCTCCATCTAGTACGTAAGACGAAATATTTTCATTGAACAGCTTTTGGTTTAATGCATTGGCTAAAGTTGATTTGCCGGAACCGGACAATCCGGTAAACCATAGAACAAAGCTGTGATGCCCCGACTTTTTCCTCCGCTCTTCTTTTGTGACGGAATGATGATGCCATACAATATTTTTGCTTGTCACGTTAATTCCACCTCATCTTTGCAATGCTTCTTGGCGCAGACCTTTTACAAGCACTTCCACAACTTCCGGACGGCTGAAAGTGTTTGGCAGCGGCTCACCGTTTCGAAGTTTTTCCCTTACTTTTGTTCCTGATAAAATGACACGGTCGTCATCAGAATGCGGGCATGTTTTATGGGAAGCCATGCCGTCGCATTTTTTACAATAAAAGCTGTGTTCAAAAAACAGCGGCGTAATGTCTAATTCCTCTGTTGTAAAGTTGAAAAAGATTTTCTGCGCATCATATGTTCCATAATAATTTCCAACCCCTGCATGGTCTCTTCCAACGATGAAATGCGTACACCCATAATTTTTTCGAACGATAGCATGGAATATCGCTTCCCTTGGTCCGGCATAGCGCATGGCGGCTGGAAAAATTCCTAACAGAACACGATCTTTTGGATAGTAATTTTCCAACAGAACTCGATAGCTTTCCATGCGAATATCCGCAGGAATATCATCCTTTTTTGTTTCGCCGACAAGCGGCTGCAGAAATAATCCGTCTACGGTTTCAAGAGCTGTTTTTTGAATGTATTCATGCGCCCGATGAACAGGATTTCTCGTTTGAAACCCTACGACTGTATTCCAGCCGAAACGTTCAAAAGCGGCTCGAGATTCCGCTGGTTCAAATGTTTCGTTTGGAAACGGCTTTTCCGTTTTCTTTACTAACACGACATCCCCGCCAAGATAGACAGGTGGACGCTCATACAATTTAGCAACTCCTGGGTGCTCTTCATCTTTTGTCCGATAAACATATTCCGCTTCTTTTTGTTTATCCGGCTTATATTTATCTTCCACTTTGATCACACCGTATACTTCTCCGTTAAATGTCAGCTTAACTTCATCTCCAATGTCGATGCGATCAGCTTGTTCTTCTTCAACAGGAAGTGTAATTGGAATGCTCCAAACTATACCATTGGCAAGACGCATGTTTTCGACAACACTATCATAATCTTTTTTAGTTAAAAAACCCGTTAATGGACTAAATGCTCCAATACCGATTAACTCTAAGTCAGAGAGCCCGATATTATCCAATTCAATTGCTTCTTGAATATGAGAATAATTGTATTCTGGATTATAGCGATTGATTAATGTTCCTCCGTGCGGTGCAATCCCCATTTGATCTCCTCCTTGCTACGCCATATATTCCTATATTCATATTTATTTACTAGGCTTTTATTGAAAAAATTTTTAGCCTTAGCCGCTAAATAAATCTAAATCGTTGCGATACGCCATCATCAAAAACGAGAAAAAAAGCTTGAACAATTGGAATCATTTCATGAAACGAGTCTTCAAAACTTTATTTTTTATGACGAGTTTTTATAAAGCATTATCTGCGGAAAAAAGCCTGCTGTAGATCAAACTGTCACTTCACTTGTAAGTGATATTCATATTTTGATTGAACAAACACCAAATATAAAATGATTGAATCAACTATCGATGAAGCCGAAGCAGACGGTTTAGCAACCTTCACCTCCACCGACCATTGAACAGAGAACATTTCCAGCAGTCCGAATGGAGGAAAAAGCGATATGTTTTTACCGCTCCTGTACGACAGGCAGCACCCGCTGCCGCCGCACCGCTTCCTCTAATGGTTATAGGCTTCCATTATTTTGTCACACTTGTACTCTCATGTAATCCGCATTCAAGCTTTTGATGGCCGACCCATCTTCCAGAACGCAGATCATCCATGTTAATGGCTGGCTGAGTACAAGGCTGGCAGCCAATGGAAGGATAACCTTGATCATGTAAGACGATATAAGGCAAATCATGTTTATAAACATATCGCCAAACTTCCTTCCAGGTCCAGTGGATGAGAGGGCAAATTTTCACCTTTTGGAATTTCTCATCTTTATTAATATAGTTTACATGTTTTCTTGTCGGCGATTGTTCTCTTCTCAATCCTGAAATCCATGCTTTTACTGGTTCAAGCGTCTCCCTTAATGGAACCACTTTCCGGATGTGACAGCAAAGATTCGGATCTTTCTCCCAAAGCTTATCTCCATATTGCTCTTTTTGCTCTTCTAATGTGATCTCTGGTTTTTTTAATTCTATATTTAAATCTGGATATCGATTTTTTACTTTTTCTATGCAATCATAGGTTTCTTTAAAATGCAGCCCTGTGTCCAAAAAGACAATCCGTGCGGTCGGATTGACCTTCGATATTAAATCAATGAGTACAATCCCTTCAATTCCAAAGCTGCACGAATACACAATATCATCTTTATATGTTGAATATGCCCATTCCAACACCTCTAGGGCACCTTTTGTGTCCGATGTCTCATCAAACACGAGATCAGGTTCCGCCCAGGTTTCGTACGTAAGCATTCGCCTTTCCCCCTTATTAGAAAAGGAATAGAGCGCGTTCAATAAAAGGATTGAAAACCGCCTCTAGTCGTCTAGTCAGCGGTTTATTGAGACAGCTTTTTATATAATCCTTCTTTTCTTTCATTTGTACAAATGACATTTTGTACTTAAAAATTAGGTTAGAAGATTCACAGTGTTCCTTTCAAGAACGTGCTATATGCTATCAAATTTTATCATAATTTTCCTAAAAGTCAACCCGAGTTTTTTGATTGGAATTAAATATTATATGAAAAGGCGGTTAAACTTTTTCGAGCCAACTGTCGTTTTCAGGATTTTTTCGCCATAATGACAAGCGGTCGAGATCCTCTTTTGAAATCATTTGCACTTCCAAAGCCACTTGGATTAAAGTGTCATAATCACTTAATGCGATCGCCGGAATGCCAGCATTGGCAAAGTTTTGCTTTCCTTGAGGAAGACCGTAGGTAAAAATTGCGGCGACACCTAGTACTTGACAGCCAGCATTTCTTAGTGCTTCAACAGCTTTTAAGGAGCTTGCCCCTGTTGAAATCAAGTCTTCGATTACAACAGCTTTTTGTCCTTCCCTCACTTTTCCTTCTATTTGGTTTCCCTTCCCATGCTTTTTCGGTGTGCTGCGCACATAACACATAGGCAATCCCAGCTCTTCAGCAACTAATGCCGCATGGGGAATACCGGCTGTTGCAGTTCCAGCAATTAATTCAGCATCGGAAAAATGCTCACTGATTAGTTGAGCTAGTCCTTTATAAATGATTTTGCGGAGCTTCGGATACGATAGAGTCAAACGATTGTCGCAATAAATGGGCGATTTTATTCCGCTTGCCCACGTAAACGGTTCATTTGGTCTGAGAGTAACTGCTTCAATTTCTAGCAAATGTTTGGCGATTTCCTTTTTCATTCCACCTTACCCTCCCATTCTTTTTTTACCTCATTGTAGGCTGCAACAGGATCCTCTGCTTTTGTAATTGTCCTGCCGACAACAATGGCTGATGCGCCTTGTTCCTTTGCAAATTTTGGCGTCGCAATGCGGACTTGATCCTGTGCTCTATCTTTTGCTAAACGAATTCCAGGCGTAATAGTCAGAAAAGATGGACCGCACGTTTTTCTTATTTCGCTTACTTCATGGACAGAACAAACAACACCGCTCATCCCGCTTTTTTTTGCATTTTCCGCATAATGTAAAACCGTCTCAAGCAACGGCTTTTCAATGAGAAGTTCATTTTTTAGCATCTCGCTGGAAGTGCTTGTCAGCTGGGTGACAGCGACAACATCTGGACGCTTATTTCCGCTCTGAGCTCCCGCCTCCAGCCCTTCTATCGCTGCTTCCATCATGTCTCTACCTCCCGCAGCGTGAATAGTGATCAAATCGACGCCGAGCTTGGCAAGTCCTTTCATCGTTTGTTTCACGGTATTTGGTATATCATGCAGCTTCAAATCAAGAAATATTTGATGACCGCTTCGCTGTAATTCTTCGATGATAGAAGGGCCTTCTTGATAAAAAAGTTCCATCCCCACTTTAACAAATAAAGGCTCCTCAAATATTTGCACAAACTGCAATGCTTTTTCTCTCGTATCAAAATCAAGGGCAAGAATTAGAGGACGATTTTTCATCTTTCCAGCTCCTTCCGACACATTCATTCACATGATCAAAGCCTAATTCTTTCAGCCGATTCGGCAACGCATCAATAAGTTCAACACAGACGAAAGGATTGACAAAATTCGCTGTACCAATTGCGACTGCCTTTGCTCCTGCCTGCAAAAATTCTATGCAATCATCGACATTCATAATTCCTCCCATGCCGATGACCGGGATTTCTACACTTTGGGAAACCTGATAGATCATACGAACGGCAATCGGCTTGACAGCAGGTCCAGAAAGCCCGCCTGTTCCATTAGCAATAATCGACCGGCCTGTTTTCACATCGATCCGCATGCCGAGGAGCGTGTTGATCATCGTAATTCCGTCTGCTCCCGCTTTTTCCACCGCTTTTGCCATGGCGACAATGTCAGTTACATTTGGAGAAAGCTTGACATAAACCGGTACTGAAGAAACGTTTTTCACAGCTTCTGTTAAATGTCCGGCTACTTCAGGAACTGTTCCGAACATGATCCCCCCTTGTTTAACATTCGGACAAGAAATGTTTAGTTCAAGTGCTTTTACGTTAGGCGCTTTACTGATTTCTTTTGCCACTTCCACATATTCTTCAACAGTCGAGCCGGCAATGTTCGCAATGATCGGAACATCAAATTGAGAAAGCCAAGGAAGCTCTTCCTCCATCACTTTTTTTAATCCGGGATTTTGCAACCCGATGGCATTGAGCATTCCCGACGGCGTTTCCGCCACCCTTGGTGTTGGATTTCCGAATCTAGGCTCAAGCGTTGTTGCTTTGATCATGATCGCTCCAAGCTTGGATAAATCGTACAGCTTAGCAAATTCGCGGCCAAAGCCGAAGCATCCTGATGCGGGCATGATCGGATTTTTTAACTCAAGACCAGGAAGCTTAACAGTTAACATTCCAACATCACCTCCCCGATTCGAAAAACAGGCCCGTCGGTACAGATTTTCTTATAGCCCGAATCATTTGCATCGGTTTTCGTACGGCGGACACAGGCAAAGCAAGCGCCGATTCCGCAGCCCATTCTTTCTTCCAGGGACAAAAACACTTTTTTATGCGGAAATGCTTCTTCTATCGCTTTTAACATCGGAGTTGGTCCGCATGTATAGAGCGTTTCAAATGTGAAGCGTTGTTCATTGATGATATCCATAACGGTTCCTTTTGCGCCGAATGTGCCGTCAACTGTCGCCACAAACGTTTCGCCCAGCTCCTTAAACTCTTGTTCGTAAAACACCGCCGCTTTTGTTGAAAATCCTAATACATGGACAACTTCCACTCCATTTTGAACAAGCTGCTTCGACAATTCATAAAGAGGGGGAACGCCAATGCCGCCACCGACAAGCAATGCTTTTTCCTTCGTTTCTTCAACCGGAAAACCGTTTCCGAGCGGTCCGAAAACATCGACAAGCTCACTTGCTTTTTTTCTGGACAATCTTTTCGTTCCGGCGCCTTCTGCCCGATAAATTAATGTCATCGTGTTTTTTTCGGCATTGTATTCGGCAATGCTGATCGGTCTTCTTAATAACAGATCAAAACTGTCATCCACTTTTATTTGAACAAATTGTCCCGGACAAGTAATGCGTTGAACGAGCTCTCCTTTTAATTCCATTTTATAAATGTTTTTCGCAATTGGCCTGTTGCTGATGATTTCCATCCAAGCTTTGATCATTGGATCACCTTCTTTACCTATTATGTTCGGAGAGATTTTCAACCGTAAAAGCCATTGATTCAAGCACGCGTAAAATTGCCCTTGCAGTGTCTAAAGAAGTGAGGCACGGCACACCGTTTTCAACCGATTCCCTTCTGATTCTGAAGCCGTCGCGCTCAGGCTGCTTTCCTTTCGTCAGCGTGTTGATGACAAATTGCGCTTTTCCATTGCGTATCACATCCAAAATGTTGTCGCCACGTGATCCGATTTTGCTGATAACTTTTGCTTTTATGCCGTTCTCTTCTAGAAACTTTGCGGTTCCTTCCGTCGCCAGCAGCTGATAGCCGATATTGCGAAATCTGCCCGCAATTTCTAAAGCCTCGTTTTTGTCCTTATCAGCAATCGTAAGCAGTACTGATCCGTGCTCGTAAATATTCGTACCGGCTGCAACAAAGCCTTTATAAAGAGCCTTTTCAAAGGTGGCATCCTTTCCGATTACTTCCCCAGTTGATTTCATTTCTGGTCCAAGCGTAATGTCTACACGGCGCAACTTCGCAAATGAAAATACCGGCACCTTCACAAATACACCTTTCGCCTCTTTTGCAAGCCCTGTTTTCACACCGAGTTCCGGCAAGCTAGCACCGAGTATCACCTTTGTCGCAAGCTTAGCCATCGGAATTCCGGTAATTTTACTTAAAAACGGAACTGTTCTGCTTGATCTTGGGTTCACTTCCAATACGTATACCCGCCCGTCAGCAATTACAAATTGAATGTTTAGCAGTCCGACAATATTCAGCCCTTTTGCCAAACGAATCGTATAATCAACAAGTTCTGTTTTCAACTGATCAGATAACGTTTGCGGCGGGTAAACCGCTATCGAGTCCCCTGAGTGCACGCCTGCCCGCTCAATATGCTCCATAATGCCCGGAATGAGCACATGTTTACCGTCTGAAATCGCATCAACTTCCACTTCTATTCCGGTTAAATATTGATCAATTAAAACAGGATGTTCCGGATTAATTTTTACTGCATGTTCCATATAATGGAGCAATTCTTCTTTATGGTAGACAATTTCCATCGCCCGGCCGCCAAGCACATAGGAAGGACGGACAAGCACCGGATAGCCGATTTCTTCCGCAATTTCCACCGCTTCAGCGACGGATAGAGCCGTTTTCCCTACAGGCTGTGGTATTTCCAAAGCTTCAAGCACTTGTTCGAACTTGTCGCGGTCTTCCGCCCGATCTAAATTTTCCAGGCTTGTTCCTAATATTTTGACACCTCGTTTTGCCAGCTTGCCTGCCAAATTGATTGCCGTTTGCCCGCCGAATTGGACGACAACGCCAATCGGCTTCTCCAAGTCGATAATATGCATGACATCTTCGATCGTCAGCGGTTCAAAATACAGCTTGTCGGAAATGCTGAAATCCGTTGACACCGTTTCTGGATTGTTATTGATAATGATTGCTTCATATCCTGCTTCGCGAATCGCCCAAACAGAGTGAACTGTTGCATAATCGAACTCAATGCCCTGCCCGATTCGAATCGGTCCTGAACCTAACACGACAACACTTTTTCGTTCAGTCACAATCGATTCATTTTCTTCTTCATATGTGCCGTAAAAGTAAGGCGTCTCGGATTCAAACTCGCTTGCACACGTATCAACCATTTTGTAAACTGGAACAATTCCTTGTTTTTTCCGAAACTCATAAACTTCCGATTCATCTGTATTCCATAACGAAGCGATAAAGTGATCAGAAAATCCGAGCTGCTTTGCTTTTCTCAACACGTTTACATCAAATGGAGATTTTTTCAGTTCTCGTTCATATTCGATAATGTTGTTTATCTTATTCAAGAAAAAGCGGTCGATTTTGCTCCATTGATGAATTTGCTCAACGGAAAAACCCCTTCTCAGCGCTTCGCCGATGTAAAAGATTCGTTCATCCCCTGCTTTCTTGATTCGCTTTTCAATCATTTCATCTGAGACATCGTTTTCTTTCAATGTTAAATGGTAGACGCTTGCTTCGAGAGAACGAACAGCTTTTAACAACGATTCTTCAAACGTGCGGCCGATCGCCATGACTTCACCGGTTGCTTTCATTTGAGTGCCAAGCACACGGTTGGCTGATTCAAATTTATCAAACGGCCATCGCGGTATTTTCGTGACAACATAATCAAGCGCCGGTTCAAAGCAAGCAAATGTTTTCCCTGTCACTGGATTGATGATTTCATCTAACGTTAAACCGACGGCAATTTTCGCTGCGAGTTTCGCAATCGGATATCCTGTCGCTTTTGATGCAAGGGCGGATGAGCGGCTAACCCGCGGGTTCACTTCGATAACGTAATATTGAAAACTATCCGGATCAAGAGCAAGCTGAACATTGCATCCGCCTTCGATGCCAAGAGCTCCGATAATTTTTAATGACACGTTTCTGAGCAGCTGGTATTCTCTGTCTGAAATCGTTTGGCTGGGCGCCACAACGATCGAATCGCCTGTATGAATGCCGACGGGGTCAATATTTTCCATGTTGCAGACAACGATTTTATTATCTTTTGAGTCCCGCATCACTTCATATTCGATTTCTTTGTAGCCGGCAATGCTTTTTTCGAGCAGACATTGATGAACAGGGCTGAGCTTTAGACCGTTTGTGACAATTTCAATCAGTTCTTCCTCATCGTGACAAATGCCGCCTCCGGTCCCGCCAAGTGTATATGCAGGCCGGACGATCACCGGATAGCCGACTTGCTCCACAAAATGAAACGCTTCTTCAAGCTCATGAATTATGGCGCTTTCCGGCACCGGTTCATTCAGCTCCTTCATAAGCTCGCGGAACAGTTCACGGTCTTCAGCTTTTTGAATGGCTGAAAGCTTAGTTCCTAAAATTTCAACGCCGCACTCTTCTAAAACACCCATTTTATGAAGCTCGACCGCCAAGTTTAGTCCAGTCTGTCCGCCGAGAGTCGGCAGGATCGCATCCGGCCTTTCCTTGCGGATGATTTTGGCGACAAAGCTCGGCGTGAGCGGCTCCATATACACTTTGTCGGCAATTTCCGTATCCGTCATAATTGTCGCTGGGTTCGAGTTGACAAGAACAACCTCATATCCTTCCTCCTTCAATGCTAAGCACGCCTGTGTTCCCGAATAGTCAAACTCCGCCGCTTGTCCGATAATAATCGGTCCTGATCCGATAACTAAAATTTTCTGAATATCTTTCCGCTTAGGCATTGAGATTCCCCCTTTGAGCAGTCTTTTCCATCAGCTCGATAAATTGATTAAACAATGGATTGGCATCCTCAGGTCCCGGCGATGCTTCCGGATGGTATTGAACAGCGAAAGCAGGATGCACGCGATGTCTCAATCCTTCAACTGTTCCGTCGTTCAGTGCAACATGTGTTACTTCAAGCTCTGTATTCCTAATGGATTCGATGCTTACAGCATAGCCGTGATTTTGGGAAGTCATATACACTTTACCAGTTTTTAAATCCTTCACTGGATGGTTTGAGCCGCGGTGGCCGAATTTTAATTTTTCTGTTTTCGCACCGCATGCTAAAGCGAGCAGCTGATGCCCTAAACATATTCCAAAGATAGGGGTTTTCCCGATAAGATCGCGCAGCATTTCAATTGCCTCTGGAACGTTTTGCGGATCTCCAGGTCCGTTTGTGAGCAAAACGCCGTCAGGCTTCAATCGCAATATTTCCTCCGCAGATGTATCATATGGAACGACGATCGAGTCGCAATTTCGGCTGTTTAATTCTCTTAAGATTCCATGCTTCATGCCAAAATCTACAACAACCACTCTTTTTCCTCTTCCTGGACTTTGATATGGTCTTTTCGTCGATACAATTTCCACCTGATTGCGCGGCAGCTCCGTTTCTCTTAATTTCTCAGCCACTTGCTTTGGATCCGCCTCAGCTGAACAGATTGCACCTTTTAACGTTCCGTAGTTGCGGATAATTCTAGTCAGCCTTCTTGTATCGATTCCACTGATGCCAGGAATATCGTTTTCTATGAGAAAATCATTGATTGAATATAAACTTCTCCAGTTGGAGGGAGCTTCACAGGCTTCCTTCACAATCATCCCGTTCACGAACGGGCGGATCGTCTCAAAATCGTCGCGGTTGATGCCGTAATTGCCGATCAATGGATAAGTAAACGTTACGATTTGTCCGCAATATGAAGGATCTGAAAGTGTTTCTTGATAGCCTGTCATTCCGGTTGTGAACACAACCTCTCCGATGATGTCACGATCGCTTCCAAAGCCATCGCCGATGAAAACATCGCCGTTTTCAAGCACTAATTGCCGTTTCATATTACTCTCCCCTTTTCCAAACGATTTTGCCGTCCACCATTGTTAAAACAGGCCAGCCTTTTGCAAGCCAGCCGTTAAACGGCGTATTTTTTCCTTTTGATGCAAATGTTGAGGCATCTATCCTTTTTTCTTCCTGTAAATCAATGAGCGTCAAATCTGCAGAAATGCCTTCTTTTAATTCCCCCATATCCAAGTTAAAAGCTCTAGCAGGCTTTACCGTCAACCAATCAACAAGCTGTTTCAATGTAAAAATGCCCCGTTCGACAAAATATGTGTACAAAAGAGGAAAGGCAGTTTCCAACCCGACAATCCCAAACGGCGCCTTATCGACCTCTAAAGATTTCTCCTCCATCGTATGAGGCGCATGATCCGTAGCAATAAAATCGATTGTTCCATCCAACAGCCCTTCGATTAATGCTTTCTTATCTTCTCTGCCTCTAAGCGGCGGATTCATTTTAAAGTTCGGATTAAGCTCCGGAATATCTTCATCACATAAAAGAAGATGATGCGGGGTCACTTCGCATGTCACGCGGATGCCTGCTTTTTTGGCGTCTCTGACGGCTCTGACGGATTCTTTTGAACTAATATGGCACACGTGGTAATGGCAGCCGCTAGCTTCTGCCAGCAGAACATCTCTTGCAATTTGAACGGATTCACATACAGATGGAATGCCGGATATACCGTGATTTTTTGCAAAAACTCCATCATGGAAGGATCCGCCGTTGATAAGGGTATTGTCTTCACAATGCGCGACAATTGAATATCCTTTCTCCGCCGCTTTTTTCATTGCCTGAAACATCATGCCGGCCGACTGGACACCTACGCCATCGTCCGTAAAGGCAAAAGCACCTTCCTCTTTTAATGCATCAAAATCCGTTAATTCGCTTCCGCTTTGCCCAAGTGTGATCGCTGCATAAGGAAGAACGCGAACCTTTGCTGTTTCTTTAATTCGTTTTTGTAAATTGATCATTTTTTCTTTCGTATCAATAGGCGGCTTCGTATTAGGCATGGAGGCAACGGTTGTAAAGCCGCCCTTCGCTGCAGCCAGCGTGCCAGTGGCAATCGTCTCTTTCGCTTCTCCACCCGGTTCACGCAGATGAACGTGAAGATCGATAAATCCATGGGAAAGAAGCTTTCCGTTGCAATCGATCACGTCTCCCGCTCCATCAGCTATCTCTTCCGATATTTGTTTGACTATTCCGTTTTCCACAAGAACATCCCGTTTTGTCAATTCGCCTTCCTCTGTTAACAATTGCGCATTTTTAAATAGAATGGACATATTTCTTCTCTCCCCCTTGTGCTTTACTTTCAATCGCATGTTTTATAACTGCCATGCGGACAAATACACCGTTTTCCATCTGTTTAAAAATTCGCGACCGGCTGCACTCTACTAAATCTCCGTCGATTTCAACTCCTCTGTTGACCGGTGCAGGGTGCATAATAATCGCATGGTCCTTCATCATTTTTTCCCGTTCCTTTGTCAATCCGTACTGCTCCAAATATTGATCAGCTGTCCATTTTTCGCTGTGGCGTTCATGCTGGATTCTTAAGAGCATCACAACATCTGACATTTCGATTGCTTCATTGATCGATACGTATGTACCGTATGGATTGGTGTCGTCCCGAAATTTTTCAGGTCCAGAGAACAATACGGTTGCCCCGAGCCTTGTCAGCACTTCTGCATCAGATCTTGCTACACGGCTGTGGCGAATGTCACCGATGATGGAAACCGTCAATCCGTTAAAACGCCCAAACTCTTCACGAATTGTCATCAAATCGAGCAAACATTGCGTTGGATGGTGTCCGCACCCATCGCCAGCATTTAATATGGATACTTGGACACGGCCGATAAGCTCGTCAAAATACCGGTCCTCGGGATGTCGGATGACGACCGCCTCGACACCGATCGATTCTAAAGTTTTTACAGTATCGTACAACGATTCTCCTTTTTGAATGCTTGAAGAAGCTCCATCCACATTTAAAATGTCAAGTCCAAGTTTTTTTTCAGCAGCTTCAAAACTAAACCTCGTCCTCGTACTCGGCTCAAAAAACAAGTTGGCGATAAATGTTTGTTCTCCGACTTTCCATCGTTTTCCCTTTTTAAAGCGTTCCGCTTCATCCAAAATGGCAATAATCTCTTCAGTTGACAGCGTGCTCATTGTCACTAAATGTTTCATCGCTTTCTTCCCCTTTCCTTTAAATAAAAGCGATTGACGTTTGAATTTTAAAAAAACACCCTGCCAAGGCATGACAGGGTGTAAGCAAATGACGAAGCATGATTTGTCCCACACACCCTTGAAAGCCTCTCTGGACTTTTTTAAAAGGTGATTGCTACGCTACTGAATCTTCTTCATTTGTGTCAAAAATATGTTCTTCTTTTTTACCTGGGAGCACAAAGTTTAAAATGACGCCAATGATTGCAGCTAATGCCATTCCGTGTAACTCAAAGCTTTCCCCGAACTTAATCATCGCTTCGCCAATTCCTATTACTAAAATGACGGAAGTGATGATTAAGTTTCTTTTTTCGTTCAGATCAACTTTATGCTCAATCATCATTCTTAATCCTGAAGATGCGATGATCCCGAAGAGCAGTATTGAAACGCCTCCCATTACTGGAGTTGGAATCGAACTGATCAAGGCGGAAATTTTTCCAATAAAGCCAAACAAGATTGCAAATAAAGCTGCACCGGCAATGACATAAACGCTGTAAATCCTTGTAATCGCCAATACGCCGATATTTTCGCCATATGTCGTGTTCGGCGGTCCACCGATAAAAGATGCAATCATGGTTGCCGCTCCATCGCCGAGAATGGAACGGGCAAGTCCAGGGTCTTTGATTAAATCTTTTCCGATTACTTGGCTTAGCAGCATTTGGTGACCGATATGCTCGGATAATGTCACCACTGCGACTGGAACCATCAGCAGAATGATTTCAGATGTAATGTGAGGTGTATAATCAACAAATGGAATGATAAAGTTCGGGAGCTGAAACCATTTGGCTTCCGCCACTTTTTGAAAGTCGACAATACCGATTATAAGCGAGTATACATATCCGCCGAAAATTCCGATTAATACAGGGATTAGGTTAAAAAATCCTTTAAAAAATGCCATTGTTATAATGGTGATCAGAAGCGTAACAAGGCCTGCTGAAAAGTGAAGCAAGCTGTAATGTCCTTTAGGATCGTTCATGGCCATACTCACAGCTGTTGATGCAAGGCCAAGTCCGATTACCATAATTACTGGACCGACGACAACAGTTGGAAGTAATTTCATAATCCATTTATATCCTGTCTGTTTGATGATAAGCGCGACAACCCCGTAAACTAGGCCTGCCAAAAAGCTGCCGATCATCGCCGCTCCTACACCGCCGGCAGCTTTAGCCGCAATTAACGGTGTGATGAAGGCAAAGGAGGAGCCGACATATGCCGGCACTTTTCCTTTTGTTATCAAAATAAATGCGAGTGTGCCGAGACCGCTGGAAATCAAAGCAACAGAAGGATCAATTTTGACTAAAAACGGTACGAGAATCGTTGCTCCAAACATGGCAAATAAATGTTGGAAGCTTAAGGCGAGCCATGTGATAAAATCAGGTTTATCATGAACATCTAGTATAATATTTCTTTTCATGTTTTTTCCTCCTTATGGAATTTGCACAAAAAAACCTCTTTGGCCGATGAGGCACAAAGAGGTTTTGCCAAAGTGCATACAAATAGCGTATACACCTTTCGGACCCCTTTGCAGCCTCACGGGACTGCTATTAAAAGGGACATCTATTCATTTTCATAAATGGATACTTTTTCTTTTTCATCTACTTCCAAAAGCTGTACAACAATTTTTTCTGATTTTGAAGTAGGTATGTTTTTCCCGACATAATCCGCTCGGATCGGCAGTTCGCGATGGCCGCGGTCAACAAGTACAGCTAGCTGGATTTGCGCTGGCCTGCCGTAGTCAACAATGGCATCCATCGCTGCCCGTACCGTTCTTCCCGTGTAAAGGACATCGTCTACTAAAATGACTTTTCGATTGTTAATATCGATCGGGATATCTGAACCTTTAACGAGCGGTTCACCGCTTTCTGTTTTTTGTGTTAAATCATCCCGGTAAAAAGTAATGTCAAGGTTGCCGACAGGTATCTCTTTTCCTTCAATGTCCTCTATTCTTTTTGCAAGACGTTTGGCTAGATAAATTCCCCTTGTCTTGATTCCGACCAAAACACAATTATCTATACCTTTATTGTGTTCGATAATTTCGTGGGCTATTCTAGTTAGCGCCCTTCTGATCGCCTGCTCATCTAAAACAACCGCTTTTTCCGGCATGCTCATCACCTCAAATTTCGGTTAAAAAAACCTCTCATCCTGAGGATGAGAGGTTTTGTGCATAGCTCACCTATTGCCATACGATTCCTTCTCAGCCTCACGGAACTGCAGTTAAAGGATGCTGTATTGTCTAAACGTATTATGACAGAGCAGCTCGTAAATGTCAACGATCATTTCTTAACATTTGCAAAATCTTTTCGAATTCTTCCGGGAGCGATGCTTCAAACTTCAAAAACTCTTTTGTTCTTGGATGCTCAAAACCAAGTACGCCTGCATGAAGAGCCTGTCCATGAATCGGAAGTGTTTTTTTCGGTCCATATTTTGGATCGCCGGCTAGCGGAAAACCGATATATTTCATATGCACGCGGATTTGATGCGTTCTTCCAGTTTCCAGTCGACATTCAATATATGTATAATCCGAAAATCGTTCCAGCACATGAAAATGGGTGACAGCTTCTTTACTGTTTGTTTTTGTTACCGTCATTTTTTGCCGATCCTTTGGATCCCTGCCGATCGGAGCATCAATTGTGGCATGATCGTGCGGAATTACCCCGTGTACAATCGCCTTATATCTCCTTTCAACCCTCTTTTCCATTAATTGATTTGCTAATGATTCATGAGCGTAATCATTTTTGGCAACCATTAATAAACCTGAAGTATCTTTATCAATCCGGTGAACAATTCCCGGGCGAAGGACTCCGTTAATTCCGGACAAATCTTTACAATGATATAAAAGACCGTTCACAAGCGTTCCTGAAGTGTGTCCCGGCGCTGGATGAACGACCATCCCACGCGGTTTATTGACAACGATGACATCTTCATCCTCATAGTATATATCAAGCTCCATCGGCTCAGGCTTGACATCCAGCTCTTCCGGTTCTGGAACAGATACAGTGATGACATCACCAATTTGGCACTTGTAATTGGCCTTCACCGATTTTTCATTTACTGAAACAACCCCGTCCTTGATCCAATTTTGGACCGACGTTCTTGACCAATTCTCATCTTTATTGGCCAAAAATTTATCTATTCGTTCATTTTCCTCTTTTTCCGTCACAATAAAAGTAAATTGCTCCATTTTCTACTCCTTTTGCTTCTTTTCTTCAAAAAACAGAAAATATATGAAAAGTAAAATAACACCGATTGTTAAAGATGAATCGGCAATATTAAAAATTGGAAAATTATAACCGAAAATATATGTATGGATAAAGTCCACCACCTCTTTGCGGAAAAGGCGGTCAATAAAATTCCCAATCGCTCCGCCGAGCATTAAGCTGAGAGCAACCCCCAGCATTGCATTTTGTTTCGCATATTTTTGCATATAATAAATAATCGCTACGACAACAATAATGGTAATCACATAAAAGAACACCATCTGGTTTTGCAATATTCCCCAAGCCGCTCCTTTATTGCGGTGAGACGTTATGTATAAAAATCCGTTGATAATTTCAATGCTTTCGCCAATTTCCATATTTTTTACGATCAGCCATTTTGTCCATTGGTCGAGAGCGATGACAAATAATGCAATCAAATATTTAAGCACACTGCGTTCCTCCACTCACTGGCAAGTTTCCATCAAATTTTAGCACATTTTTTGACAAACAGTAAAGAAGGGGAACAAGCAAAAAAGTGAAGATTGTTCACTTCACTTCTTAATGATATTCTAGTGTTTTTTTTAAATATGATTTCATATTGAGAAAATCATGAATCGTTCTGGCTGTCGGAATTTGTGCCAATTGTTCGAGCGGCAATTTTTGCAATGTTTCTTCACATATGCCATAAAGTCCATATTCCATTTTTTCCAATGCAAGCTCAACATCGTTGAGCTCATTTTTTACATCCCGGATAAAAATCGGGTCATCCAATTGACTTTTGGCGAGCCGCGCATTAAGTTCGTTCTTCATTAACGTTAATTCGTCTTTGATTTGATCGAGCGGATTCATTATTAAAACCCCCTCGTCTGTTTTGTATTTATATTGTAACCGCCGTACTGCCTCCTATCACATTCAAGTTTTTCCACACACGTAAATAGCGGCTTGGAAATGATTCACACTTTAAAAGCTAAAAAGCTGAATTCTTCTTTCAATTTTGAGCAAAGTATTCATTTTTGAAAAAGCATCCGAGAAAACTTTTCCAATTGACTATGACGGATTTCAATGAAAGATCGTTCTTTTTATGACACTTCTTTATGAGGAAGCATTGCTAAATGAAAAAACTCCCTGTTTGCACAGGGAGCTGATAAAACTATGCTAAATGGCTGTAGTGATCTTTCACAATGCTTGCACATCTTTTGCACAATGTCGGATGGTCTTGATCAGTGCCTATATCTGTTGAAACAACCCAACATCTTTCACAAGTTTCACCATCCGCTTGCTTCACAATTATTTTGATGCTATCAAATGTTTGCGCTTCTTCTGGAGCATCTTTGTAATCACCGGCAATTTCTAACTGGGAAACAATAAACAGCTGTTTTAAGTCCTCTTGTATTGAATTGAACAATTCTTTTATTTCTTCGTTCGGATAAAGGATGAGAGCAGCATTTAACGATTTGCCGATCACTTTTTCATTTCGGGCAATTTCCAGGGCCTTTAATACATCATCTCGAACTGACATAAACTGATCCCATTTCGCTTCAATCTCTTTGCTGCCTTCAATCTCTACAGCTTCCGGCATATCGACAAGCTGTACGCTCTTTTCTTCAACTGATTCAATATGTCCCCATACTTCTTCTGTTGTATGCGGCAAAATCGGTGTCATCAGCTTTACAAGAGCAAGAAGCGTTTCATATAAAACTGTTTGGATAGAGCGTCGATTATGGCTGTCAGCAGCCTCAATATACAGAATGTCTTTTGCAAAATCAAGATAAAATGAGCTTAGCTCAATCGTACAGAAATTGTGAACGTCATGATAGATGGATGCAAAATCATATTCTTCATATGCTTTTCGCACTTTGGCAATTAGTTTATTCAGTTTAATGAGAATATAGCGATCCACTTCTCTTAATTTTTCTACAGAAACACGATGCTGATTTGGATCAAAATCAAACAAATTTCCTAACAAGAAACGGTACGTGTTGCGAATTTTCCGATATACTTCAGATACTTGTTTTAAGATTGCATCAGAGACGCGAACATCCGATTGATAATCAACTGATGCTACCCATAGACGAAGAATATCTGCTCCAAACTGTTCCGTCACTTTGGCAGGAACAACAACATTTCCTAGCGATTTGCTCATTTTCCGTCCTTCGCCGTCCAGCGCAAATCCATGGCTTAAAACGCCTTTATATGGAGCTTTTCCGGTGACAGCAACTGCTGTAGACAGCGATGAATTAAACCAGCCGCGATATTGGTCAGAGCCTTCTAAATAAAGATCAGCAGGACGCTGCAAATCTTCCCGTTCAACTAAAACTGCTTGATGAGAAGAGCCTGAATCGAACCAAACGTCCATAATGTCTGTTTCTTTTGTAAAAATGCCGTTCGGGCTTGAAGGGTGTGTAAATCCTTCTGGAAGCAGGTCTTTTGCTTCGCGTTCAAACCAAACGTTCGAGCCGTGCTCGCGGAACAGTTTTGCCACATGTTCAATCGTTTCATCTGTTATGATCGGCTCCCCATTTTCACCATAAAACACTGGAATTGGCACGCCCCATGCCCGCTGACGGGAAATACACCAATCGCTTCGATCGCGGATCATGTTATGAATGCGAATTTCTCCCCAATTAGGGATCCATTTCGTTTCTTTAATTGCTTGCAGCAATTCGTCTCGAAAATCTTTAATGGACGCAAACCATTGCGCTGTTGCTCTGAAAATCGTTGGTTTCTTTGTCCGCCAGTCATGTGGATAGGAGTGAGTAATAAATGAAAGCTTTAGCAATGCCCCTACTTCTTCTAATTTTTCCGTTATTTTTTTATTTGCGTCATCATAAAACAATCCTTCGAACCCTGGAGCTTCTTCTGTCATGTACCCTCTTTCGTCGACAGGACATAATACGCCTAGGTTATATTTTTGTCCGACGACAAAATCGTCTTCCCCATGGCCTGGCGCTGTATGGACGCATCCTGTACCAGCGTCGGTCGTTACATGTTCGCCAAGGATCACTAATGAATCGCGGTCATAGAACGGGTGTTTCGCAACCACATATTCCAGCTCTTTGCCTTTAAACGATTTCACTACTTCATATTCTGTCCAGTCCAGCTCTTTTGCCACTTCTTCGAGCAGGGCAGATGCGATCACAAACTTGTCAGCTCCAACCTTCACTACAGAATATTCCAAATCAGGATGAACAGCAATTCCTAAGTTTGCAGGGATAGTCCAAGGAGTAGTCGTCCAAATGACGATTTTTTCTCCATCTGTTAATACATTTTTTCCGTCCTTTATTTCAAATGCAACATAAATAGAAGGCGAGCGTTTGTCATAATATTCAATTTCCGCCTCTGCCAAGGCAGATTCGCTCGATGGAGACCAATAAACCGGCTTCAAGCCTTTATAAATATATCCCTTTTTCGCCATTTCTCCAAAGACGCGAATTTGCTGAGCTTCATATTCTGGTTTCAAGGTGACATATGGATTTTTCCAGTCGCCTCGAATTCCAAGGCGTTTAAATTGCACGCGCTGCCGCTCAATTTGCTCCCATGCATATTGCTCGCAATGTTTTCGAAACTGCGCGACATCCATCTCTTTTCGATTGATTTTTTGTTTCTTCAAAAGTGCTGTTTCAATTGGCAGACCGTGCGTATCCCATCCTGGAACATACGGTGCGCAATATCCGCTCATGGATTTATAACGGACAATAATGTCTTTTAAAATTTTGTTTAAGGCATGCCCCATATGAATATCCCCGTTTGCGAACGGAGGACCATCATGTAATATGAAAAGAGGCCGTCCTTTCGTGCGCTCCTGCACTTTTTCATAAATATCCATCTCTTCCCATTTTTTCTGGATCTCAGGTTCTTTTTTCGGAAGGTTTCCTCTCATTGGAAAGTCTGTTTTCGGCATTCGTAACGTCTCTTTATAATCCATTCCCATTCCTCCACATAATATTTGTTCACTAAAATAAAAAAACTCCTCATCCCTAAGGGACGAGGAGGAATCTCGCGGTACCACCCTTTTAGATGCGCACAAATCATGCACATCCACTCATAAACATAACGGACTTGGCCGCCACAGCCTACTAGCATGTTTCAGCTATGGACTCAAGGGTGATGTTCATCCTTTCGCCTTTACCCGGGCTTCCACCGTCCCCGGTTCGCTGTCATAAAGGGCTTGAAAGGACTACTGTCCCTCTCATTGTTTTGTCATATTCCGTTTTATTTTCGTATTATATGAAATCACGAACAAAAAAGTCAAGTTATACTTTCGGTTCTTCCGCTTCTTCTCCTAAGATTGGCTCGACATTGTATTCCATTAAGTGATCCCAATCATCATTTTTTAGCAGATCAAGCTGTGCTTCGATGAGCATTTGAAAACGGGTGCGGAATACTTTTGACTGCTTTTTCATCTCTTCGATTTCCATTGCAATTTTATGCGATTTAGCAAGTGCTTCATTGATGATTCTGTCAGCATTTTTTTCCGCTTCTTTAATGATCAGCTTCGCTTCCTTTTGAGCGTTTCTTTTCACATCTTCCGCAGCTTCCTGCGCAACTAAAATCGATTTATTTAACGTTTCTTCTATATTTGTAAAGTGATTCAGCTTCTCGGTTAATTCCTTCACCTTTAATTCCAATTCTTTCTTTTCGCGGATGACCATTTCATAATCTTTAATCACTTGATCTAAAAACTCATTTACTTCATCTTCATCATAGCCGCGAAAGCCTTTTGTAAATTCCTTGTTATGAATATCCAGCGGGGTTAAAGGCACAAATTCCACCTCCATATGTATGTTTTTCGCAAAACACTAATCCAATTATAAACGATTTTTCGACAGAATGGGCAAAAATCTTTCCATTTGTAATATTATTTTTGTATTCCGATCTTAATGCGCCACTTATCTTTTCTTGTTTTCCCTTCAATTGCCAAAACTTTGCTTCTTCCGAATCCTCGGACAGATAACACATCATCTTCCGCAATTTCAAAATGAGCATCCTCAACAATTTTCCAATTGACTTTGACGAGACTATTTTCAATAAGCGATTTTATTTTTTGCCGAGATTGGTGATAAACATTTGCTAGAACAGCATCGAGCCGAAGCGAAGAAACGGTGATCAAAGAAATATCCATTTCTTCTTCATGAGAAAACACATCTTCGAATGGGATCTGTTTCAAACGAACGGAAATCTTTCCAATTTTATTCCAGTTCAGCTGCAGGAAATTGGCAATTTCTTGCGCAACCATGACTTGCACCGTTTCATCATGAATGATAATGTCGCCGAACTTGCTCCGTTTTAAGCCGAGCGACATAAGCGATCCAAGCACTTCGCGATGTGATAATGTCACGAATTTTTTCGGGAACATGATTTCAAATGCGAACATTGAAAAATCATCTAATGTCGGTTGAATATAGTCAGGGTAAAAAAAAGCCCGCTTTCTTTCAGCATTTTTATAGCCTCCGAAAAATTGCACGTGAACATCCGGATTTTCACCGATCAATGTCTTAATGATTTTCTGTTCCCGCGGATCTAAAAAATCGGTCAATTTTGGCCGATATTGCTCAGTCACAATTTGTTTCCATCCAAAGACTTTGTCAATGAACTCCCTTTCTTCTTTGCGAAAATGCTGATAAACACTCTCCATAAGAGACAACTCCAATTATGATATGAAAAGAGCCGATTGGCATACAAAACAATTCGAATGTCAATCGGCGAATGAATTTTATGAAATCATACTAAAAAGAGCATACAGCCCATAATCTGCAAAATGCAGGGCAATCAATGCAACAATAGGAGATACATCAATCATCCCTAATGGAGGAATGATTCTTCTAAACGGTTCTAAATAAGGCTCACATATAGCCGCTAAAAATTGTCCAATGGACGTTTCCCTTGCATTCGGAAACCAAGACATCAAAATATAAATGATAATCGCATAGGAATAAATATCGAGCAAAAAACTTAATATGTTATATATTGTCCCCATCAATCATTTCTACCACCTTTTATTTTCATCATCTGCCATGAAATCGGAAATGGAGCCGGCGACATCTACGTTATCTGGGGTACATAAAAATATGTTTGTTCCAACACGCTGGATGTCTCCGCCAATCGCATAAACAGTGCCGCTTAAAAAATCAACAATTCTTTTTGCCTGATCATGCCCGATCCGCTGCAAATTGACAATGCATGAACGGCGGTTTTTCAGATGATCAGCAATTTCTTGCGCCTCTGAATACGTTCTTGGCTCACATAATATTACTTTAGTGGATTTTTGGGCGCTTTGCAAACTTACAACATTTTGTTTTCCGAAAGCGGCATTTTTTTCAACGCTGCTGTTGTGATTGAACATAATCGGTTCATGTTGGTGTTTCTCTTCCGGAGCTTCCATATCTTCAATCTCATAATCTTCATCATCGAGGGCAAAAAAGCTTTTAAATTTATTCTTTAAGCTCATCTGATTTACCTCCAGTTTCGTTTTATGTACCTACTAGCGAGGAGCCGATGCGAAGATAAGTAGCCCCTTCTTCAACCGCGATTTTGTAGTCGTTGGACATCCCCATTGATAGCTCTGTACATGGTGCATTCGCTATATTTAGTGCTTTCACTTGTTCCTGCAGTTGCTTTAAACTTCGGAAGCATCTTCTGATTTCATCTTCATCTTCTGTAAATGGAGCCATTGTCATTAATCCGACAACTTCGATATGGCGATACTCCTTCAACTGTTGAATAAAATCAATGCATTGTTCAGGAGCCACACCATGCTTTGACTGTTCGCCAGATGTATTTACTTGCACAAAGCATTTGATCGTTCGATCTGCTCTTTTTTCAATTTCGTTTGCTAGCGATATTCTATCCAACGAATGAATATAATCCACCTTGTCTATAATATTTTTCACTTTTCGAGTTTGAAGTGTGCCGATGAAATGCCAGACAGCTTTTGACCCAATGCTGTTATATTTCGATAAAAAACCGTCATCCCTGTTTTCGCCTAAGTGTAAAATGCCTGAATTTATCGCCTCTATAGCCCGTTCTACCGTTACATATTTCGTCACTGCAATAATTTGGATATCATCTATTTTTCGATTTGATTTTTTGCATGCTTGTTCGATTTCCTGTTGGATTCGTGCTAAATTTTCTTTCACTGACAAGGCTTAGTATCCCTCCTTCAAACCGATAAATCCCATCATTCGTCCTGTTTTCCCTTGATCTCTTCGATGGGAAAAAAACAAATCTTGATCGCAGCTTGTACAATATGAGGTCAATAGGATTTGATGTTCCGGCACTCCTTTTTTCATTAACAATCTTTTGTTGATTTCTGCAAGATGAATAGAATAAAGGCCGTTCTCAAGCTGTTTATAAAATGTCGTCTCATTGTCAAAAAGAGGTTTGATCGCATCGATCACATCGTCATTGACGACATAACAGCATTCGCCGATTGAAGGACCTATGGCTGCAAATATATTTTGAGCTTGCACACCTTCGTGCAAAACCCAACTGTCGATCATTTCACCTGCTATATTTTTCGCAGTCCCTCTCCAGCCCGCATGTGCGATGCCAATCAGTGAGTCTTTTGGAGAAAAAAAGAAAATCGGAACACAATCAGCAAAAAAAAGGGAAAGTAATATATTTTTTTCCGATGTGTATAGGCCGTCCGTTTGAGTGATGCATTGACGATATGTAAAAACCCCTGATCCTTTATGTTTATTTACTACCTTGACAATTTGTTTGTCATGGACTTGATCGGCACATACCCAGTTTGGTAGATCAAAACGAATTTTGTCCCCAATGATTTTTCGATTTTTGATCACCGTTTCCTTTTCATCATTCACATGAAGACCTAAATTTAATGAAGCAAAACCATTCTTGGAAAATCCTCCTTTTCTCGTCGTAAAACCTGCTGTAATCTGAGAATGAAGCTTCACCCAAGCAGGTATGGAGAAAAAAGATTCATCTGTTAATTGAAACGGTTCATGTTTCATTGTACCATTCCTCTTCGACAATTCTCTTATTTTTATTTTAACATATCTTTAAGCCAACATTTAACCAAAATTCGTGCGATTCTTATTCTGTTTCAACATTTTTCGAAACTCTTACTAAAATAACATCTTTTCCGATTTTTACGATGTTCCTCCAAGGAATGACAATTTCTTCCCCTTTTCCAAAAAAACCTAAAACCTTCCCTTGACTAGTGATCATGATCGCTTGAATTTTACCAGTTTTTAAGTCGATGTCAACGTCTTCAATGCTTCCTAATTTTTTTCCGTCATGGACATTCACAACATCTTTTATTTGCAAATCGGAAATATGGATCATGCCGGCTTCTCCCCTCAAGTATTTTTACAATCAGTATATGAGTTTTTTTTTGAATGATGATAAAGGGGCTGTCCAAAAAGTCAGGGTAACTGACTTTTTGGAGCCCCTCATTTTTTCACTTTTTAAAAAAAATGCACAAAAAAATCGTCCTTTCTAGTAAAATGAAGTTACCACACAACATTACAGAAAGGACGATTTTTTATGAGCAATCAAATGATTACTCGTGAAAATTATAACACACAAATGACACTTCCTCTAGATGGAAAAGAAGAAAAAACTCCTGCCAAAAGAAATTTAGCCCCTACTTTCAAACCATATGACAACCGTCAAGTTCAAATGATTTATGATATTGAATCTCTTATACCCGAACATCACGTGGCACGTGTCGTGGACGAAATGGTGGAGGCGATACCAGATAAACAATTGTTTTCTCATTATAAAGGCGGCGGCAGAAGTTCCTATCATCCCAAAATGATGCTGAAAATCATTCTGTATGCTTATTCTCAAAAGGTTTATTCCTGCCGAGGAATCGAAAAACTCGTTAAAGAAAATATTCCTGCCATGTGGCTTTCAGCGATGCAACAACCAGATTTTCGCACCATTAATGAGTTCCGAGGGGAACGGATGAAAGCTTTAATGGATGAGCTCTTTGAAGTCATGATTCTCAAATTGATAAAAGAACATTACATCACGATGGAAAACTACTTTTTGGATGGCACTAAGATCGAAGCCGATGCCAATAAGTATTCTTTTGTGTGGAAAAAATCCACTTTGAAATTCGAAGAGAAATTAAAAGAAAAAATCCAAGAAACACTAAAGCACATTCATGAATTAACCCAATTAGAAGCCGGAACAGGGCAAAAGGAAAGCGATCAACATACAGAGATCACCGAACAAAACCTGGAGGAAATCGCAAAAGAAATAGAAGAAAAAGTTGAAACGCTAACGGAAGAAATCGAAAAGGAGACCGATACATCCATTCGGAAAGAGAAGCGAAAAAAACGCAGTCAATTAAAGAAATCGGTGAAACAAATTCGTGAAGATTTCCTGCCCCGAATGGCAAGATACAAGGAACAAAAGGAAATGTTCGGTGACCGTAACAGCTACTCGAAAACAGACAAAGACGCAACCTTCATGCGCATGAAAGAAGACCATATGAAAAACGGTCAGCTCAAGCCCGGATACAACGTGCAAATGGGGACAGAGAATCAGTTTATCTTGTTTTATACCATTCATCAACGACCGACCGATACACGTTGCTTTATCCCACATATGGAGAAGCTAGCCTCCAGTTCATTACCGATGCCCAAAACGGTCATTGCGGATGCAGGCTATGGTAGTGAAGAAAACTATGTATATGCAGTTGGTGATGAGAAAGAGCCCCGTTTTGAGTTTCTAATTCCTTATGGGAGCTATGTAAAAGAACAAACACGTACATACAAAAAAGACATTAAAAATGCCAAAAACTGGACCTATTGTGAAGAGGAGGATTGTTTTATTTGCCCGAATGGAAGGAGAGTAACGTTTAAAAAATACCAAAACAAAAAGAATCCATCTGGCTATGAACAAAGCTTCAAAATATACGAATGTGAAGATTGTACCGATTGCCCATTGAAAGCGAAATGCACAAAAGCGAAGGGAAATCGTCAAGTTCACTGGAATCCCATCTTCGAAGAAATGAAAGCAAAGGCCAAAACAGCCCTTGAATGTGAAGAGAAAGCCGCAATCTACGCTCGACGCAAAGTCGAGGCAGAAAGTGTGTTCGGTCACATCAAGGGCAATCGGTCGTTCCGCAGATTTTCTTTGCGGGGCCTCGACAAGGTACATGTTGAGTTTGGGATTGTGGCATTAGCCCACAACATACTGAAAGTAGCCGGCATCCGCCAGCTACTTTCAGATAAAAATCGAAAAAATATAAAAGCAAGTGGAGAGAAACGAATTGTTTTTCTCCACTTGCTTCATTTTAGGGACTTATCGGACAGCCCCAATGATTATTGAATATTTTTGGTCATTTGTTTAATGGCAGCTTTTTCAAGCCGAGAAACTTGAGCTTGGGAAATGCCGATTTCTTCTGCTACCTCCATTTGTGTTTTGCCTTGAAAAAACCTTTTTTTCAATATCAGCTTCTCCCGATCATTCAATCTTCTGATCCCCTCTTTTAGAACAATTTCTTCAATCCACTTGGAATCGCGATTTCGCTCGTCGCTTAACTGATCCATGACAAAGATCGGATCACCGCCGTCGTTATAAATCGGTTCAAATAATGAAACTGGATCTTGAATGGCGTCTAAAGCAAAAACGATTTCTTCATGCGGCACATTCAGCTCTTTAGCAATTTCTTCTGCCTTCGGCTCACGTGACGTTTCGCTCATGAGTTTTTCACGCACCTGCAAAGCTTTATAGGCAATATCACGCAATGATCTTGAAACACGTATCGGATTGTTGTCTCGCAAATATCGACGAATTTCACCGATGATCATCGGTACAGCATAAGTAGAAAATTTTACGTTTTGGCTCAGATCAAAATTATCTATAGATTTCATCAACCCAATACATCCTACTTGAAAAAGATCATCGACAAACTCGCCTCTGTTATTAAATCTTTGGATGACGCTTAAAACGAGTCGCAAATTTCCGTTGACAAGCTTTTCTCTGGCTGATAAATCACCGCTTTGCATTTGTTTAAATAATTCTCGCATTTCTTCATTTTTTAAAACAGGAAGCTTCGAAGTATCAACACCGCAAATTTCAACTTTATTTCTTGTCATTTCGTTTCCCCCTTACAGGAGTTCTTGCTGTCTTAAGTTAAGTATCTCCCTGAAGGGGAAAAATATGCACAAGCTTTTCAGAGTGAACACGCTGTTGATTTTTCGCTATACATGCGACTAGCAAGCAAAAATTACACCATTTTATTAAATTCTTTTCGAAGACGCTTAATAATTCTTTTTTCCAATCTTGATATGTAAGATTGAGAAATCCCGAGCATGTCAGCCACATCTTTTTGCGTTTTTTCTTCTCCGCCATGCAATCCAAACCTAAGCTCCATTATTTGTTTTTCTCGTTCATTTAATTGCTGCAGCGCCCGCATTAATAGCTTTCGGTCAACATTAGCCTCCAAATCCTTTGTAATAATATCGTCTTCTGTTCCGAGAACATCCGAAAGAAGCAGTTCATTTCCATCCCAATCAATGTTCAACGGTTCATCAAAAGAAACTTCAGATCTTGTCTTATTATTTCTGCGCAAATACATTAATATTTCATTTTCTATACATCTAGATGCATATGTCGCAAGCTTGATCTTTTTTTCGGGATTAAAGGTGTTGACTGCTTTAATTAGACCGATCGTCCCAATGCTGATCAAATCTTCAATATTGATGCCGGTGTTTTCAAATTTTCGGGCAATATACACGACAAGGCGCAAATTTCGTTCAATCAAAATCGAACGGGCAGCCTTATCGCCGCTCGGAAGTTTTTTTAACAGTATTTCTTCCTCTTCCTTCGAAAGCGGAGGCGGCAGCGCTTCGCTTCCGCCGATATAATAAATTTCATCTGTTTTGATCCCTAATTTTGTTAAAAACTTGTACCATATATACGTGAGATAAAGCTTAATTTTTTTCATGTTGTTCCCCCTTCTAAACAAATTGGTTTATGAGTATGCTATGAATAAAGGCTAAGAAGCATCTTTTTGTTTACCCGTCTGGATCATTTTTGGATGAATAATGCATTGATAATCGTCTTCGCTTGAAAGCCGCGAATGATTTAGTCCAATAAGCGGGCGGGACAGCATTAATGATTCTTCTTTTGTATGAATCACCACTTCGTCTGCTATTACGGCTAATAATAACTGAAGATCCTGGCCAACAGACCGATACGGAATAATTTTCAGCCTGCCGATCCATTCTTTCTGTTCTATGGCTGTCACAGCCTCCATAGGATTTCGATTAGAAATGACTTGGTGCATACTTTCAGGAAACACGGTCATTAATTTTTCCGCTTCGGCAATCATGACTGGCTTCTTAGTGATGGGATCATACAATTGATTGCCGCTATCAATCAATCCTTTTACTATTACTTTTTTCTCCATCATCGTGATCGAAACATCGACAATTTGATCATAGTGGATTTTTTTTGCTTCAACCTGTTCAAGCCGCAAGCGGGAAAAATACCAAATAATCGGAAAGCCGACCACGATAAATAACCAGCTGACAGGATTTCCGAAGCCATTTCCATTTGTTAAAATCATGTTATTTTGAAATGAAAAGCCTACTTGAAAAAAATAATAAGTGCCAAGCATACCTCCCCCAACTGCAAAAGTGACAAAATAGAAAGTCAATAAATTTTCTATAAAGTAGCGAAACTTCTTAAAGCCAAAAGCATAAAGAACCATCACACATGAGAGGATTAGTTTTGATTCCGGACGGCTCGCCAGCTGTGCGAAAGGCGAAAAAAGCAATATCACAATAGCGGAGCCGATGAGCGAAGCAATCATTATTTTTTTCCATACAATGTTTCTCTTTAAGATGATTGCTGTAAGAAAAAGGAGCATGATATCAAAGCAAAAATTCATCAGCCAAATAGCATCCAAATAAATGGTCAACCGCCTCTTCCTCTCCCACCATTCAATTTTCTAGGCTTCTGACTTGCTATTAATAGGTAGTATAAACGCTATTCATTCCAAATTGTGTCAAATAGTGGCGAGTACAGCATACAATTTTTGACGGATTCCTAATGTTTTCGTCGAATGGAAAAATGGTTAAAGAAAAAAACGGTACAAGCCTTTTAGAGGAAGAAAGCTAAATTGCTGAAGTTGTAAACACTTTCGTTAAGCGACGATGGGGAAATTACAGGAGATCTTTTCTTAAAAAAGCTGCGTAAATGTTTTTACTTTTTCAGAACGAAGAAAAAGCCTGGCTAAAAAAGCCAGGTCCTTTCGCGTATATATCTGCAATTTATATTTCAAAAAAATATTAGAACTTACCATATACTTGGCATTTCATTTTCAGCAAGGATCCGTATTTTTTTAAAATGGCATGTCGTATTTTTTCATAAAGTTTTGATTCATTCATTTTGCTATTTTCGGGAACGCGTTCAAATCTGTTTATTTATTTTTACATAATGTTTTGATTCATTCCGCCGTAATGCGATTTTTGAACAAATCATGCCTAATAGGAATCTCTGAATCCTGCAAATATTTATGTTCCAGTCCAATATTTAAACTGTTTTACGCATGCAAATATTAAAAACCTTCCATTTTGCCCGCTTGATGAGCTTTAAGAAAAAAGCATGGATGACGTCTATTGTCACCCATGCTTTTTTTAGCGGCGCTTTCTGTTTCTTAAAAATGTCGGGATGTCAAGCGTATCTTCTGCCTGCTGCAATGCACGGCTCGTAATGTCGTGAGTCGGCTCTTCCTTTTTCACTTCACGCTTAGTTGCAACATTTGGCTTCTTATTAGGAGCAAATGGTCTCGCTTCTTGCTTGCTAGGATTTATTTCAGTTTCTCTAAATCCAGTTGCAATCACTGTTACAACAATTTCATCCTTCAAATCTTCATTAATAACAGATCCAAAGATCATGTTGACATCTTGGTCCGAGGCTGATGCAACAATATCGGCTGCTTCTTGAACCTCATATAGGCTTAAATTTGTTCCGCCGGTAATGTTCATCAATACTCCTTGCGCCCCGTCAATTGAAGTTTCAAGAAGCGGACTTGAGATTGCTTTTTTGGCAGCTTCAGCCGCTCTGTTCTCTCCCGTTGCTACTCCGATTCCCATCAATGCAGAACCTTTGTTCGACATAATCGTTTTCACGTCCGCAAAGTCTAGATTGATGAGTCCCGGCACAGCAATTAAATCAGAAATACCTTGCACTCCTTGACGAAGAACGTTATCCGCTTCACGGAAAGCTTCAAGCATCGGCGTATTTTTATCAACAATTTCAAGAAGTCTGTCATTCGGAATCACAATAAGAGTGTCAACGGCTTCTTTCATGGCTGCAATTCCACCAGCCGCCTGCATAGCGCGTTTTCTTCCTTCAAACGTGAACGGCCTCGTGACAACGCCGACCGTCAGTGCTCCTAAATCTTTGGCAATTTGCGCAATGACAGGTGCTGCACCAGTTCCGGTGCCTCCTCCCATTCCAGCCGTTACAAACACCATGTCTGCACCTTTTACAGCTTCTTCAATTTGTTCCTTGTTTTCTTCAGCAGCTTTTTTTCCGACCTCTGGATTTGCTCCTGCACCAAGGCCCCTTGTCAATTTTGCGCCAATTTGCATTTTTGTTTCTGCTTTTGAAAGGTTTAATGCTTGTGCATCAGTGTTGACAGCAATGAACTCTACACCTTGCACACCATGTTCAATCATCCGGTTGACGGCATTATTTCCGCCGCCTCCTACTCCAATAACTTTAATTGTTGCAAAGCCGTCAATATTCGTATCGAACTCCAACATGCAAAATCCTCCCTAATCCATCAATGCTCTATTGACGAAATTTATTCGAAAAAGTACCCAAAAAATTTCTTCACTCTGCTCATTTTTTCTTCATTTTGACGCTTCGTTTTTTGCTTTAAAGTCACTTCATTCGCTTCACTCGGAACAGTTTGCTTAATCTGTTCCACCTCCACCTTCGATCCAATCCGTCTCCCTTGAATTTTTGCATTTTTGTAGGCAAACTGGATGAGACCGACACCTGTCATGTATTGAGGATTTCTAACACCTATGTAGTCGGGGCTAGCAATCCGAACATTGTGGGCGAGTACAGTTTGAGCAAGTTCAAGCACACCAGGAATGTTTGCACTTCCGCCAGTTAACACGAAACCTCCGGGCAATTCCCTGAAGCCCAGTTTTGCAATTTCTTGAGCTACAAGCAGAAAAATTTCCTCCATTCTAGCCTCAATAATATCAGCTATTTGAAGCTGATTGAATTTTTGCATTTTATCGCTGCCTATAATCGGAACATCAAACACCTCGTCTTCAGATGCATGATCATAAAAGGCATGTCCATGTTTAATTTTAATTTTTTCAGCATTTTCTGTGGAAGTTCTAAGACCAATTGATAAATCGTTGGTAATGTGTTCTCCCCCAACCGGTAGAACGGAAGTTGTTTTTAACTCTCCGTTTTCAAAAACTGCAATGGTAGTGGATCCCCCGCCAATATCGATAAGAGCTACGCCTAAATTTTTTTCGTCTTTGGATAAAGCAACTGAACCACATGCGAGAGGCTGAAGTGCAATATCCGTAATTTCAAGGCCTGCACGTTCAACGCAGCGCAGTAAATTATGTAGAATAGTTTTTGATCCGGTGATGAGCAGCCCTTCCATTTCCAGCCTTACTCCCAACATTCCCCTTGGATCATGTATCCCGTCAAGACCGTCTACAATAAACTGCTTCGGAATGCAATCTATAATTTCCCGATCTGGGGGAATGGATAAAACTTGTGCAGCTTCAATGACACGCCTTACATCTTCATTTTGAATTTCTCGGTTTTCACTTGAAACTGCCACTACTCCTTGACAATCTTGAAGTTTTACATGAGAGCCGCTCACACCGACAACAACTTTATGGAGGGGCATGCCGATCATTCTTTCCGCTTGTTCCACAGCCTTTTTAATAGAATGAACGGTTTCATCTATATCAACAATTGATCCTTTTTTTAAGCCTTTTGATTTCACATTACCAACACCAATAACGTTTAACGATTCATCCATCATTTCGCCAATGATTACTTTTACATTGGATGTACCGATGTCAAGACTGACAAATATTTCATTGCTGTTCAATGCTTTTGGCACCTCCTTATCCAATACTACTATTCTATTACGTCCAATAGAACAATACAATGAAACGAACGTTACATATTTGTTTCAATTTGTATATGTGTAAATTCAACACTTGATCTATTTTCCCTTTTAAAAGTTGGATTTTTTTTTGTGCGTATTTCTGCCGCTGTTCCATTTTGCGATTAAAATTCTGCGAATAACCGCTATATTTTGGAAAAGCCGAACTCCAAAAGCAAACATTGCTACTAAATACAAGTCTACACCAAGATGAACGCCGAGAAAAGCTAAACTTGCAGCTAAAAGTATATTAAAAAAGAATCCGGAAACAAACACAAGCTCATCATAAGAATTTTGCAAGTATGCCCGGAATCCCCCGAACAGAGTATCAAGCGCAGCAAGTATGGCTATTGATAAATAGTTGGAATATTCATCTGGAATTTGAATGTTGCTGTACAGACCTAAGATGATACCTAAAAGAATTCCGATAACCGGGAGCCACATAACTAATTCCCTTCCTTTTCATCTTTAAGAGGTGCCATATTTTGAATGCGGATCGATTTTTCATAAGGCGGTATAATTAGCTGTTTCTGCGGTGCAGATACGGTCAATTTCAAATTATCAATCGCAAAATCGTCTTTCAATGCAGATCCATTTATTTTACTGTAAAGTTTTTCAGCGTCGTTTGATAAAATTTTGATTTCAATCGGGTAAGTGTTCAGACTGTTTCCGTCAATTTTCGTTATTCCGTTAATATCGCGGATAACGGTTGTGTTGACAACTCTGTATCCGTTTATTGAAATTTCTTTTGCTTCATAAGAGTTCACTTCATTGATCAGACGCTTTAAAAGCTCTGGCGAAATCGGCTGAATAGGTTTTCCGAGCAGGTTGCTGTCAAACAAAGGCTCAACTGTGAGAACGACACCCTCACCTTTTACTTCGGTTAAACCCGCTTTCGCCTTCAGCTCTTCTAAAGTATCTTTCAACGCTTTTTCAGGACTTTCGTTTTTTTCCATTTCCCTTTGCATTTGGTCATATTTGCGGATTTCTTCTAACAATTCCACTTGAAGCTTTTGTTCTCTTTTTAAATCTTCACGGAGCTCCCACATATCCCTCGTATCACGCTCGTCCGGTTCTTCTATGGATCGATATTGCACGCCAAGCATAAACCCAAAAATTGTTGTAATGATGGAAAATGTAAAGGCAAATTTCCATTTTGGTTTAATCAATCGTCCATCACCTTTCTTTTTTCTAGAGCTAGGTTAGCTAGGGTTTCCGCTAATCATCCAGTTCATTTGACAAATAGGGCCCCATTTTAATTTCTTTTTTCTTTTCCACCTTTACAACAATATTTTCATAGGCAAGCTGATCCAAAACGCCTCCTGCAATGTTTAGCGCCTGCGTCAATACCTCAGCATCTCCGATGGCAGAAATAACAAATGGAGCGGGAAATTGGTTTCCATCTACCGTTACGACGGGGCCGTTACAGATGATATAAGAATGATGGAATATTCTTTGTCCGTTGATCGCTACAGCGGTCGCACCTGAAATGAGCAATTCATTCACAACTTTAAAGATGTGGCTTTCATGAACAATATAATTGTTCACATTTTCCCCTTCTGGAACATAAGAAGAGTCTTCGAGCGTCACTTCAATCCCTTCGCCGACAACCCCTACCTCTCCTACAAACATCCTCAATTTTTCAACATCTTCAACTAAGTTATAATAAAGCTCTTTCTCTTTTTTCAATTGCTCTTCAATTTCTGTAACTTTTTTTTGTTTTTGAAAAAGCTCCTCCTGGAGCTTCCGGTTTGTTTCTTCTTGATTGATCAGCAGCTTTCTTGTTTCATATTCTTTTTCCCACTGTTCTGGTGATACATTCAAATCTTTTCTTTCTTTTGTCCATTGAAAAGAATATGAAATTAAGAAACCGACGACGAGCATAATAAAAAATAACATGACATGGCTGGCATTAGCTTTCCTCATCGGCTTTGTCCCCTTTATTCTTCTGTGATCCTTTCTTGCTGTAAGGCTCAAAATAAGAACCGACTTCTAAGTGGATAATCCCTTTTACTTTCGGGTTGAGTTCTTTTACAATCATTGGATATGAACGCATTTTTTCAGCAAAAGTTTTCATAGAAGCTCTCACTTCATAGCCGTTGTTCATAAATAATGTAATTATGTACGGATCCATTTTTTCCGGCGTATAGTGAACCTCAGAAATGGAATTGGAAATGGAATGCGGAAGGTTTGTCAATTGTTCAGTCATGAGATGAGCAAATTCAGCATCGTCAAAACCGAATAAGATCGGAGCATCAGGCACTTTTACGCTTTTTTGTCCATCTAAAGTTTCCCCGTTTTCCAAAACCGGGTAAAAGGATGATCCATTGGACACGTAGGCTACTCGTTTCATTTCTTCAATTTCAATCCGAATGGTGTGAGGGAAAATTTTGACTATGTTCGCACCTTTCACTTCTTTATGTTTTTTCAAGGCTTTGATCGTTTTTTCTTTATTAACACTCCAAAAATTCGTCTGTTGATCGATACCGGAAAGCGAAATGATTTCATCGCTGGGAACATTGACATTTCCGCTCACTTCTACGTTTTTCACTTTGCTTAACGGCGTTTCTAAATAAATAATTAATAAAATAAGCAAGGAGAAGGTGAGAATAAATAGTATAAATCTCCTATTTGCCTTTTGTTTGCGCTGCTGCTTGAGCTTCGGTATCCGATCCTCGATTGAAACGATTTTTTCTTTTTCCAAGTCTATGTTCACCCCATCCTAGATTCATTGAATCCAGGTTTAATATATAAGCTTGTCCAAAAGGAGCAAAAAATGTTTAAAGGTGAAAAAACGGCAATAGCATGCCGTTTTAAAAAAATCTTGTTGAAATATTATAACATAATGTACAAGCTGAAAGGGAGAAAGATTTTTCCTATTTATTCCTTCCAACAATTTCAACTTCCGTTTCCATTTTGATTTGGAATTGCTCGTAAATCGTCTTTTTTACAAAATCGATGAGGGCCAGAACATCTGAAGCTGTTGCATTGTCTTCATTGACAATAAAATTCCCGTGCATCTCCGATATTTTTGCGCCTCCGATTTTGTAGCCTTTTAAGCCGGCTTTTTCAATGAGCTGACCAGCATAATGAGGAAGGGGGTTTCGGAAAATGCTTCCTGCGCAAGGATGGTTCCAAGGTTGTGTTTCACGGCGATATTCTTTATTTTTTTGCATCGTGGATACGATGCTGTCTCTATCTCCTTTTTTTAATTGAAATACCGCTTCTAAACATATTCCCGGGCGCTTTTTTTGCAAGATGGAGCTGCGGTATGAAAATTCCATTTCTTTATTGGAAAGCCATTCTAATGTCCCATCTGCAAACAAAATATGCGCCTTTTTGAGAACATTTGAAATATCCGAGCCGTGCGCACCCGCATTCATATAGACCGCACCGCCTACAGATCCGGGAATGCCGCTGGCAAATTCTAAACCAGACAATCCTTTTCTGCTGATCAATGTTGACAGGCTGACTAATGAATAGCCTCCCCCTACTGTGATCTCCTCATCTTGAATGGTTAAATGGCTGATGCCGTTTCCTAATTTAATTACGACCCCGGCAATTCCTTCATCTAAAACAAGTAAATTGGATCCTCTCCCTATTACGCGCCAATCTGCATGATGCTTTTTGATGATTTCCATTGTTTTCATTAAGCCTTCAATGCTTTTTGGCTCGACAAACACATCTGCCGGTCCGCCGACTTTCATCGTTGTATGTTTTTTTAACGGCTCATTCTCAAGCACTTTTCCTACATCAGCTCGAATTAACTCTTCCAACAGCTGCTTCACATGTATCCCCCCATTTTCAAATCTTGTTATTAGCAGCGGCAAGTTCGTTCATGACTTGATAAAGCCTTTTGGCTGCATCACGAACTCCCAGTTCAAAAGAAGCTTCGCTCATGCTCTTCAACGTTTCCGGATTCAGTAAAATTTGATCGATCAACGTTAACAAACGATGCCCTGTTAAATTTTGTTCAAGCAATAAAACGGCAGCGTTTCTTTCACTGAGTGTGCGGGCATTTGCTTCTTGATGATTGGCTGTAACATACGGGCTTGGAATTAATATGCTTGGAAGACCAAGCGCTGTTATTTCCGCTAAAGTCGTAGCACCTGCTCTTGATACGATTAAATCAACTGCTGCCAGCACATCCGGCATTTGGTGGATAAACGGTTTGATAATAATATTTTTCAGCCGGCCGCAATCACCTATTTGTTCCATTATTTGCTTGTAATGAACCTCACCGGTGACATAAACAATTTGATACGGCTTTTTCGATAATTCGTCAAGGATGCTGAGGACAGATTCATTAATCGGTCTTGCCCCGCGGCTTCCTCCAAAGATGAGCACGGATTTTACATTCTCTGTTAAATTTAAAGATGATTTACCTTTTGCCCGATCGCCGCCAATCACTTCCTGCGCGCGAGGATTTCCTGTTAGAACAACTTTTTCTTCCGGAAAAAATTTTTTGGAGCTTTCAAAAGAAATGGCGACTTTATCAACATATTTTGCTAAAAATTTATTAGTCAAACCAGGCACGCTGTTTTGTTCGTGGATGATTGTCGGTATTCCGAGTCTGCTGGCTGCATAAACGACTGGTCCCGAAACATATCCTCCAGTCCCAATTACAACATCCGCCTGAAACTCTTTTAGCAGCTTTTTGCAGATGGCGAAGCTGTTGAAAAATCGATAAACTGTTTTAACATTATCAAACGACAGCTTTCGTTTAAAACCGCTAATTTTAATCGCTTTAAACGGGATCCCTTCCCGTGCCACAATCTCTTTTTCCAGTCCATTTTCCGTCCCTATATATAAAAAATTGGCATGAGGGTCATATTTTTTCACTTCTTTTATGAAAGCAAGCGCAGGATAAATATGACCGCCGGTTCCTCCTCCACTTACGACAATGTTCATTCAAAAAGCCCCCCTGAAATGTTAGAAACTTTTTATAAAACAGTTAAAAGAGGCTGAGCAAACAAGCCGAAAAGCCCCTTTTTTTCCATATTTATCCGGATTGGAAAGCTTAATATTTTGCATATCGGCTAATATTTAAAAGCACCCCGATTGCCATCAGCATTAACGTCAGTGACGATCCTCCATAGCTTAAAAACGGAAGGGTGATGCCCGTTACAGGCATTAATCCTGTGACAACCCCGATATTGATCATCACTTGAATCGCAACCATTGCAACAATGCCGACAGCTAGCAAGCTGCCGAATAAATCAGGCGCGTTCAACGCGATTAAAATTCCCCGCCAAAGCAAAAGAGAGAATAATAAAAGCACAAGAGAACCGCCTATAAACCCCAATTCTTCCGCAACGATCGCAAAAATAAAATCTGTTTGTGGCTCGGGCAAATAAAAAAACTTTTGTCTGCTTTGACCCAATCCTAATCCGAAAAGGCCTCCAGGGCCAATTGCATAAAGCGATTGAATAATTTGAAACCCGCTCCCAAGCGGATCCTCCCATGGATTGAGGAACGAAGTGATCCTTTTCATACGATAAGGAGCTGATAACACAAGAGCGGCAAAACCGAGTGCACCTATCAATCCCAGTCCGATAAAATGGCTAATTTTCGCTCCTGCTGCAAAGATCATGACGACACATGCTCCCATCATCACCGTTGCTGTTCCTAAATCCGGCTGAAGCATAATGATCCCAAATGCTAAAAAGACTAATCCTAAGGACGGGAAAAGCCCTTTTTTAATGGTTGTTACAAATTTTTGATTTTCGGACAAAAATTTAGCCAGAAAGGCGATCATCGCTAGCTTCATAAACTCAGAAGGCTGAATGGAAAATGCCCCGACACCGATCCAGCTTCTGGAGCCATTTCGTACAACGCCAATTCCAGGAATCAACACGGCAATCAACAAAACGAAGCATACGATTAAAAGCACCTTTGCCCACGTTCTCCATGTCCAATAGTCTATATTCATAAAAAAGAACATGGCAACAATGCCCAAGGCGGCGAACAGCAGCTGCCGCTTTGCAAAAAAGAATGCATCGTCAAATTTATACGTTGCCCATATGGCGCTTGCGCTATATACCATGATTAAACCGATCGAAAGCAGCAAAAATGTGATCAAAATTAAAATGAAATCTGGAGATTTGCTTTTTGTCGACACGCCGAACACCCCATCTTTTTTAAGCTTAAGGGTACGAGCCCTTATTTTAGCTTATGCACGGCGTTTATGAAAATGTCTCCTCTCTCTTCGAATGTTTTATATTGATCCCAGCTTGCACAGGCCGGAGAGAGCAAAATGACATCACCTATATCCGATATGCGAAACGCCGCAAAGACTGCTTGTTCCACATTATCGACATGTTCTATCAGTTCTATTCCAGCCTTCTTTGCAGCCTTCTTTATTTTTGGGGCAGTTTGTCCAAAGGTGATGACTGCTTTCACATGTTTGAAATACGGGATTAATTCATCAAATTCATTCCCCCGGTCAAGCCCTCCGGCCAACAATACAACAGGGGATGAAAAAGCTTCGAGAGCCTTTGTTGTTGCCAAAATATTCGTGGCTTTCGAATCGTTATAAAATTTTCTTCCTGAAACTTCGCCGACATATTGCAAGCGATGCTTTACACCTGAAAACGATGCCAGCACCTTTTGAATCGCTTTGTTTCCAACATTTTTCGCCTTTACTGCACAAATAGCGGCCAAAATATTTTCTAAGTTATGCTTGCCGACAAGAGCGATATCTTTTATATCAATAATTTTTTCACCATCATACCAAATGGATTCATTTTGGATATAAGCACCATTTGATACTTCCTTATTGGTTGAAAAATAAATTTTCTTTCCGTTTGACAGTTCAGACAGACGCACAACATCTTGATCATCCGAATTGATAACCGCAACCGATTGGTCATCTTGGTTCGAAAAAATTTTCCCTTTCGCTTGCATATAATTTTCGCGAGTTCCATGATAATCTAGATGGGCATTAAAAATATTTAACAAGACCGCGACTGAAGGTTTAAAATGAATGGTTCCTAAAAGCTGAAACGAGGATACCTCCATAACTACAATTTGTTCCTTTGTCGCTTCCTGTACAACTTCACAAGCCACATTTCCGATATTTCCTGCCAGCAGCGGCTGTTTTCCATCTGCCTTTAGCATTTCGTATATTAAAGTTGTCGTCGTCGTTTTTCCATTCGATCCAGTTATCGCAATAATTTCCGCTTCAGAAATTTGATACGCAAGCTCGACTTCGGTTATAACGGGAATATTTTGGCTCGCTGCTTTTTGTACGATCGGGTTTGTGTATGGAATGCCTGGATTTTTTACAACAATATCAATATTATGCTCCTCGAGCAATTGTTCCGGATGTTCTCCTAAAATAAGTTTGATCCCTAAACTTTCAAGTTCTTTTACATCATCATTTGCTTCGTATGGTTTCATGTCGTTTACGGTAACACGAGCACCTAGTTTATGCAATAATTTAGCGGCTCTCAAGCCGCTTTTCGCCAAACCTAATACGAGAACGTTTTGATCGACATACATTTGTACATTTTTCAATTATAACCACACCTCGATGATAATTCCTAGTATTGCAAAAAGCAAACCCATCGCCCAGAATGTCACGACGACTTTCCATTCCGACCATCCGTTTAATTCATAGTGATGGTGGAGCGGGCTCATTTTAAACACTCTTTTTCCAGTCATTTTAAAGGAAATTACTTGAATAATGACTGATAATGTTTCAATAACAAACACGCCGCCAATCACTATAAGCAAAATTTCTAATTTTGTCAAAATGGCTACAGCGACAATCGCTCCGCCTAAAGCCAATGAGCCAGTATCTCCCATGAACACTTTTGCAGGGTGAGCGTTGAACACTAAAAAGCCTAATACGGAACCGACCACTGCAACACTAAAGATGGCGATATCATATTGACTATTGTTCCATGCCAATACAGCAAATGCTCCGAAAGCAATTGCAGCGCAGCCGGATAATAATCCATCGAGACCGTCGGTCAAATTGACGGCATTTGAGCCGCCTACAAGCATAAACAAAATAAGAACCGGGTAGAGCCAGCCAAGATCAAAAGAAAGTTCCGTCCCCGGCAATCGAATTTCTGTAGAGAACTCAAATTGATTTAAAACAAAATAAAAAATAACCGCAACAATGATTTGACCGATTAATTTTTGTTTTGAAGTCAGACCGAGATTTCTTTTTAACACCACTTTAATCATATCGTCTAAAAATCCGAGGAGTCCGTAACCGATCGTTACAAACAACAGCAAAAACGTTTCGATCCCCGGTTTCGAAAATTTATTGGTCATGACAATAGTGGTGATAATGATGGATAACATAATCATGACTCCGCCCATCGTCGGAGTTCCGGATTTTTTTTGGTGGGATTTTGGTCCTTCATCCCGAATACTTTGGCCAAATTTCAGCCTTCTTAAAAATGGAATAAAAATGGGAGAAAGTAATACACTGATTAAAAAGCCCATTAAGATGGTAAAAAGCACGACTTGTTCTAGCATTGATACTTCCTCCTCCCACCAAAACCAACATTTGCCTTTATATCCATATGATTATTGATGTTAAACCATTCCAATTTCATAACAAATCCTCTTCCTGCTTGATTATTTATTCTCTTTCAATTGAATAGCGCGAATAGCCACTTTTCGATCATCGAAGTCAAATTTTTTGTCCCCGATTTGTTGATATGTTTCATGGCCTTTTCCTGCAATGACGACGACATCTCCTTCTTCTGCATTGCTGATTGCAAATTGGATGGCTTCCTCTCGATCGACAATTGAATGAAAAGGTTCTCCGTCGACACCAGCTGTCATATCTTTTAATATTTGATGCGGATCTTCATTTCTAGGGTTGTCGGAAGTAAAAATTGGAATGTCCGCCCACTGAACAGCAATTTTCGCCATAAGCGGACGCTTCGTTCGATCGCGGTCTCCTCCGCAGCCAACGACTAAAATGACTTTCTTTTTGGCAAGCTCCTTCACCGTTTTCAATAAATTATCCAAGCTGTCTGGTGTGTGTGCATAGTCAATAATGACGGAAAAATTTTGTCCGCAATCTACTAACTCAAATCGGCCGCGCACACCTTCCATCGATTCGACCGCTTCGATGATCTTCTCGATCTCAACTCCTGAAACTAAAGAAGCCGCAATAGCAGCAAGAACATTATAAACGCTGAATTTCCCGACTAATTTCATTTGTACAGGAAATGTACCTTCAGGAGTAACGAGGAGAAAAGAAGTCCCGCTTGCATTCATTTTCAAATCTTTCGCCATAATCTCACATTCGTTTTCAATTCCATATGTAACGATATGGGAAGAAGTCATATGTCTGTAATAGTCAGAGGCTGGATCATCACCATTCAATATAGAAAATTTTGGATGATGATGATCATATTTATTTCCGAGCTGAGCAAACAATAATCCTTTCGCATTTCGATATTCTTCCATTGTTTGGTGATAGTCTAAATGGTCTTGGGTGAGATTCGTAAATACTGCAACATCAAAATCACAGCCGTGGACTCGTCCCATATGCAGCGCATGAGAGGAAACCTCCATACTGGCGTGGGTCACGTTCTCCTCGATCATCTTTTTAAATGTTTTTTGCAGGGTTAAGCTGTCAGGCGTTGTATTTTTTACTTCGTATTGTTGATCATTTATTTTTGTATACATTGTTCCGATTAAACCGGTTTTATAGCCGGCATTGCGAAAAATATGATCAATCAGATGAGTCGTAGTCGTTTTTCCGTTCGTGCCCGTGACACCGATGAGGTGAAGCTTATGTGTTGGCTGGTCATAAAAATAATCAGCAAGCACAGCCATTGCCCGTTTTGTATCATTTACGACAATTACCGGGATATCACCCGGCAGATGGTTCAGCGGTTTTTCTGATAACAGAGCGGCCGCGCCTTTTTTTACAGCTTCTAAAGCAAACTCATGACCGTCTACCGTAAAGCCTTTGATGCAAATAAATAAGCTTCCTTCCTTCACAGCACGCGAATCCATTTCCAATGAAGTAATCTCAGGATTCCCATTACCATAACGTTTATAATGATGTAGAGCAGTGAGAATTGCATCTAATTTCATAACGATAATCCTTTCTCAAAAAAACATTCTCCATTATTTTATCTTAGCTTAAAATGAGCGACAAGGGCTTTTCAAAAGCAGTTGTTTCAAAAAGCCCTTTTTTAGAAAATTATTCGTCTGCTGCCGCCTCGTCTCCTAATAAAATTCGTACAGTAGATCCTTCTTTTACCTTTACGCCTGCTTTTGGCGATTGTTGAACGACTACCTTGCCGTCGCCGTTTACATCAAGTTTTAAATTCACAAGCTGTTCAGCGAGCTCCTGTTTTGTGAGTCCTAAAACGTCCGGTACTGTGACGAACTTTTCATCCAGCCAAGTTTCCTTTTTTTCCATTTGCTTCGTTCTAGGCTTCACACCGAGCTGTCGGAGACTGTCTTTTATGATTGTTCCTACAATTGGCGCGGCAACTACACCGCCAAATTGCACCGTTCCCTTTGGATTATCAACGGCGACATAAACAACTATTTGAGGGTTGTCTGCAGGTGCAAAACCAATAAACGATACAATATGATTATTTGTCAAATATCCTCCGCCGGGAGCAGCTTTTTGCGCAGTCCCCGTTTTTCCTCCGACCCGATACCCTTCAACAAACGCTCCTCTTCCTGTACCTTTTGCAACAACACTTTCAAGAGCAGCGCGAATTTGTTTGGATGTTTCCTCGGAAATAACGCGTCTTTTCGCCTCAGGTGTCTTTCTTGATACAACATCTCCCGTATCCGGGTCAATCCATTCTTTTGCGATATTCGGTGTATATAAAACACCGCCGTTGATCGCGGCTGAAACAGCGGCCACTTGCTGGATCGGCGTTACAGAGACCCCTTGACCGAACGCTGTGGTCGCAAGCTCGACAGGTCCAACCTGACTTTCTTGAAATAGAATGCCGCTTCCTTCACCTGCTAAATCAATCCCCGTTTTTTCACCAAAGCCAAATTTTTTAATATATTCAAACAAAGTCGATGTTCCCAGCCTTTGTCCAAGTTCAACAAATCCCGGGTTGCATGAATTTTGAACAACTTCAAGAAACGTCTGATCCCCATGTCCGCCTTTTTTCCAACATCTTAATGTCGCACCGGCAACTTTTACATAACCCGGGTCGTAAAAATGCTCTCTATAAAGATCAACCTTCTTTTCTTCAAGAGCGGCTGCTAACGTGATAATTTTAAATGTTGATCCAGGTTCATACGTGCTCCAGATCGGCAAATTTCGGTTATAAACTTTCGGATCGACATGCTGATATTTTGTCGGATCAAATGTCGGTCTTGATGCCATGCCTAAAATTTCTCCGTTGTTCGGATTCATGGCAATGGCAATTATTCCGTCCGGATTGTATTTCGATTCGGCAATGTCCAATTCCCTTTCGATGATCGATTGAATTTTTGCATCAATCGTCAGCTTTAAATTCAAGCCGTCCACAGGAGGCATATATTCCTCCACTTCATTTGGCATTCTTTTTCCTTTAGCATCAGAATAAAATTTAACATATCCTTTTTGGCCTTTCAATTGCCGATCATAATATAATTCAAGTCCGCTTAGCCCTTGGTTGTCGATCCCTGTAAAGCCTAAAACGTGCGCTAAAAGGCTGTTAAACGGATAATATCTTTTAGAATCTTCGGCAATGTAAACGCCTTTTAAATTTAAACTGCGTATTTCTTGCGCTTTTTCGTCAGATATTTTCCGCCCTTCAGGATGAACACGGACAATCATTTCTTTTTTCGTTACGTATTGATAAGCTTTTTCCGTCGGCATATTTAAGACAGAAGCAAGCTTTTGAGCCGTTTCAGCTGGATTTTCGACCTGACGAGGAATGATAAATACGCTCGGGGCACTGACATTTGTCGCAAGCTTCTCCCCATTTCTGTCCACGATTTCTCCCCGCTTTGGTTCAAAAGGAATATTTCTGCTCCATAAATCCTTGGCAAGAGAAGTTAATTGCCCGCCTAACACAAATTGGACATATCCTAGTCTTACTTCGATCACGGCGAAAATCAAAAAACCTGCCAATAGAACGAAAACGAGCCGTTTTCTTACTGTTACATTTGAAACGCGCATATATACGATAACTCCCCTCATGTAGGTTCGCTATCAAAATATATGCCTCGTCCATTTAATATAGAACAAGCTTCAAGCGGAAGCAGGCGCCCGCTTGCCGAACCGTTCCCAGATACATTTTTTTTAAAAGCGGGCTCCTATTGTGGTACTATTTAGGCTTTTTTAATTTAATAGTTAATTGATCTCCTTTTCTAATTTCAGTGCCTGGTTTAATATTTTGTGCGTTTACATATCCGCTTCCTTCATATTTCAGCTCAAGCTCCATGATGGAACACAGCTTCATCACATCCCGCAACGACCATCCGGAAATGTTCGGCATTTTCACAGCTCCGTCCGTTAGAAGAAACACTTTTTCTCTTTGGATCACCCGTGAAGTCGCGCTTGGATATTGGGAGGTGACAGTGGCTCCGCCGCCTAGAACAATTGGTTGAATTTGCTGTTTTTCGAGCTCTTGAACGGCTTGTTGAACCTGCTGGCCTTTATATTCAGGCAGTGAAACTCCGACTTCTTTTTCATTTTTAACATTTTTTTCTTCCTTCGCAGCAGCAGTTGTCGGTTCAATTTTTAAATATTCAAGACTATTTTTCATCACTGATTTAAAAATCATGGAAACAGGAGCTGAACCGGTTTCTGTCGGCTTCAACTTCGGCTGCTGAACAGCAACGTAGACAATGAGCTCTGGATTTTCTTTTGGAGCCATTCCTAAAAAGGAAAATACATAATTTTCCCGACCCGTTAAATAACGTCCTCCTTCTCCTGCTATTTGAGCTGTCCCAGTCTTTCCGGCGATGTGGTACCCCGGTATTTGAAAAGGTTTCCCTGTTCCATGTTCAGATGTCACAACAGTTTCTAAAATATCAAGCGTTTTCGCAGCAGTTTCTTTTGTGATTGGTTCGCCTTCTACCGATGGTTCCGTCTTCTTTAGCACTCGATTTGTGTCAGGGTCTACAATTTTATCGATGACATAAGGCTTCATCATCTTCCCATCGTTGGCAATAGCTGTTGCAGCTTGTACGAGCTGGATTGGTGTGAAAGCTGACGCTTGTCCAAATGCAGTCGAAATTTTATCCCTCTCCCATTTGTAATTTAATTTGCTGTTCTCTTCGTTCGGCAAATCAATACCCGTTTTCTCTAAAAATCCAAAACGATTTAAATATTGATAAAACCGCTCAAGCCCAATCTTTTTATGCGCTAATATGGCGAAACCGACATTGGATGACCGCTGAACAGCTTCATCAAACGTAATGGTGCCCCATCCGACATTGTTATGATCGTATATAGGACTTGCGCCTTTTACTTTATACATCCCGGACTTATATTTTTCGTTGCCGTTATAAACCCCTTCATTGACCGCAGCAGCTAATGTAAAAATTTTCATTGTCGAACCAGGCTCAAAACGGTAAGAAACAGCGTCATTGTAAAAATTTTGAATATCACGCTCGTTTGGATCAAAGCTTGGCCGCTGAGACATCGCTAAAATTTTCCCCGTTTTTGGGTCTGCGACAATTCCGATCATTTTCGTCGGCTGATATTGTTTTTCAGCTTCATTTAACGCATCTTCCAAAAACGTTTGAATTTTTTGGTCAATTGTTAAATAAACGTCGGCTCCGTTATTCGGCGTAACAATTTTGTCTTTGCTGCCCGGCAGCTTGTAGCCGCTTCGGTCGCTTTCATATATCACATATCCGTCTGTTTCCTGCAAATATTTATCTAAGCTTTTTTCTATCCCCAGCTGCCCGGTTGTTTTTCCCGTCTTTTCATCTCGCTTGGCGTAGCCAATCACATATGATGCAAATTTTCCGTTTGGATAAAAACGTTTTGTATCGCGAATAAAACCGATGCCGGGCAATTTAAGCTTTTCAATTTGCTGTTTTTTCGCAAAGCTGATGTTTCTTCCTTTTTCTCCGAATTCGACCTGAAATTTGTCTTTTTTCAAAATAGCTTCGATTTCTTTCTGTTTCATTCCAAGAATGGGAGCTAATTTTTCTGCCGTTTCTTCAGGATCGACAACATGATTCGGATGGTCGGGATCCGTTGTCATTTTTTCATCCAATACAGCTACTAATGTATAGGTAACAGTATCTTCAGCGAGCACGTTTCCTTTTTGATCCAATATTTGGCCGCGGCGGGCTTCAAGCATGCGCTTTTTTTCATATTTTTCTTTTGCCTTTACAGCTAGCACTTGACCATCGACAGTTCCTGTCGCTTGAATGTAGAAAAACCTCCCAAATAAGATAAAAAAGAGCAGAACAAATATTACGGATAATATTGCTGCTCCCCGATTCATATTTTTGCTTTTCTTCATCCCAATCAGTCCTGTATGCCTTTTACTTTGCTTGGATCTAATGTGAAGCCTAAGTCTTTAGCAATTTTATAAATTCTTTCAGGTCTTTTCAATTCATCGACCTGAAGGTTTAAATCACTGTTGATTTTTTCCTGATTTTCAATTTTAGCTTCGATTTTCTGCATTTCTATATTTGCTTGATACAATTTCACACTATTTGAGATAATCCAAATGGAGCATACCAGCATCAAAAATAAAAAAACAACAAATAACAGTTTCTCGCCTAATGTAATGGAGGATCTTTTTCGTTTAACAACGAGGGTTTGTTTTGCATGCTTCTTTTCTTCTTGTCGCCTTTCTTGAATTTTGACAGCTAAATTGCTCATAGAAAACCTCCTATTTTTTAATCTTTTCTGCTATACGAAGTTTAGCGGATCTCGCCCTTCGATTTTCTTCAATTTCTTTTTCCGACGGCACGATCGGTTTTTTTGTTATAATTTTGATTTCTGGCAGCATTTCGTTGGGAATTATCGGTATGTTGCGCGGAATTTCTGCTTGGCTGGCAGCTTTTCTAAACGCCAGTTTGCAAATTCGATCTTCTAAAGAATGGAACGTAATGACACATATCCGCCCTTCTGGAGCTAACAGTTCAATTGCCTGACTAACCGCGCTTTCAAAAGCGGAAAGCTCGTCATTGACGGCAATTCTAATTGCTTGAAAGATGCGTTTGGCAGGATGCCCGCCTTTTCTTCTAGCGGCGGAAGGAATGGCCTCTTTTATAATTTCCGTCAGCTCGCCAGTTGTTTGAATGGTCTTTTTTTTGCGGGCAAGTTCAATTTTTCGAGCAATTTGCTTTGAAAATTTTTCTTCTCCGTATTGAAAAAAAATTTTTACAAGCTTTTCATAAGGCCAGGTGTTGACAATGGTAAAAGCGGAAAGCTCTTGGTTTTGGTCCATTCTCATATCAAGAGGAGCGTCATATTGATAGCTGAAGCCTCGTTCCGGTGTGTCCAGCTGAGGCGAAGATACTCCCAAATCAAACAAAATCCCGTCTACTTTATGAATACCCCTAGAGAAAAGCTCTTCTTTTAAATGTTTAAAATTGCTTTTGATGATGGTTACTTTATCTTGGAAGGGCTCGAGTTTTTCCTTCGCAAAAGCAATTGCAGCTTCATCTTGGTCAAAGGCGTATAAATGTCCAGTTGTCAGCCTTTTAGCAATTTGTTCGCTATGGCCTGCCCCTCCTAATGTGCAATCAACATAAATTCCGTCCTCTTTTATTCGTAAACCTTCAATCGCTTCATCCAACAAAACTGTCTTATGTACAAACAATATCCAGCACCTCGTTTCCAACGGAAGAAGTTTTGATTATGGATAGGATGAACATCAAATATCAAAATCAATCATGTTTTCTGCAATTTCTTCAAATGATTCTTCTTGTTCAGCCACGTATTGCTCCCAATTTTGTTTGCTCCAAATTTCTATCCGACTGGAAACGCCGATGACGACGCATTCTTTTTCCAATTTCGCGTAAGCAAGAAGTGGAGCCGCAATGTTAATCCGTCCTTGCTTGTCCATTTCACATTCAATAGCGCCGGAAAAGAAAAATCGTGTAAAAGCTCGGGCATCTTTTTTTGTTAATGGGAGAGCTTTCAGTTTCTCTTCAATCACTTTCCATTCGCTGAGGGGATATCCAAACAAGCATTGATCAAGACCTCTCGTGAGAACAAACTTCTCGCCAAGGCCTTCCCTGAATTTTGCGGGTACGATCAATCTTCCTTTTGAATCGATCGTATGTTGGTATTCTCCCATAAACATCACGTTGGCCCCACTTTCATTTCTTTTCCACCACTTCCCCCCACTTTTCACCACAAATTTATTGTACTATTAATGGACATAAAAAAAAACCCTGTATGACACAGGATTTTTCAAAAAATAGTTTTATAATTTGACAATTTTATGTTTTCCATTGAAAGTATATGTCAACTGCTGCAAATCTTTTACAAAATTCGGCCCATATTTGTTTAAATAGTAATAAATATTCCATACTCTTTCTTGCCATTGATTATTCGGTTTCAGTGAATACTCAATACGCCTGAACTTTTGCAGCTCTGCTTCATATTTTGCATGTATCTTTTTTTGAACGATCCTTTCCACAAAATCTATCTGCTGTTCGATAAATTGTGCGTTTTTTCGCAATACGGGCGCTAAGCTTTGGTCGAAATCCTCTATTTTTTCTCGCAATGACCGATGAATGTCCTCAATCTCTTCTTTTGCTTTCGACACATATGCGCTGACATCAAAAGGCTCCTTTTGTTTAAACCACCTATGTTTTAACGGTTCAACCCCCTGCTTAAGAACCTCTTCCAACGGCAGGTCTAATTCTAGCAAGTCCGACTCTATGTTTCTTTCTAAAATCGTCAAATGAATTCTCGGAATAACTGGCGGCACATTCATCGAGAATAAATGAAATACCCCTTTTAATTCTGCCCAATACGCAATTTCTCCTGGTCCGGCGATAAAAGCCAAAGTCGGAAGCAAATATTCCTGCATGACCGGTCTTGTCACTACATTATTGCTGAACTTCCATGGATTCATTCTGACTTCTTCTAAAAGATCAGACAACGAAGACGTCCAATTGATTTCAGGGATCGAAAATAGATTCTTCTCTTTTTCTATGAGCAAATAGCGCTCATCTTCTATTTGATAAAACAGATTGGCGCAGTTTTCTCTCATTGTAATTGCTTGATATGGATATCCTTCTTCTTTTAAAATTTGCTGCTGCTTGACGACTTGATGATAAATGCTGTCAGTTGCCATGAGCATTTGTTCGAAATAAGATTTTTCCAATTCCCGCAATTCTTTTGATCCAGAGTTGATGAGTACAATTCCTTCATCTCCGAACATGGAGATGAGTAATCGTTCAAAAAATTCAACATAAGTGGCAGATTGGTCAAGCTCATGATACAAAGAAGCAAGCAAATGTTTCGTATATTTCGTTTCGCCAAATGCCGCAAAAACTTCTTCCAGCCAAATGCGACAAGCGTTTTTATCAATTGATAACTCCGATATCATTGTTTTTTTTCGCTGTGTTTGCATGATCGTTTTCTTTTTCAAACGCCCTCTGTCTGTCACATAGAGATGATTAATTTCGTCAAAGTCATGATCCTCCCCCGCGATCCAAAAAACGGGAACAACAGGTATGTTCAGCTTTTTCTCTTGCTCTTTCGCCAATGCCAATATGGAAATGATTTTATGTATTGTATATAAAGGTCCTGTTAAGAGTCCAGCTTGCTGACCGCCCACAACGACGACACTATTCGGATTTTTTAATTTTAAAATATTCTCCATTATCTTTTCTGTTGCGTTCAGCCGCTTATGATATTGGATTAAAACATCCGCCAGCTCATCCCTCTTATAAGTCCTTGATAAAATATCGTCATATCTTTTTTGAAATACATCTTCTTGAAATGGATCATAATCAAAATATTTTTCAACCTCTAATCGCCGATTTATATAATTGTTCACAAAAGGATTGGATTGAGGAAGGAAGAGTTCAAACGCCTCCATATCTATTAACTTCCTTTCTTCGTTCATTATCATTACCCCGACAAGAGTATAGCATGTAATATTTTCAAACAAAAAAAATTTGCTTTTATTTATTCACATTTGATTCATTATGTACATAAACACCCCGATGATCGCCATGCTCTCAGACAGCAGAAAAAATATTAAAAAAGAGCTTCTCCACATCATTTTCAATGCTTTCATCCATTTGATCTCGTCAGTGAATACGAATTGAAGTCCAGCTGTCGCCAAAAAAAGCAGCAAATATAAACAAAGCAGCCATAAAAACGATTGATGATGCCAAATAACAGAAAGCTTGATCCAAAATGAAACGACAAAAAATACAGCAGCCACATCAACGCTCAAAAGGAAAGATTTTTTCTTACTCTTTAATAAAACACGAAAAAGAACCAAAAACAGCAGCCACGCGGCCAATGGAAACGTCACAAAAAAGGCGATGATTCCTATAACAATTCCCATCAACGTTCCTCCCGGTTTTCCAACCCTTTAATCGCATTGTACAAAAATTCCATTGTACAAGTATGAGCACCCTTTTCTTTCCCTTTTTGAATGAGATCCCCTAATATTGAATCAATTTCTGTTTTTTTATGATGTTCAATATCCGACAGCATTGATGAACGATTGTTTTTTGTCTTTATTGCAATACTTTCAATATATTCCCATAAATCATCCTTATCATTTATTTCAAGAACATCACATACTTCGTGAAATAGCTTTTTGGCAAGCTTTGCAACATAAGGATTGCTGACGATGTGGCCATTCGGCATTCGAAATAAGGCAGTTAATGGATTAATAACTGCATTTGCGGCCAATTTTTTCAATACAACCGGCTCCCAATCCTCTTCATATTGTATCAAAAATAAAGGATCAGACGTATTTAACTGATCAATAAATTCCCGCGCCCCACCGCCGTCATACGGGCTGATGCGAATGTTCCCAATACCAGTATGGTGAACGGTATTGGGGGATTTTTTTAAGGCGCCGTGCTCTACAACACCTATATACAATTCATGTTGGGCAAGCTCTTTCATTCTGCCGATATGAGTTATGCCGTTTTGAACAAATACAATCTTTTTCGGCGGCAATTGCTTTAGATTTCCAAATAATGACGGCAGACTATATTGCTTGACAGCAATAATTAATATTTCTTCTTTATATAATACATCTGCACGTGATTTTACATATGCAGTCCAAGGGTTCGGGCCTATGACATGTATCCCTTCTGTCCTTACCGAAATTGCCTGCTCTTCCGTCTTTGTATAAAGGGTAATGTCATGTTTTCGGCTAAGGTATGCCGATATTAACAAGCCTACAGCTCCTCCGCCAATTACACCGATCTTCAAGTTCTCCACCTCTCTCATATGTATCATAACAAACAAAAACTAAAAATTCTTCTTTTTCCTGAATATAATTAAAAATTTGATTATATTTGCTTTTTTATTATTTTTTCAATGTTATTTTCTCTTTATGTTTAGTATAATGTGAGTGAAAAGGCGTCTATCATTATAGCGGCAATTGGGGGAGATTCGCCATGGTAAAAGTGGAAAAATTATTAGTCAATTATAAAACTTTAGAGGAATTTAAAAAATTTAAAGAATACGGTTTACAAGAATTATCCATGCTGGAGGATTTAGAAGCAAATATTATCGAAAATAACAGCGATTCGCCCTTTTACGGGATTTACTACGGAGACAAATTAATTGCCCGGATGAGTTTATATCGGGTGGATAAAAAATATGATCAATATTTTGAGCCAAAACAGGACTATCTTGAGTTATGGAAATTGGAAGTGCTTCCTGAATACCAAAGAAAAGGGTATGGAAAAGCGCTAGTTGATTTTGCCAAATCGTTCGGCTTGCCTATAAAAACAAATCCGCGTATGAAATCGGCTGGCTTTTGGGAAAAGATGGGCTTTGTCCCTGTAAAGTATGATATGAAACGAGATCGTGGAGAAAATCCTCTCGTTTGGTATCCTAACGGTGTCACTGTCAAAGAAAAGGGAGCTCATTAAAAAAAGACGCTGCCAGCGTCTTTTTCAAAGTCAGAAGTCGATAGTTGATGAAACCGACACGCTTTGTCGGTTTCATCTATTTTTAGAATCTCCCTTTTTTCATTCCTGACCGAACTGAAACGGTCTTTTTTTATGTTTCATTTTTTCTTCCTCCGCCTCTTCTTTCAATCCTGCTCGTTCCCTCACTTTTTCCATCATTTTAATAAAAGCGTAAAATTCATTTTCAATCTTCTTCAATTGTTCATGTAATTGTTCATTTTCGTTTTTAAATTCTTCTACTTTTTGTTCTAGAAAAGAGATTTTTTCACGCAAGCTTTTATTTTCTTCTTCCAACCGATTGTTCACCGGTTGGTGCTGTGTAGACTTTAAAAAAGCAATCACATCATCGATAGTGATTTCCGATCTTCCACCTGCTTCCTCATAATGAAGCAGCTTTTTTTCGGAAATTTTCTTTTCTTTTTGCTGTCTAAATTTTTTACGTTCCTGTTTCGCAAGTTCAATGTCTGTTTCATATTTTTTTCGCAAATATGAATTCCAGCGAAAACCGCATGCAGCAGCCGTTCTTGAAAGTTTCTCCGCAACGATCTCAAAAGCCTTTAGTTGTGTTCCGCCTTCGCGAATATGCTGCAAAACAATTTCTTTCAAGAGCAGATCTTCATCCTCTGTCCATGCATCTTGCCGTGTCACCGCCATTTGTTCATCCCTCCGTTTTGATTTGACTTTTTTTAAAAAATGATTTTTTAAAAATAGAATGAGATGTAACAAATCAATTGTTGCTTCCATTCTCTTTTCTAAATTTTGTGATGCGAGCTTTTTGCCTCATCTCAACTATTTCATGCAATTTTTAATAATATATATGCCTGTAATAGAAACGATAGAAGCACAGTTTTAGTTGAAAGGAAAAAGAATGTGCTTCTTTCATTGACATTTCTTCTGCTTCCTAAAAAGTTTTTTTTGAAAATCGAGGGAGAATTGAGAGATGCATTAGTAAATTTGGAAGAAGCGGTTGTTCTAATTCGGCATTCGACATTTTCTTCACATCTTTTCCCATTCCACCAGCAGGCTGGCTGTCAAAAAAGAGGATATTTTTTAGAGTCTAGCTTGGAGGAGATTTATGCTAAAAGGACAAATCTTCTACTCATATTCGTGAAGTCGTTCGCTTAACATTAGAGGAAGGATCGTTTTCTCGGCAGCTTCATGGAGCCTTAGGAATAAAGAGGATGCACAGATTGCAGAATGGATTAAGAAATTTTCAAAGATTCAAGGAAGCCTTTGTGCCAGGAGAAAAAATATGTATGTATTGAAAAGCTTTTTCTCGCGCTTTAATACAGAAAGTCCAAAACGATCAAGCCGTTCAAGCTGATCTTAAGCCGCATTTGCTTTCACAAAATGTAACGGCCTTTCCCCGACTGAATATCGAGAAAAGGCCGCGGCTAAATTGTCTACTTGACACGGGTATGGTCACTTTTCATTATTTGTTTACTACTTCTCTGCCTTTGTATGTTCCGCAAGATTTGCATACGCGGTGCGCCAGCTTCATTTCTCCGCAGTTTGGACATTCTACCATACCTGGAACTTGTAATTTAAAATGTGTACGGCGCAATCTTTTTTTCGTTTTGGATGTTCTTCTAAAAGGTACTGCCATTTTTCCCACCTCCTTACAGAGCAATGCTTTAAGAATCATTTTCTTTCTTATCCAATAACTTAGCTAAGCTAGCTAATCTTGGGTCAATTTTGTTTTGTTGTTCTTCCTCTTTTATTAACTTCCAAAACTTTCCTTCTTGAGGTGCTGCTTCCTGCTTGTTTTCCTCTTCATCACTAAACACTTGAAGCGGAATTTCTAAAAGGACAAGCTCATGAATGATTGGCATTAAATCAATGACTTCTCCTTGAACAACATGTGTTTGCTCACTCGTTTCATACTCGTCGGAGCTAAACAAAAACGTTTCCGATGTGCGGATTTCAAATGGATATTTAACATCAACAAGTGTTCTTGCGCAAGGAAGCGTCATTTCGCCAGTAATTGTTAAATGAAAGATGACTTTCATAGAGCTTATATCTGCATGTCCTTGAACATGAACAGGAGTTATCTCCCGCAAATCAGGATGATTTTGGACAAGATCATATAGATCGACATCTTCATTGATTTGTAAGCCTTTTTTCTGCAGTTTATACAATTGATGAACAGACCATTTCAACATATATCACCTCAAGACAACAAAGGTTATTATAGCTTTCAAATAAGTATTTGTCAATATTTTTCCTTTACACTATAATATAGGCATTATTGCACAAATATATTGATGAATTGAAAAAGAAGGTGATGGAGTTGAAGGCGGTCGGAATTGTTGTAGAATATAACCCATTTCATAACGGTCATTTACACCATCTAGCCGAATCAAAGAAGAAAGCAAATGCTGATATTGTCATTGCAGTGATGAGCGGTCATTTCTTGCAAAGGGGAGAGCCGGCACTCGTCTCAAAATGGGCGAGAACAGAAATGGCTCTAGCAGGCGGCGCAGATTTAGTTTTTGAACTTCCGTTTGCCTTTTCAACGCAAAGCGCAGAAATTTTCGCCAGCGGCGCCGTGTCGATTTTAGATGCGCTTGGCTGTGATTCACTATGTTTCGGAAGCGAGGTCGGAAAAATTGACGCTTTTCTTGAAACATATGAACTGCTGGAGAAAAGAAGCGATGATTTCGTTCATCTTTTGAAAACAGCGCTTTCGAAAGGCAACAGTTATCCAAAGGCCGTTTCCATTGCTTTTCAAAAAATTGCTTCCGGGGAAAAAACGCTATTAGATTTAAGCAAACCGAACAATATATTAGGATTTCAATATGTCAAAGCCATTGTTCAACAAAAAAGCTCGATGAAGCCTCTTACAATCGAGAGAATTGGCGCCGGCTACCATGATGAATCATACCATCACCCGAGCATTGCCAGCGCAACAAGCATCCGAAAAAACATTGTTCATGAACAAAACTTGTCTTCCATGAAACATTATGTTCCGGAAAGTTCGTTTCGCATTTTACTGAATTATAAACAAACTTATTCAGCCTTTCACGATTGGGAGCTTTACTTTCCATTTTTAAAATATTCTATATTGTCCAAAACTTTAACAGAATTAAAAGAAATATATGAAATGGACGAAGGCTTGGAACACCGCGTTGTTCACCATATTAAAAGGGCTGCATCATTCCACCAGTTTCTATCTCTCTTGAAAACGAAAAGATACACATGGACAAGATTGCAAAGATTATGCACCTATCTTTTGACCAATACGAAAAAAGAAGAAATGGCGAGCATATTAAAAACGAAAAAAGCCCCGTATATTCGTTTGCTCGGAATGTCAGGGCGGGGGCAAAGCTATTTGCAAGCTGTTAAAAAACAGTTGGAGCTGCCGCTTATTTCTAAAGTTTCGTCCTATTCTTCAGATGTATTGGAAATGGATCTCAGAGCGACAAATGTTTATGCGCTCATCCTCAACGAACCTGCCGCAACCGAGTTTATGAAGCTCGAGTATACAATGCCTCCTATACGTTACGGGCTTCCTTAACCGGAAGTCCTCATTGTTTCTAAATAATGGACGGCATCATCAAATGTATCCACCGGTATGATTTTCATATCAGAATGAATGGAGTCTCGTGTCTTCAGCGCTTCTTCATAATCGGAGCCTCTCTTGCCGTTTTCGTTAGGGGCAAAAAATATATCAATCCCAGCACGGTCTGCTGCTATCACTTTTTGTGAAATGCCGCCGATCCGACCTATCTCCCCTTTTTCATTAATCGTTCCTGTTCCAGCAATTTCTAATCCTTTTGTTAAATCCGTTTCCGTCAGCTGATCGTAAATTTCAAGAGCCATCATCAGACCTGCTGAAGGACCGCCGATATCTTTTGTATTGATAGTAATACCTGGTGAAGTCGTCAATTTTTTATCCGTCACGACGCCAACACCGAGACCCGTTTTATTAGGATAACCAGGAATTTGGACAAGTTCTACTGATGTTTCAATTATTTTTCCATCTCTGTTTATTTTTAATGATATATGATCGCCTTTTTTCTTCCCTTTTAAATAATCAGTGAATTGCTCTGAAGTTTTTATATTCATTCCATCGGCTTCGACGATTCGGTCGCCAACTTTTAATTTTTCCCTTGCCGGTACTTCTTTCATAACCTCCAATACTGTAACGCCATTATTTTGAATAGTAATTTTTTTGCCGGCTTCTTTATAGGCGATGGTAATCGCAGCTTTTTGTGAAGCTTCCATTATATGTATTTGACGTTTTATATATTCCTCATCAGATTCATCTTCTTGGCGGACATGTTGAATCGGCATAATCTCATAATCATTCTGCATTTTCGCCCATAAATACGTAAATAATGTTGCTCTCCCGAAACGGACTGTTGTTAACGAAAAGCTGCCCTCTTCCTTATATCCGTTTTCAACATGAATCATATTGGATAAATCATTGACCAATCCCGGTTTTGTAATATAATAAGGGAGCTTGATGAAGGAACCGGAGAGTGCGACAATGATGCTGATGATAAGAGAAATAATAATGCGTTTACTTTTCATGATTGGTCTCCTTCCATTGGTTGATCTTATTCTTGATCTCATCAATATGTTTCGTTGCTTCCTCTTCACCGAGTTTAATAATTTCATCAATTTTCGTAAACGCTCCGCTGTGAAAATGTTCAACACGCGGGCAGATCACTACATCTGATGTTATTCGATGCTGCGCTAACTCATTTTGCATAATGTCTAAACTCCGCATAATGACATCAAAAATGGACTGAATGCGAGCTTCTTTTTTGACATGTGATACATCGACCGCTATTACGATATCAGCCTCCATTTCTTTCACCGCTGAAACGGGAACCCGTTCAATCACTCCTCCGTCAACTAATAACGAGCCGTTATAAGAAAAAGGAACAAAAATTCCCGGAATCGAAATGCTTGCCCGAACGGCATCCGCAACAGGACCTTTTCGAAAAACAACTTTTTTCCCTTCATTTAAATCGGTTGCAACGACCGCTAAAGGAATCGGCAAATCTTCTATATTTTGATTTCGGGTAAAAATTCGAATTAACTGTTTAATGCGGTCTCCTTGAATAAACCCCATTTTTGGAACGGTCACATCGATAAAATATTTTCGTTTAAATGCTGCCGCCAATTTATACATTTGTTCAACAGTTAAGCCTGAGGCATAAAAGCTTCCTACAAGGGCCCCCATGCTCGAACCGGAAATCATATCAATCGGTATTTCATGCTGCTTCAACACTTTCAAAACACCCAGATGAGCAAACCCTCTAGCTCCCCCGGAACCTAACGCCACACCAATTGTTGGATGTTTCGGCATAAACGGAGCCCCCTTTCATGAATTTGTTATTCATCATATGGTCTAAAATGCCACCCTATTCACGTATATTGAATTATAGGTTGTACGAAAACCTCTTATTCATTCTATCATGTCAGCTTATACGTGTGCAGTTTTCAATAGGGGGCATAACAATTGAAAGAGGCAAAAATTAAAACTGCTTTATACGCAACCGTTATTTTCTTTATCACCTGCTCGATTATTTTTTTTCCTGACGCCTCACTTGAGGCATCAAAGCGGGGATTACATATGTGGTGGAACATTGTTTTTCCTTCCTTGCTGCCTTTTTTTATTGTCTCGGAAATTCTTATATCAATCGGTGTGGTCCGTTTTATCGGCGTGTTTTTAGAACCGCTTATGCGGCCCGTTTTTAAAGTTCCAGGAGCAGGGGGATTCGTTTGGGCAATGGGGATGGCTTCCGGATTCCCCGCCGGGGCAAAATTAACTGCAAGATTAAGACAAGAAAACCAGATCTCGAGACATGAAGCGGAAAGGCTTGTGTCTTTTTCCAACTCTTCAAATCCGCTATTTATTTTCGGAGCTGTGTCAATAGGTTTTTTTCAAGATAAAAATCTCGGATTGCTGCTGGCCGTTTCGCATTATTTAGGAAATGTTTTCGTCGGGCTAACGATGAGATTTTGGGGAAAAGATGAAAAAAAGCCGCAAAAGGAAACAGTACATTCGAAGCCATCATTTAAAAAAGCGTTTCAGCTTATGCACGAAATGAGAATGCAAAATGAAAAACCTCTTGGAAAAATGCTCGGGGATGCCGTTCTCAATTCTGTCCAAACGCTGCTCGTCATCGGGGGCTTTATCATTTTATTTTCGGTATTAAATCAAATTTTAAGCATCGTTCATGTGGCGGACATAGCAGCAACTTTCATATCGTCTTTGTTTATTCTTGTTCATATACCGACTGAGCTTTCCGTTCCGTTTTTTTCCGGACTGTTTGAAATAACATTAGGCAGCCAGCTTACAAGCCAGGCACAAGCCGCCATGCTGGATAAGGTGATCATCACAAGCTTTATATTGGCATTCAGCGGCTTCTCCGTTCAAGCACAAGTGGCAAGCATTTTAGCAGAAACAGACATCCGCTTTAAGCCTTTTTTCTTTGCCCGCATTATGCAAGGGATTTTTTCAAGCCTCTCTGCTTTGATCTTATTCAAGCCTTTATATATCGATCTATTGTCAAAGAATGAAGGTTATGCACCGGCATTTATATTTGAAAAAACCCCAAGCTTTCTCACGGAGTATTGGCTGCTCCTTTCCAAAGTCGGCCCCGTTATCACGATTTGCACGCTCATTGTGTATATTTTGATTTACTACTTTCGTTTAAGAAATAAAAGCGGAACATAAGAAAAGGTTCGGAAACCAAAATTTTCCGAACCTCAAAAAATTATTTTTTATACATATGCTCATATTTTTTCTTTAATGCTTCTTCCACTTCATACGGTACAAGCTCAGAAACTTTTCCACCGTATTTAGCGACTTCTTTAACAATACTTGAACTTAAAAACGAATACTGATTGTTTGTCATCATAAAAAAAGTCTCGATATTTTCATCCAGCACTCTGTTCACTGAAGTGATTTGCATTTCATATTCAAAATCAGAAACAGCCCGAAGGCCTCTCAATATAGCGTTCGCATTTTTGCTTCTCGCATAATCAACGAGCAGCCCTTGAAAGGATTCAATGTATACGTTTGGTAGGTTGCCCGTTACCTTTCTCAGCAGCTCACATCTTTCTTCTACAGTAAATAGCGGCTTTTTTGAAGAATTGTTTAAAACGCAAACATACACTTTTTCAAATACATTTGCCCCCCGCTTTATGATGTCTAAATGTCCATATGTAACGGGATCAAAGCTTCCCGGACAGACTGCAATGCTTGCCAAAATAAATACCCCCATCCGACTTCAAACATTTTGATACAAAGATACACTTGTTATACCATATCTCTCAGACTTCGTTTTTGCAAGTGATAAAACTTGGTCTGGCAATGTTACTTCATAGCTATGCTCGCACACAACGACACCATCCGTTGACAACAAAGACTGCTCATGAATTACCTTTAGAATAGATTCTAATTTTTGTTTTTTATAAGGCGGATCCAGAAATATGATCCGAAACTTCAGCCCGCGTTTGCTGACAGCTTTTAACGCTTGATCAGCGCTGGTGCGATATACTTCAGAACAGTCGTTTAACTTTAAATTTTCTAAATTCTCTCGAATCGTTTGAATCGCTTTCATATCTTTATCAATAAAAATAGAGCATTCTATCCCTCTTGATAAAGCTTCTATTCCAAGACTGCCGCTGCCGGCAAACAAATCTAAAGCAAGTCCCCCTTCAAAATATGGTCCGATCATGTTAAATATTGCTTCTTTTACTTTATCTGTCGTCGGTCTTGTCGTCTTTCCAGGAACCGATTTTAATGCTCGTCCTTTTAATGCACCGGAAACCACTCTCATACCATTCACCACAACTTGACAAAATTCCTTTTGGCTCGGAATAATATTAACATAGAAAATGTAAGATCATCAATTAAATTTGACAGCTGTTTTTTTGCAGAAGCGAGTATAATTTTTTGCCAATTGACCATAATGAAAGTGACAACATCAGTTGTGATGGTGTTGTTGCCAACCGCGGAGAAGACTTACGTTTCCCCATAAGTTCTTCCTCCGGTTTCTCCTCTCCCTTTCCCTTCTGCTTTGAAGATTTTGCTTCAAAGCTAGGAAGGATCCTGCAGATCCAATCTGCAGGCTTTTTTTTATTCTTTCAATTCTTCCATTTTCATGATACATTTATTTACGGACAAAAGCGCAATACATTTAGCTTATGAATTTAGCAACCAAATACCCATTGGAGGAAGGATAAAAATGATCCAGCGATTTATTGAACTAGGAGAAGGATATTCAGATATATACGAATTATTGGAAATCGCAAAAAGAAATCAAGACCGGATTTCGCACTTTCTAGTCCTTTATACAGTAAAAAATGGAAAAGAGGTTTGTTCGTTCGTCATTGTGTTAAAACCGACGGAGATAGGTGATTTCCAGCCTCTTTATATTTGCCGGGAAGGGATCCCAAATCCGCAGAAAAAAACGAACAAACGATTTGAACTTTTTCAACAGGCTGCCGAAACATATGGTCATGAGCTGATCGAGCTTGTTGTAAAGCCTTCAGACCAATTTTCTGATGTTGAATTGTATTACCAGCATTTAATCGGCATATTGCGGATGAACCGATACATACCTTCTTTACAATAGTAGGACAGCCTAAATTCTCGGCTGTCCTATTTATAATCCAATTTTATAATCATATTCTTTTGCTTTATCCACTTTTGATTCAAATTCAATTTTTAAAAGCGGCCTGTAAGAAGGTTCGACCCTTTTTACGAAAGAAAATGATGCAATGGTGTCCATTATTTCGTCTATTTGTTCTCTATCACAATAAAGAACAACATATTTCATTTTTTTTGAAACATAATGAATGTTTCCAAATTTCCGCAAACTTTTTACATATTTTAAAGAATGCAGCCAAACAATAATTCCTTGTCTTTTTTCAAACATCCCGATTCTCCTTTTCCTTTGCTTCTAAACCCGTTTAAGCTGAACAGCCGCATGCTCCGCCTGATGCGCATCCACAGCTAGGCATCATTTCAAAATAAGGGTTTCCAGTCGGAACTTTAATGGCTGTTGAAACAGCTCGTCCGATATACATGCTGATTTCATCGAGAAGTTTTTGAATTTCTTTTTCCGCTTTTTTAAATGCAGCGACTTTATCATTTAAATCAAGTTCTCTTTTAATTTCCCTCATTTCGCTTTTAATTCGATTATAATCAGGATGATATTTGCCAAATCTCATGACATCCTCGTATTGCTCTTTTATTTTGACAAATTTTTGAATGATTGTTTGAGCTTCTTGATCATTTTGCAAATTATATAATGAACGCCGATATTCGATCGCAAGTTCTGATTCTGTTATCATTTTTGCTAAAGCTTCCGCTTCATCTAAAAGCAGAACGCTTTCCATTGACGTAACCATTAAGATCACACCTCCAATATTGATTGTAGCACGAACATCATCTTATTTACAACGCCTGCGTTTCTCATATATTTACAATCCATTCTTTTTTCAATTGATAGCTGGTTGAATCATTATATACTAATTCCAGGTTGATTGTGTGCCGCCCTTTAGACAATCCTTTTATAATAAATGCAGCAGAATAAATATCACTTTTTTTCTTTCCATCAATATATAATACGATATGACCTTCTCCTTCTTTTTTCGTGTTCCGTTCACCGTTAAATGTAAAATCAGGCACATAGCATTCTACATAAACGTTGTTTCCTTCTACATGATGACGAACTTGAAATTTTCTTATTTGGCTGTTCATCGTTTCAATGGCATTTCTGTCGGAACGATGCTGTCTTTTTTATTTCCTTCCGGTACCGGTTTTTCTGGGGAACAAGCCGCCATAATCGTGAGAAGCGTCAGCATTGCGAGCCATTTCATTTGCATAATCATTGATGCCTCCTTTTTCATATATTTTCAACACTTTATGTAAAAACATGTGCTTAAAAATAAAAAAGACGCTGACGCGTCAATCACAAATTCGGAAGCTGCTGAATGCGGAATACAAACAAAAACCCGTTTTTTTCATTCCATTAGGAAAAATGATTACTTTCGTACAAACACATTTGAACCGTTAATTTTCGCGAAATGCTTGCAGCATCGCCAGCATCATCGACATCATTTGAATAGAATTCGAAAATTTTTCTATTTTATGCGGCAGAGTTAGATAATAGTCATTTGCCATGCTAATTTCCATTTTCTCAAGAAATTCAGGATGTCTAGTCAAGGTGCGGTACCAATATGGCTTTTCGCGAATGTATTGCTTTAAAAGGGGATTTTGTTGAATATATAAATACAAGTCCTTTCTCATCGTTATTAATCCTTTCTAAACGATAAGGGATGCGAATGATTTGGATCTGATTTGCGGCTGCTCTCGATCTCTTTTAAAAGATTTTGAATGGTTGAAATCGCATCATTCATTTTATATAAATGTTCGTTTACCGTCTCCACATCTAAATGCTGAAAAGTTTGTAAAATATTTTTCAGAAAATCACCTTGTTGATGTTTACGGCTTTTCATACTGTTTGATCGGTATTTATTCCACAAAGGATCTTCCTCACCTAAAAGCTGCCAATCTTCATAAATCTCCTTCCATGTTTTCTTTTCTTTGCGGACTTCTTCTATTAATTTTGGATGTTTTTTAATAAATTGTTTAAACAATTCGAGTTTTGATAACGATTTTGTTTTCATGCGATCACCTCATAAACGTTTTTCTTATATTTAATATATCGATAACGGAAAAATTGGTGATAAAATGAAAAAGCGAGCCTCTTCATTTGGCCCGCTTTGCAATAAAATTTTGCGTATAAAATTTTTCATACACTCCTACCCCTATATGTGTGAACCGTTCATCAAGAAGCGTTTTTCGGTGTCCTTCACTATTCAGCCAGCCTTCGACTACGTCAATTCCATCCATATATCCATGCGCAATATTTTCACCAGCCATTTCAAAATGAACCCCAGCCGATGTCAAACGATCGGAAAGAGAGCCTCTCTCAGGCGACACATGAGAAAAATATCCTTTTTCACTCATTTCCTTGCTGTGAGAATAAGCGACTTTCGCTGTGCTTTCTTCCTGCTTAAGAGGACTTAAACCATTTATTGTTCGAATTACATTTGTTATGTCAACAATTTGTTGTTCTTCCCCGTATTCAATTTTCCGCTGCTCTTCCTCTGTTATAGGCTCTGCCTCTAAAAGCTCGCCTCTATATACAACTTCATATGGACGCTGTTTTACTAATGTTTGAACATCAAAAGCTCTAATGCTCGATAACGTTCCAGTGAATTTATCCATATACAACTGAACATAAAGATCATCATTCAAACGGACTGTCGGCCTGACATTCAGATCATCCTCCGACAGCTCGAACCGGTATGAGTTTAAACCAATATCTGCTGTGACAAATGAATTGGGAGCGACAATATGAAATACTTGGGTAGACGGCTGGCCAATTTGAAACGGATCTACATTTACTTCTTTTCCAATAGCAAAAACTGTAACGACCTTTCCGTTTAAAACACCGAATTGCTTGTATTGCTGCAAATCATCTCGGTATATCCACCATTCATAATCATATCTTGATGGATCAATCCGATCAGGTTTGCCAAAAGTTTTTAGTACTTCTTTGGAAGATCTTCCGACAAATGAGATAACTCCTTCCCCCACTTTTATTTCTTTGTCCGTTTTCTCTTGAAAATTTTGCTGTTCCGGAGGCAGTACTGGTTCCTTTTGAAAGGTGACATATACGATATATGTTAATGTAATAATTACAAATATCAATATAATTCTTGTAACTCTTTTCAGTTCAATTCCCCTCTTCTTTCTTTGTTTCTTATATATTCTGTTTTAAGTCATTTTAATCAAAAATGGGGAAATTTTGCAAACATTTCATGAAAAATTCACTTCTTTCATTTAAATGGTGTAGTTTTTGTCTTCTCATCATGTAAAACAACGTTCTGTTATAATGCCAACAACCTTTCCATCCTCAACAACCGGCAAATGATGAATATGATGAGCTGCAAGCATCTCAGCTGCGTCTTCTGCTGATGCATCAGGAGTGATCGTAACAACATCGTCGTTCATTACATCCGTAATTTTCGTAGAACCAGGACGTTTTTCTGCAATTCCTTTTGTCACAAGATCACGATCGGTTATGATTCCTGCTAATTGATCATTTTCAACGATTAAAACGGCATCAGCATTTGACTCTTTCATTTTCACAGCCGCTTCAAACACATTATCTAACGGTGTGCAAAAAATACAATTTGTTGACATAATTTCCTTTACCTTTTTCAATGAGGACACCTCTTATGCTTTTTGATCTATTATGGGAAATTTCGATTTTCTTTATTCGCTCTCCATTTGAATACCGAATTTTATTTGAACATTGTGTAAATGCTATATATATAACATTGCATGTTTTAATTATTCATACTATTATTAAACAGTAGAGAGAAATCAATTTTTTGTTCGAAGCGCTTAGGAGGGAAATACATATGAAATTTGAACAAATCGGCCTGGAAGGGCTGACGGTGGAATTGTCTCACCTTAAGGATGCGTTGTCAGAATTAGGTTTTATCCTTGCCGGCCAATGGGATTATGACCGTGTGACGTTTGACAAGAAATTTGAGCATAAGGGCGATGTTTTTTATTTAAGAGTACAAGGATATTGTATTGAAGGCGATGTGGGAGGCCGCTACGCACTTATTAAATTGCTAACTCCAATATTAGGGAAACATTATTATCCTCATGGTGTCGAATATGGAGAGGATGAACATTTTCCAGCTGTCATCGTTGAGTCGAGCGAAAAACTGTTAAAGCGGGCAAAAGAAGCGATTGAAAGCTTAACTGTTTGAAAAACTGCAGGCAAATAACCTGCAGTTTTTTTTTATTTATTTGGTTCAGGAGACAAATTTTGCACATCGATGTCGTCTTTTTCTCTTTCTTTTTTCGCCCATTCAAAAAATACATGAGCTAAAAATGTTCCGTACACAAGCTCTTGGATCACTTTCATAATAATGCCGCCAAGCTGCTGATCCTCAAGCAGCGGCATTCCGCTAAACATTTGCGGGCCTGACAAAGACAACCCAGCCAACGTATCAGAAGGAACACATAAGCTTAAAGTCTTTACCCACGCCTCCGGATTCGAATATGTTTCAAACAGCGGCGCACCTGCAAAAATGATTAAACCGCAGGCTGGTGTGATTAAAACGCTGTTTCCTAAAATGTAGGCAATTTTTTTCAGACCCCCAATTGGATGCCAATTTGGACTTTTTCCAATCAATGGCCAATACATAAAAAAGGCAAAAACGAAAATAAAAGTAGTAGCCGCCTCATGATAAATATAATTTGATTTTAATGTATCGAAAATAAACGGCACATGATACAAGGAAAAAAATAAATTAAACAAAATCATAGCCAATATCGGTTTAGTGAAAAATTTTACAACAGGTTTTATGACCGGCTTTTCCATAACAGCCTTCCATAACCATTCAGGAACGCCGATAATCAAAAGCGGTGCTACGATTAAAAACAAAATTGCCATTGAAGCCATATGCCCTGTAAATGTAATGTGCCCCAGCAAATCAAGCGGGCTTCCTTTGCTGACATAAAGGAGAACGATTGCCAATATAAACACTAATTTTTGTTTTAGGCTGACCGGTTCAGAATTTTTAAAATAGTGACGAAGCGAATCGGTTAATAATAAGTAAAGCACAATTAAAATAACACAAAATATAAAAAACAGCGGACTCCACATAGCGCGAAAGCCAAATATATCTAAACTCAACTGAATCAATCCTTTCAATCATCGATCTAGTCGATTCCATTTCATTATACATGCTTTCCTTTTCTTTTTTCAATGAACGTTCTATGAATTTGCATTTCTTTCAGCAAGCAGATTTATATTGCCTTTAAAAAAAGAAGCAACCAGTTAAAACTGATTGCTTCCATAAAGAGTATTTTACCACCAGACAATTGTCATAAAGGCAAGAACCGTCAGAAATGTGACAAAAATACCTGACCATATGAAAAACTGTGGTCCTTCATGTCCTTTATGATTCATATGCATGAAATAATACAGCTGGAAAATGACTTGAATGCATGCAAGCAGTACAATAAATGGAACTTTCAACCATTCGTCGATTCCATCATATCCTACTGTAATAAAAGCTACAATCGTTAAAAAGATCATTAACGCAAATGAAACGACTTGGTGCTTCATTTCTTCCGCATTTTTTTTGCGGCGAAACGCTAAATCAACTTTTGGGTTACGAGAATTTTCACTCACCATCGTTATCCCACCATTCCCATTAAGTATACAACTGTGAATATAAATACCCAAACAACGTCGATAAAGTGCCAATAAAGGCTTGCGACGTAATATTTAGGAGCGTTGTATAAGTTTAATCCGCGTTTTGCATTTCGAATCATCAGCGTTGTGATCCAGAGAAGCCCGAAGGCAACGTGCGCACCGTGCGTTCCTACCAATGTGTAAAAGGCTGAACCAAGCGCACTGCTTGTCAACTTAAATTCATATTCATGCATATAATGGTTAAATTCATAAATTTCCAAAATTAAGAATGCAAGACCTAATAAAACGGTGACGCCAAACCAGAACTGCATTTTACCAAATTGAAAGTTTTTCATATGATAAATTGCATAGACACTTGTCAAACTGCTTGTTAATAAGAGCATTGTCGCTACAAATACTAATTTGATATCAAAGAGCTCCTGCGTTGAGGCTCCACCAGCGGTGGAATTTCTCAACGCAAGAAACGTAGCAAACAACGTGGCAAACAACACAGTTTCGCCGCCTAAGAAAACCCAAAAACCTATAAACTTATTTTTCCCTTCGAGGGTGGCCTTTTCTGGCTGCTCAGGAAACGTTTCAGCCGTTAATTTTTCTTCTACTTGCATTATGCCCGAACCCCCCCATTATCATCTTTTAAAAGATCCTCTTTATGAATATGGTATCCGTGGTCATCAATAACCGAGCGTAAAAACATCGTACCGAACGTAATAATAAAGCCGATAATCGCAACCGGCACACCCCACGAATAGTCATTGTGGTACATGAGGCCGAAAGCGGCAATGAATAAGCCTAATGAAATAAAAAACGGCAAGATTGAAGAGTTCGGCATATGAATATCACTTAGCGGTTCAGCAGGTGTTAAGCCTTTTTTACCCTCCATTTTTTCAATCCATAAAGGATCTAATCCGCGAACAAGCGGTGTTTGTTTAAAGTTGTATTCAGGAGGCGGAGATGCAACTGCCCACTCTAGTGAACGTCCATCTTCCCAAGGATCTGCACCTACTTTTTCTCCCTTCACAGAAGTAACCACAACATTGATCAAGAGAACGACTACGGCTACTCCCATCAGAACCGCACCTATTGTACTGATCAAGTTTCCAGTGTCAAAGCCTTGGCCTGATAAGAATGTGAACACGCGGCGCGGCATTCCCATTAAACCAAGGAAATGCTGGATAAAGAACGTTAAATGGAAACCGATGAAAAATAATACAAATGTTATTTTACCAAGCGTCTCATTTAACATTTTTCCAAACATTTTTGGCCACCAATAATGGGCAGCAGCCAAAATAGCAAATACGATACCACCAACGATTACGTAGTGGAAGTGTGCAACAACAAAGTAAGTATCATGGTATTGATAATCGGCTGGAGCAGCAGCGAGCATGACTCCAGTCACACCACCCATAACAAACGAAGGAATAAAGCCGACTGCATAAAGCATCGGTGTCGTAAAGCGAATGCTTCCGCCCCACATCGTAAAGAGCCAGTTAAACACTTTAATTCCTGTCGGCACACCAATTGTCATAGTTGCAACCGCAAAAATCGCATTGGCAATCGGACCAAGACCTGTTGTAAACATGTGGTGCGCCCACACCATGAATCCTAAAAATCCGATCAATACTGTTGCAAACACCATTGATGTGTACCCAAACAATCTTTTCCGAGCAAAAGTTGGAATAATTTCCGAAAAAATTCCGAATGCCGGCAAAACTAAAATGTAAACTTCAGGGTGCCCAAAAATCCAGAAAATATGTTCATAAATGATCGTATTCCCGCCTAAAGCCGGATTGAAAAAATTCCCGCCAAATAAACGGTCAAACATTAAAAGCGCAATTCCAACAGTTAGCGGAGGAAACGCAAACAAAATGAGCGATGACGACACAAATGTAGTCCATGTAAACAATGGCATCCGCATGTATGTCATTCCGGGAGCACGCATATTAATAATCGTAACAATAAAGTTGATCCCGGCGATCAATGTTCCTATACCGGAAATTTGCAAGCCAAGTATATAAAAGTCTACTCCATGTCCAGGAGAATTCAAGGCCACTGATGCGTATGCCGTCCAGCCAGCATCAGGTGCCCCGCCTAAAAACCAGCTTAAATTTAAGAAAACACCGCCAAAGAAAAACAACCAAAAGCCTAAAGAATTCAAAAACGGAAACGCAACGTCACGAGCCCCAATTTGGAGTGGAACAACTGCGTTCATATATGCAAACAATAACGGCGTAGCTGCTAAAAATATCATCGTTGTACCGTGCATTGTCATCAATTCGTTAAACGTACCTGCACTGACAAAGTCATTTTCTGGAATGGCCAATTGAATACGCATCAAAAGCGCTTCAATTCCACCAATTACAAAAAAGAGTCCTCCAGCGATTAAATAAAGGATGGCAATCTTTTTATGGTCAACAGTTGTCAAATAGTCCCAAACCGTTGGCCAGAACCCTTTTTTCCGAGCTAACGTACTCACGATGTAACCTCCCTTTTATAATTAGTGAGCATTACTTTTCAACTGATAGGCTTTGTAAATAATCTGTTAATACTTGAAGTTCTTCTTCAGTCAACTTACCGTATGTGCCTGTCATTGTGTTGCCAGGTTTATATTTTTCAGGATCTTTCAACCAGTTTTTAATATTTTCTTCATTGTGCTCCAAGATGCCGGCTACTCGTTCACGATCAGCAAAGTTCGCTAAGTTAGGTGCCGTGCGTGCTTGTTCAGGTCGGTTATCAGCTGGTGATACTGCATGGCAGCCGATACAGCCTTTATCTTTGAACACTTGTTCTCCCTGTTTTGCAGACGCTGTTTGAGCAACAGTTTCAGCTTTGAAATTTTTCATTTTATTAATCCAAGAATTAAATTCATCTCGGGAAACCGCCTTCACTTTAAAGTCCATCAACGCGTGAGATGGTCCGCATAATTCAGCACATTTCCCGTAAAAAATGTTTCCAGCTTCCTTTGCACGTTTTGAATCAATTTTTAACCAGAACTGGTTCTCATTATCTGTGTTTGTATCGATTTTACCACCAACTGGAGGAATCCAGAATGAGTGCTTCACATCTGATGCTTTTAAGTTAAAATAAACTTTTTCATCAGTCGGCAAGACTAAATCTTGGCTTGTAATGACTCCATAGCCAGGATATTCAAATTCCCACCAATACAAACTTGCTCTTACATTGACAACAAGAGGATCTTTTCCTCCATTTTTATCATCTGCCAACGCTTTTTTCATTGGATCGGTATCCGCCAAATTAAAGGTGGAAGCAACTACCGGAACTGCCAATACAATCAGCAATAATATAGGAATAACAGTCCAAATGATTTCAAGCTTATGGCTTCCTTCCACTTGTACCGGAATTTTATCGCTTCCTTTCCGGCGGAATTTCATTAAGACATAAATAAAAATAATCGTTACGACTGCAACAACAATCACCATGATTGCCGTACTCAACATCATGAGCGAAAATTGTTCATCGGCAACTTCTCCAGCTGGAATCAGCGTGGAAATAAACGGTTCGCCGCAGCCTGACAATACGAGCGTCATGACTGAAAGTAGTAACAAAAGACGCCATTTCAGCTTTTTCATCGCTAAATCAAACCCCTCTTTCTTTGTTAAATCCTGTTCATAAAGAAAAAATGAAGAATTCCTTCTATGAATAAATTCTTATCTAGAAAGAATTACTACCGAACGTTAAATTATTGAAAAGGCAACCATAGCCACAAACAAAATGGTTAAATAGTTAATTGAATAGATAAACATCCACTTAGACCATTTTAAATCATTTTTCATTTTCAGTCCAATTAATGACAAAATCAACCAAATAATGTTCAATACAGTAGCCAAAACGATGAAGCCAATGCCTAGGCTAAACAAATAAAAAGGAAGGGGCAGCAAGCAGGCAACCCAAACAATGATTTGTCTTTTCGTCACCTCAAAGCCATGAACAACTGGAAGCATCGGAATTCCAGCTTTACGGTATTCTTCCGAACGCTTCATCGCAAGTGCCAAGAAATGAGGCGGCTGCCAAATAAACATGATTAGAAATAAAATCCATGCAATGATATTTAAATCATCAACTGCAGCCCATCCAATCAGCGGCGGAACAGCTCCAGCGATGCTGCCGACTACCGTATTGATCGTATATTGGCGTTTTGTCCACATCGTGTATAGCACTATGTAGGAAAACACGCCTAACAAACCAATGACGGCTGCGGAAACAGAAACCATTAGAAGCAAAATCGTTCCAATGGAAATGAAGCCGGTCCCCAGCAGCAATACTTGAAACGAGCTTATACGGCCCGTTACGGTTGGGCGTAATCTTGTTCTTTCCATTACATGGTCAATATCTCTGTCATAAAAATTGTTGATTGCGCAAGATCCAGCAATAATAGCTGCTGTTCCAAGCAATGTAAACACAACAATATCTATATTTTCAAGAAAACCTTTACCGCTGAAATATAATGCCAACCATATTCCGGTAAAAGTGGTGATTAAATTGGAGTTGACGATTCCGATTTTAATTAATGATAAAAAATCTTTCCAAGCGGAAGTTGCCACTTCTATTTCTTGCCGATCGTTTAAAACAACTTCGCCCCTTGTATTACCCAATTGAATGACCTCCTCTGGGACGGCCTCCTATCTGAGACCATTTAGCGTTTGCCTCTATCATATAAAAAAAACACGAGACAAAAAAGCATTCATATAGTATTAAACCATAATTCGTCAATTTTTTGTGTACATTTCGCGAATAAAGTTTGTCGAAATTGTGAAGCGGTTAAAAATAAAATATTTTCCGATTATAATAATAGTTGGTCGAACGTTTCGGCAAAATGCCTTCCCCATAATATTTCTAGCAAACTCCTTTTGAATATTCAAGCTTTTTCTGATTCTACAAGAAACTATTTGTTTCGAAGTTTGATGTTTCTATACCCATTATGGAGTTTCTTTCGGCTTTTTAAACTTATTAAAGATGTTAGAAGGTGAATGAGACATGCACTATTTATTAAAATGGCTTGGCGTCGTGACAACAATCGTCATGCTATTCGTTTTAATTGGCGGAGCACTCGTAACAAAAACAGGATCATCTCAAGGATGCGGCCGGTCTTGGCCGCTTTGCCACGGAAAAGTTCTTCCAGACCCTTTGACATTAGAAACAATCATTGAACTTTCACACCGACTTGTGAGCGGAATTGCAGGAATCCTTGTTTTATGTCTTGTTATTTGGGCTTGGAAAGCGATCGGGCATAAAAAAGAAACAAAGCTGCTTTGTTTTCTGGCCATCTTTTTTATTGTTTTGCAGGCGCTAATCGGTGCTGCAGCTGTCGTATGGGGGCAATCCGATGCCGTTCTTGCACTTCATTTTGGAATTTCCCTCATTTCATTTGCAGCTGTTTTGCTGCTTACTCTGCTGATTTTTGAAGTTGATAAAAAATTTGACGCAGATAATGCTGTCATTGGGAAAAAAATGCGATTTCATATTTATGGCATTATTACTTACAGTTATATTGTCATTTACACAGGTGCATATGTTCGGCATAAAGGCGCAAGTCTAGCTTGTCCAAGCATTCCTTTTTGCAGCGAAAATCGCTTGTTCCCGCAAACCGTCCATGAATGGGTGCAAATGGGCCACCGCTTTGCAGCAGGCTTGCTGTTTATTTGGATTGCGGTTGCCACTATTCATGCGATAAAACATTATAAAGATCAAAAAGTGATGTATTGGGGTTGGATTATAGCTTTCATTCTCATTCTTCTCCAAGCATTATCCGGCATATCCGTGATCTTGTCTGATTTAAATCTTTATCTTGCCTTGGCACATGCTTTATTTATTTCCTGCTTGTTCGGGCTGTTGTGCTATTTTGTTCTTCTTGCAGGCCGGGCAAAAGCTTCGAATGATTAAAAGGCTCTGTCTAAAGCCTTTAGAATTGATGATGGCGGAAATCGGCGAAAGAGCTGATATCCGCCATCTTTTATTTTTTTTTAAGAATGTGGGATGTCATTTTAAAAATCGAAACAATTTTTCCCTGATTGACGATGGAAAGTTTTCCAAACGAATCTTTTAATCAAGACTGTAAATGTCTTTATATTTCTTTTCTAAATACTGAATAAAATATGCCGGATTCAACGATTCGCCAGTCGCATCCTTTAATATTTCCAGCGGTTTTTTCATTTTGCCATATAGATGAACATGTTTTGTCAGCCAGCTTTGAATTTGCTGAAATTCTCCGTTTTCAATAAGTTCTTCAACATTCGAAAGATCCTGCTCCATTTTTTGCATCAATTGCGTTGCATACATATATCCTAAAGCATATGAAGGGAAATAGCCAAAGCTTCCTCCCGCCCAATGAACATCTTGAAGCACCCCGTTTCCATCATGATCTGGAGCAATACCTAAATATTCGCTATATTTATCATTCCAAACTTTTGGAAGATCAGACACATCCAAATTTCCTTCAAACAGCAATTTTTCTATTTCATAGCGTACAATGATATGAAGACAATATGTCAATTCATCTGCTTCAATACGGATCAGCGATGGTTTAACTTCATTGATCGCTCTGTAAAAATCATTTAAAGAAACCCCAGTAAATTGGTTTGGAGCATACGTTTTAAGTTGGTTGTAATATCGCTTCCAGAAATGATAGTTTCGCCCAATTAAATTTTCATAAAATAATGATTGAGATTCATGAATCCCCATTGAAGCGCCGTCAGCAAGAGGAGTTCCTTCCAGTTCTTCATTTATGTTTTGCTCATAAATCGCATGTCCGGCTTCATGAATGGTTCCGAAAACGGCCGTTCGAAAATCTGTTTCATCATACTTTGTTGTAATTCGAACATCGCCCCGGTTCATTCGAATTTCAAAAGGATGGACGGTTTCATCAAGGCGGCCGGCATCAAAATTGTAGCCTATTTCCTTTAAAATATATTCGGAAAACTTTCGCTGTTTTTCTTTCGGAAACGGTTTGTGCAAAAACGAAACGTCGATTTTTTTTGATTGTACAATTTGTTGTACTAATGGGACGATATGTTTTTTAAGCTCTGCAAAAACCTTGTCAAGCGTCTCCACAGTTATTCCTGGTTCATACAAATGAAGGAGCGTATTATATTTATGTCCCTTATAGCCCCAATAGGAAATAAACTTTTTATTGAATTCTATTAATTTTTCTAAATAAGGAGCAAACTGATTGAAATCTGCATTTGCTTTCGCTTCTTCCCAAACTGATTCGCTTTTTGATTGGAGAATGACATATTCTTTATATTCCTCTTTCGGAATCTTAATGTTTTTTTCATACTCCTCTCTGCATTCCTGAAGAGCTTTCTTTGTCACCGAAGAGAGATTGTCATAAACATGTTTTTCTGTTAATTCATCAAGAAACTCTTTCATAGTATCTGAAACGGACATCTGGAACCACTCTTCAGAAAGAATGCCGATTGTTTCAGCTCGCCGCTCCAATCCATTTTTCGGCGCACCCGTCCGTAAATCCCAATACATTAAATTTAATGCTTCTTCATAGCTTTCCATTTTCTTTAAGTAATCGAAAAATTTTTGTTCTTTTTCTTTTAAGCCCATTTTGATCATCCCCTTCTTCCAATTGAAAATATATTTCAGCTCGGTTTGACAGGCAACGCTTTTACGACCTCCGAAACAATATTTTCTCCCTCATCTTTGCTGATAAAAATCGTTACAGTACCATGGTCATCTTTCGTGCGAAGGAGGCGTCCAACCCCTTGCTTCAGCCGCAGTATCATATACGGAAGATCCACTTCATAAAAAGGATCTGTTGCGGATTTTCGTTTCGCATCAAATACAGGATCATCCGGCGGGAATGGCAGCGACCAAATGATCACATGTTCAAGCGACGGTCCTGGAACGTCAAGCCCCTCCCATAAATGCACAGCGCACAAAACGGTTTCCGGATCTCTTTCAAAACATGCCACTAATTCGCTGATTTCATAATCTCCTTCAAATAAACATGAATGCCAAAAGCTTGGTAAATGTTTTTTTAAGAAAAGCAGCTCCTCTTTCGTTCTGCATAAAATTAACGTGCGCCCTTTGTTTGATTTTATGACAGATTCCGTCCAGTTCAATTTTTCCTCGCTCGTACCTTTTTTTACAAACACTTTCATATTTTTTTCATAGTCAAAAGGAGAGGAAACGGAGAATGATAGATAATCTTTTATACCAAGGCTATTCGCCAAATAAGCAAACGATCCGTTTTGATCCGATAAAGTGGCTGATGAAAAGATATAAGGTATTTTATGAGAAAACACTTTTTCTTTTAAAATATCTTCTATCCTTTGCGGCATGATCACAAAAGAAGATGACGCGACGTTTTGTTCAAGCCAGGTAATTGTGTTGTCAAATTGTAAAAACAAGCGAAAAGAAAATTCCATTTGATCAAGGTATTCTTCCACAATCTTTAAGCTATATTCATCAATGGTATATAGTTCACTTTCAAAAACTAAAGCTTCAGACAGCTGATTCAATCGTTCGTACAAATTTCCGGCCGCTTCTAACAAATCGTCTGTTCTCGTGATTGTCATCCGATTGGAGCCTTCCTTTTGATGTACACTTTTAAACAGCATATGAAAAAAATGATCGTTCGCTAAAAGCGCTTCTTCGACCATTTCAGCAAGTTGTTCACGAATGTTGTTCTTTAAAATTTTTTCTAAATATGCTGCTAACGTTTCTTTTTTCACTTGATACGTAAGTGCCTTTTGAGCCGCAAATTCTAATAAATGGCCTTCATCAAACACGACGCAGCTGTGCTCTGGGAGAAGCGGGAGCTGTCCTTCGCGTTTCCGGGATTCTTTCGTCCAAATATGCTCCATATAAAAATCATGGGAGCAAACGATTAAATCCTTCGCCTTCCGATAATAATCGCGGGAAAGAATTAAACCGCACCGATGTCTTTTGCTGCATGACAAACAGTTTTTAAAAGGATCCCAGCTGATTTTTTCCCATTTTTCATCGGAAAAAAACGGGTATTGCTTCCGGTCTCCATAATGATAGTAAGATTGCAATCCGCTCTGATCATGCACGAATTCAGGGAGAGATTCATAAAGATCAAAAAAGTCCTCATCATCGTCCATTCCAAGCAAATCCTCAAGCTTGTCCAAACATAAATATTGGTTCATCGATTTTGCCAATCGCACATCCACTTTTAGACCTAGAGCTTCTTCAAGCTTTTTTATATCCCCTTGTTTTTTGACAAGCTGTTCAATTAGAGCTTCGTCCGCACAGGCAATGACGGCAGGTCTTCCGGTATATCGCGCATATGCAATCGCATAAAGCAAATAAACAATCGTTTTTCCTGTCCCTACTCCCGCTTCAGCAAACATCACTTTCTTTTCTTTAAAAGCTCTGTCAAGCTGGAAAGCCATAAAAATTTGTTCGTCGCGCAATTCAAAGCCTTTTTCAGGCAAAATATCATACAGAACATCACCGATCCATTTGTTTAACGCTTCATAAAAGCTTTCATTTTTTGTCAGCGGGAAAGGTAAACCTTGAAACATCATGACTCCAACCTCCGTGATTATTCATAGAGTAAAATTATTTCACTTATTACGCATAACGTCAATATCTTTTCTGGCAGCGCGCGATTCAATTAGAATCATGTCAACCTCGCTTTTGCAGGAAGCGAGCGGTAAGGTTTGAAGCATAAGCGATTGACTCGGTTGAAACGAAATCATTTAAAAACAGAAAAAACTTCCCATTTTCAGGGAAGCCGTTTCTCTCGAACGGAAAGAGATCTGTGAAAAATAGCCTTTTTCAATTGCCCTTCCGCTTCAAAGATTTGACTGAGCGCTTTTTCTGTTGAACCTCTTTCTACCAATGCAGTATACGTATTTTTTAATGCGCGCGAAATAATCGCATATTCTTCCTTTGTCATAAATCAACCAACCCCGTATAAATTTTATCCATTTTAATTTATGCAGAGCTGGTATTATTTATGCTCTTTTGGGCGGTTTAGGTCCCCAATACTGATAATAGTGCGTTTCGATAAACCCGTTAAAAAGTTTCCGTTTTTTTGTCGCCTTTTTTCCGTAAAACTGTTCAAAGCTTTTATTGCTAGTCAAAATGTAAATCGACCAAGTATCTAACAGCGAGAATGTTTTCCCCATTTCCTGATATAATTGCTCCACTTCTTCTCGTTCTCCGAGTCGCTCACCATACGGTGGATTCCCGACTATTACCCCAAATTCCTTCACTGTACGTAAATCTTTAACTTGCATTTGTTTAAAAGTAATGACATCCGAAAGCCCGGCCTCCATGGCATTTTCTTTTGAAATCTCAATCATTCTATGATCAATGTCCGTCCCGATGCAGTCGAGGCGAACATCATATTTAGCTAAATCCTCTGCTTCTTCTCTTGCCCTTCTCCATACATCCTTGCCGATCCAGTCCCATTGCTCTGAAATAAAATCTCTATTGAAGCCGGGCGCGATATTTTGCCCAATTAACGCCGCTTCAATCGGAATCGTACCTGAACCACAAAATGGATCAAAGAAAGGTCTGTCAGGAGTCCAATTCGTTAGCAAAATAAGTGCAGCGGCGAGCGTTTCTTTTAAAGGGGCATTTCCTTTTCGAGCGCGGTATCCTCGTTTATGGAGGCCGTCTCCGCTCGTATCAATGGTCAGTGTAGCAATGTCTTTATGTAAAGAGATCTCAATCTTGTAAACCGCCCCTGTCTCTTCTAACCAATCGCTCGTTTTTCGGTACTGCTGCTTCAATTTTTCAACTATTGCTTTTTTCACAATTTTCTGGCAGTCAGAAACACTTGCCAGTTTTGATTTCACCGATTTTCCGATGACAGGAAATTGAGCGTTTTCAGGCAAAAATTCCGCCCAATCAATGGCTTTCGTTTTTTCAAACAGTTCTTCAAATGTCGTCGCCGGAAATTCAGCCACTTTTAATTTCACTCGATCAGCCGTTCTAAGCCATAAATTCGCTCGGCAAATCGCCAGTTCATCGCCTTCAAACGTTACTTTTCCGTTTTCCACTTTGCATGTATATCCTAGATTGCGCACTTCTGATGCAACAATCGCTTCAATTCCCATTGCAGCTGTTGCAATCAATGTAAACCGTTTGCTCATTTTTTCACCTGTCTTTTTCAGAAAATAAAAGCTCTCCAAATGGAGAGCACGAAAAATTGCGGTTTATTCCATAACGTTCTGTAAGCCATGTTTTGTCCCCATGCAGCTTGTACATGGGTGGTAATCATCTATCTACAGAAGGGTTTTAGCCCTTCTGTCCTTCTCCTCGTTCATTTCCTCAGAGAAGGTGCCCCTACCATCATTTGGGTTTCTCGCTCGTGGGGTTTACCGCGTTCCACTCTTGCGATTTCTCGCAAGACTACGTCACTGTGGCACTTTCAGGGTAATAGTGCCATACTAATCAATAGCTTAGGCACGTTCCCCGCCGTCAGCCGAAAAGGCTGCCCTAGCTTATGGTTTCGCTAGGCACGAACACTACGGGCATCTCAGCACCGTGCGAGCATGGACTTTCCTCTACAACGGATGATCCGTTGCAGCGATTACCCGAACGTTATGCTAAACCGCATTATGTAGTATAGTGAAAATGAATAAAAAATTCAAGTGGCATCCATGAACATTATTCATATAATTTGCTTCCAAATACATGTTTTTCTAAATTCGATAAACGCTTCAAAATGTCAAAGTTCGTTGTATTCGCCTGCATCGTCGGTTGTTTTTTCGATGCTTCTTCGAGCTGCTTTTTCAGCCGCATATTTTCCTGCCGCAACTGTTCAATCTCCTGGTAAAACGTTTCGTAATCTTTAATGATAATATCTAAAAATTTATCAACTTCTTCTTGTTTATAACCGCGCATCGAAGTTTTAAACTCTTTTTCCAAAATTTCTTTCGCCGTTAATCTAATTTTATCTGAAATCAACTCGGTTCACCTCAATCGTCAGAAGTCCTCCTAGGCTATATTTTTTCAAACTTCCTGATTAATGTCAATTTATTCTTTATGGTAATAACATGTCTCCATCCTATTATGGGAAAAAATGAAGCCTTCAGAGGTTTAAAAATAATGATTATAAACGGAAGGAGCTGGTTACTCAGCCCCTTCTCAAAGATTATCTCGGAAACGGACCAGGTCCCATGCACTGAAAATGTTGATGTGACACGTTATTTACCGCAGATTGAGTATGCGGGAAATAATGCAAATGTTGATACATTTGATGATTAACATTTGTTGTATGAATTGGATGGATATGAGGAACGATTGTTGTTGAATGTGTATGATTGACGCAGCATTTCGTCGGATGAACAATCGGCTGAAGAACGTTCGGTCTGCATTTCATATTATATAACTCCTTCCTATTTATTATTTTTACAATACTAGCCTATGAATATAAAAGTGTACATGTACTAATTCAAATACCTATTTTCAAAAAAAAGCAGGCGCGATATTTATCATGTATAGGCATTTCCTTCATAACCGATTGATTAAGGCACTATATTAAAATTTTGAAAGAGAAAGACCTTCTTGTTCGATGGAAGGTCTTGCTAGTCAATCTTTCTCTTTTTTTTTATATTTGACAGAAAAAGCATTTAATAGGCGATGCCGTTTTTACTCGAATATAATACCAAAATATGTTGCCGCCGGCATCTATTCCTTTTAACAAATCCTTATATTAGACGGTTGTGATCGAGTAATTGTTTCATCTTTCTTCCAAATCTTCCAACTTATTTTTTTTCTTTTCCAGCCTCCATTTTCTTTTCAGCAGCTCTTCTTTTTGTGTTGAATGTTTGGATACTCCCATTCTTTCCAACTGTTTCAAAATTTGAATCGCTTCGTTTGTGTCCATATATGCAGCATCAATATTTTTTTCATAATGCTCATAAAATTTGGCCAGTTCGACTAAAGCTTTTATTTTCAAAAAGCCTTGTCCATGTTTTTTAATTTCGCTCCATAGTTTCACTGCCTCATCCAAACGTCCGTTTCGTTTTGCCAGCATTGCCATTTCAAATTTCGCCTTGAGGTGAAGGGTGCTTGACTGCTCGTTTATTTTCGCATATGAAAAATAAGCAAGCTTTTCATTTCCTTGAGCTTGAAACCATCTTGCCATTTCAAACAGTTCTTTATCATCATGGTTGTCATCGGGAAATAAAAGCTTTTTTGACAAATGAATATAAAGTGAAATTAAGGAGAGAATATCCATCTCATTATGCTGAAAAATTCCGATCACACTATCAGGATTTGGATCTTTCAAAAAATGATGGTAAAGGATCGGCGCTAAATAGCCGGGAGTATCTTCCTTTCGGTTCACTTGCAAAATATCTTTTTCAACATTTGATAATTTTACCGACTCCAATCTATTTTTCCAGAGACGTCTAGCAGCATGATATAAATCAAAATGGCCGTACTCAGGCAATTGTGGCACCATATTGCGAATGAGAGTATGCCTCGTTTTCACTTGAGGCCAATCAAATGCTTTTCCATTGTATGTGACTAATGTTTTTATATTTACTTCACTTAAAAACCGTTGATATAAAGCAACCTCATGGCCAGGAGCAGGCAAAAAAAGCTGTTTGATCACCACTTTATCGAATAATATCCGCGCAAATCCAAGTAAAAAGATCATATTGCCTGCTCCGCCCTTTAAACCAGTCGTTTCCGTATCGAAAAAGAAAAGTTCATAAGGTTTATGCCCTTTTGCTGACAGCGGATGCTCCATTTCATTGTCATTCCAGTAATCTACAACATCAATTACTTCGCTCAATTCATACAATCCATGGCGATAATTGAGCGGATATTCTACTTCACGGATGAGAATATATTGGCCATCAAAGAAAAACGGCTTGACTCCAACGCTTTCCCAGCGTTTTAAGTATGGAATCTCTATATCCTGTTCCTTTTTCAATACGTCTTCATGAACGATATGATTTTTTAATCTGTTTAATTTTTGTTTTATGGACATAAAATCTGTCCTTTCTTTATATATTGAAGCAGCCGAAGCGCCGCCACCTTTCTTCCGCTCGATTCTCCATCAAGACCGATGCAGGAAGGGCAGCCATCATCGCATTTACAGTTTGTTACCATTTCTTCCGTTCTTTCAAGCAAGCATTCAAACTCATCAAATACTTTCTTCGCCAGCCCAACTCCGCCTGGATATCGGTCATACAAATAGATGGTTGGTTTTCCGTTGTGAATGGATTTCACTTGAAATACAACGTCAAGATCGTTTGGATCGCACATTGCTGCAAGAGCACTCACATATTTTAAAGCATGGCTGATACCGACTAAAGCTTTTTCCATTTGTTCTTCCGATAAAACAGAAAAAACGTCATTTTTAAAGCTAATCCAAGCACCTGTTGTATGAAGCTCTTCCTCCGGCAGATGAATAGGACCAGAACCAATGTTCTCATGTGTGCCAAATTTGATTTTTTTAAATATCGTCGGTTGGGCAAGCACCATGACATCTCCAAATCCAATCTCCATGCTCTTGCTTTCCTTTTCCTGATCCACCTCAAGCACCTTCAATTGAACAGCTAGGTTCGCATCCGTAAAATAGTCAACATTGACTTCAGAAACATATGCTTTTTTTTCTTCCCAATCGAGCTTTTCAACCTGAAATTGCCTTCCTTCATGCAAATAGATCGCTTCTTCATGAAGCATCGTCATGGCGCTGAATCGGTCCATTTCCCCGATGACATTTGCGCCATTTGTAGTGTCAATAATTACGACATTTTCTTGAGAAGCAGAACGCAAGCTGATCCCATGTGCAGGAAACGAATCGCTCATCCAATACCATCTGCCTCCGTTTTCGTAAAGAACGCCTTCCTCTTTCAGAAAATCAAGTATATCGTCAACCTCCACCCCATCTAACGTTTCACCTGACTGAAATGGAAGCTCAAACGCCGCACATTTTATATGATCTACGAGAATGATTAAGTTATCTGGATGAATGATCGCACTTTCCGGATTTTTTTCAAACAAATATTCTGGATGCTTTAAAATATATTGATCTAATGGACTCGATCCTCCGACGAGAATAATTGCTGCTTCCTCTTCCCTTCTGCCCGCCCGGCCTGATTGCTGCCACGCGCTGGCAATCGATCCGGGGTATCCTGTCATAATGCAAACCTGCAGCTGACCGATATCAACCCCTAGCTCCAAAGCATTGGTGCTGACGACACCTTTAATTTTTCCCTCTCTAAGGCCTTTTTCAATTTCCCTTCGCTGCTTCGGCAAATAACCTCCGCGATATCCGCGTATCGTTTTCGATCCCAATTCCTTTTTCGTCATCTCTTGCAGATACGTTAAAATAATTTCAACCCTTGTCCGGCTTCTAGCAAACACAATCGTTTGAATGTCGTTTTTTAAAAATTCTTTCGCAATCTCTTTTACATCAAGCATGGCGCTTCTGCGGATATTGAGAGGCTTGTTAACAACAGGCGGATTGTAAAAGATGAAATGTTTTTTGCTTCTTGGGGCTCCGTTTCGATCAATAAGAACCGCTTTCTCTCCAATCAATGTTTCAGCAAATTCCAACGGATTTGCAATCGTTGCCGATGTACATATAAATTGAACGTCGCTTCCGTAAAATCGGCAAATTCTCTTCAGCCTTCTGATTACATTCGCAACATGGCTTCCAAATACTCCGCGATATGTATGCAATTCATCGATGACGACATATTTTAAGTTTTCAAAAAGCGACACCCATTTCGTATGATGCGGTAAAATGCCTGAATGCAGCATATCAGGATTTGTCATAACAATATGACCAGCTTTTCGAATCTTTTGACGGATCGTTGGAGAAGTATCTCCATCGTATGTATAGCAATTTATCTCCGTTTTTATTCCTTCAATCCATTCATTCAGTTCGCTTTTTTGATCCTGAGCTAGCGCCTTTGTCGGAAAAAGATATAATGCTCTCGTGTTATTGTTTTTTAATATTGCGTTTAAAACAGGCAAATTGTAGCACAACGTTTTTCCCGACGCTGTCGGGGTTACAGCGACAATGTTGTGATGATTTAACGCTAATTCAAACGCTTCTTTTTGATGACTGTATAATTGTTCAATTCCTTTTTTCTTCAACATTTCCTTCAATCGGTTATCCATATCTTCTGGAAAAGGAACTGTGATTGCTTCTTTTTCAGGTATTGTGTGCCAATATACAATCTGATCCCGAAAACGCTCGTCATGTCTAAAATCATGGATGACTTTTTCAAAAGGTTTCCGCCCAAGCATGACCCATTCCTCCTCGAATTCACTACATCTATTCTAACGAATAAACGTTCGTAAATAAAGCATGTTTTCATTGGAACTTTCGTATAAACTTTTCGAAACTCTTTTGCATATAAATGTGAAAAAAAGAAAGGGAGTGAGAGAGCAAGATGAAAAAAGACAAAAAGGAACATGATGAATTTTTGCCCGTGTTTTCCCAACTAGATCCGCTTCCAGGCAGGTTTTCACAATTTTTCGATCCTGCCTACATTCAATCGCTATTAAAACCGTTTCATGATTTGTTTGATACCGCAATGTCCCTTCCTTTTTTTCATTTTGACACTCATGAAACTGATCAAGAATGGGTGTTAGAGGGAAAGCTTCCAGGAGTGAAAAAAGAGCAAATACGCATCGAATCGTATGATCATGTATTAACGATTTCCATTCATCAAGATCAACATATTGAACAAACAAATGATGAAAAACAGATGACGCAAATGTTCAAGTCTCATGGCAAATTTGCGAAATCCTTTTATTTGCCAGCTTACTTAGATGTGCAACGTATTAAAGCATCGTTTCAAAATGAAAAGCTGAAAATTGTGATCCCTTCCAAAAAAACAAAAATAAATATTGACTAATATGCTTCTAAGCAAAGAGGTTGTCCAAAAAGTCAGGGTAGCTGACTTTTGGAGCCCCTCATTTTTCCACTTTTAAAAAAAAGCACAAAAAAATCGTCCTTTCTAAATAAAATGTAGTTGAGACACAACATCACTGAAAGGACGATTTTTTATGAACCAATCAAATGATTACTACGGAAACAACACTTTCAGTAGATGTAAAAGAAGAAAATACTCCTGACAAAAGAAATTAACATTCCCTCCTACTTTCAAACGATATGACAACCGTCAAGTTCAAGTAATTTTGGATATTGAATTGCTCATACCAGAACATCACGTGGCACGTGCCGTAGACGAAATGGTGGAGACGATGCAAGATAAGGTATTGTTTTCTCATTAGCTCACACTTCCTGAAATAGCCGGCATCCGCCAGCTACTTTCAGATAAAAATCGAAAAATATAAAAGCAAGTGGAGAGAAACGCGTTGTTTTTCTCTACTTGCTTCCTTTTAGGGACTTATCGGGCAGTCCCATTTTTCCTATTGCATCCTGTAATTGTTTGTTTTGTGATCGGTACTCATCATTCCCCGGGCAATCATGTCATCAGCCTGTTGTTCCGATTGGAAATATTCTTTTTCCAAAAATAGGTTTTTGGTATAAAAAGGATTTTTTCGTATATCCAACAAAGCATAAACAGCCTTGACTTGCGGCGAACGGCATCCCTAGCCCCTTACATCGTTTCAAAGCTCATTATTCAGCATCAAGCTTTAAAAATTTGCGTGACTCCTTTTAAAAGGGAGCTCATTTGATTCATCGTTTGAACAACTTGTCCTGCTGTATCGATCATTTTGTTAAAATCCATCTGTCCGTCCGCTTTTTTAAATGAAGAAAGCAATGAAGGATTTGACCCTTTTGGCATCATCATAGGCAACGTGCTTGGATAAGGCTGAGGATACGGATTCATAAAAGGCTGATAATATGGAGATTGGAAATAAGGAACAACATGTTGATTCATCATGAAATATTGATCGTAAGAAACAGGTCTTAACCAATCATAAGCATGATCATGATACATTTTGATCCCTCCAATAAAAACTTAACTAATCATAAAATATGTTTTTGCCTTTTAAAGGGTGAGATGTCAAATAGTGTCGGAAGTTTTTATTTTTTTTGAAATTGATAATTACAAAAGAGATGGTAACATATTAATATAAGTGTTAGGGGGGGATGTTTTATGACGGTTCAAACATTGAGGGAAAGATTTAAAATGGAGAAGCAATACGAAGCAGAATGTGCAAATGAATTGCTGGACTTTGCTCGCAGATTGTATCTTTATGAAAACATCAGCATCAAAGACTTTCGAAATATTGTCAAAACGCTAGAACAACAAGGAGCCGTTACACCTGAATACATCCTTTAAATCAAGCAGAGGCGGGGGAATTTTCTCCGGCCTCTTTTTGCCGCTTACGAATAGTCCCGTTTACGGCAGTTCAATAACATAGATTGAAAAAAGAAAGGATATTTTTTAGATAGAATCTTTTAACCCCAAGATTTCTCCAAACGAAATAAGGTTTTGCGTAAATCGAAAGTCCAATAGATTGTGTCTATATATTCACACATAATAAAGCGGAGAAACTGCTCGCTTCTCCGCTTCCCCATTTTCATTCATTTTTTTCCATTTCACGGATCATGCTTCTTAATGTGTATTCTGCAGATTCTTTTATATTTTTAAATCTCACCTTGCTTGTATCTTGAAAAAAAGATTGGATCACAATGTTTTCAATATGCTCTTTCGCCGTATCAATTTGTTGCGAATGCAGGTATCTAGGATGGTACTTATTGATCCATTTTTTCGCAACAATTTCCCATTCATTCAATATTGGCAAAATCTTGTCAACACTCGGTTTAATTTCGGCAAAAAAATCGTATTCCAGTCCTTCCTTCTTGGTTCTCTCGAAACGTTGAGCACTTTTTTGAATCACTTGAAGCAATTGCTCCGTGATTTTCCGGACTTGTTCTTCATCCAAGGTTCTCACCTCAGATTCATCATAGCAAATTTTTTTTGTTTTACCAAATTTTATACTACCTTTTTTCTCAAACTCCGCATGAATTTCCTTTCTGGAAACATTTTCTCAAATTCATTCATCTTTTCTTCTCCATTTTCTATAAAGTTTGAAACGGCTTGTTTTGTCCGATGAATTTCTTTATCTATTTTTTGCGTCAATTGCTGCTCTAAAAGATCAATTTGTTTTTCGATTTCCTGCAATTTTTTTAATGCCTCTTGCTTTTCTATAAACGAACTCATCAGCATCCCTCTTTTCTTATTTTTGCTAAAAAATTCTTCTTCCTAAATATGAGTCCTGCCTGTTTGACAAAACTAGTTGTGATTCGGCAAAAAAAGTGTAAATTCCCTGCAGCATTCAAAAATCCGCTTCATTGTGCGCATGTATTTTTTCAGGTTAGAAAAAATAAACAAGGGAGGTGTTATAATGAAAAACGATAAAAAAACCATTCAAAATGATAGTCAAAAAGAAAAAAAGCGAGGAGTTGGAGACAAAAAGCTTGAAGGTCCAAACAGACCCTCTACTTAAAAATGGTCAGGCTCATTGCCTGACCATTATTTTAAGTATTGCTTCATCATGCATAATAAATGTAGCTGGGACTGTTTTTTCTCATACCAGTCAGTTAATTCAATTCGTTTCGGAATCTCCGGATCTTTATAATACTTACCGAGCCGCTGCCCATGAAACCATTCTCTTTCTTTTTCGTCTATTTCGTGTGAGATTATCGGAAAAGCCGTCCTTAAAAATGGGGATTTTCTTTTTGTTGTTTTTTTCATATATTTTTCATAATCATACCGTGATCCTGTATGTATTACACGATTTGAAAATTTTAGAAACTGTCCATGGTAAAGAGGATGAAATAAAAGCCATGCCAGCCTTTTTCCCAATTCAATCCGTTTTTTGACATGGCTGAATTGATGGGTGGAAAATCCGTACAATTTTCCTGTTATCGTCGGAAACAGTATAACGCGAAAATGAAATAGATCTTGAAAAATAAACGGCAAGCTGTGAAAGACAAATTTTTTAAATAATGGATGATCAATAACCGGTTTTTGAATAACATGCTGCTCATTAATAATAAGGGAGGTTAAAAGCCTTTTCTCATCTTTTGTGCGGAAAAAGCGTTCCCACTCCTCCATCATAAAGGCGGATACATGAAAAGCTTCGAGCAAATAAAACATCGGTTTGTTGTGACGCTTGGAATATTCATATAGTAAAAGCTGTGGATAAGCATCAGCAAAAATGAGCCAGTTTGCGGTTTCAACTGATAAAAAGAGCCATTGCCGTTTTTCATAAGGCAAAGCCTGTTTGAGGGGAATACCTTCTAAATCTGTCATAAACCAGCCGGCGTTTCTGGAGACCATGCTTGCCAGCAACGCCCATTTTACTTCCGGATGTTTTTTATAAAACTTTGCATATCGTTCCGTCCGTGAAATATTATCAACATTTCCGTCATCTGTTTTTAATTTTATTTGTAATATTATATCATGTAGTGACATAGTATTCCCTCTTTCAACTTAAATCATGTATAATGAAGTCATTTCATCGAAAAAAGGTTAACATTTTTTGTTAAGATATAAATAGTAGGAAAAAGGAGGAGATCGCTTGGCTATTCGTTATCCTAACGGAAAGTTGTGGAAAGCTAAACAAAATGTAGCGAATCCAGTCCCAGTTGAAATACAATATTCAAATAGAGGGATGACCCTCGAGGACGACTTAAATGAGACAAATCTTTATTACAGGGAAAATGGAATAGCTGTCATCCATAAAAAACCGACTCCGATCCAAATCGTTTCGGTTGATTATCCGAAACGGAGCGCAGCAGTCATTAAAGAAGCTTATTTTAAACAGGCTTCAACAACCGACTACAACGGAGTTTATAAAGGCAAATATATTGACTTTGAAGCAAAAGAGACAAAAAACAGCTCTTTTCCACTAAAAAATATTCATGATCATCAAATCGAGCATATGAAAGCTGTGCTCGAACAAAACGGAATATGTTTTCTAATTATACGATTCACTAAACTAAATCAAATATACTTCTTAGAGGCTGAAAAATTGATGCATTTTTGGGAAAGACAGAAAAATGGGGGAAGAAAATCGATTTCGTATCAAGAAATTGTAGAATGCGGTCACCATATCCCCCTTGGCTATTGCCCAAGAGTTGATTATATTAGTATAATAGACAAGTTATATTTTTAGCTACTGCCCTTTTCATTCTAAATGAAAGGTTGGATTTATAATGAGTCAACAATATAAATCGAGGGAAGAAAGACGAAAAGCTTTAGCAAGTAAGAAAAAAAAGCCGAAGAAAAAAGGAATCGCAAGAAAAATTGTGTTTTTCATTCTTTTGTTAGGGCTCGTAGGCATCATTGGAGGAACATCGACATTTGCTTATTTTGCAGCAACAGCACCTCCTCTAAATGATGATCTTTTAAAAGGAAATATGTCATCAAAAGTATATGACAAGGACGGAAATGAAATAGGTGAAGTCGGTTCGGAAAAACGGACATATGTGAAAATCGATGAAATTCCGCAAGTTATAAAAGATGCGTTTATTGCTACGGAAGATGTTCGATTTTATAAACATAACGGAATCGATCCAATTCGTATTGGAGGCGCTGTAATTGCCAACTTTAAAGAAGGATTCGGTTCTGAAGGTGCAAGTACAATTACGCAGCAGCTTGTCAAGCTTTCCTTTTTATCTCTTGACAAAACAGTAAAAAGAAAAGCTCAAGAAGCATGGCTTGCCTTGCAAGTGGAGCAAAAATATTCAAAAGATGAAATACTTGAAATGTATTTAAACAGAATTTATTATCCCGGCAACTATTACGGCGTCGCAAGAGCTACGGAAGCTTTCTTCGGGAAGGATCTTAAAGACATCACGCTGTCTGAAGCGGCAATGCTGGCTGGGATGATTAAAAATCCTGATCTATACAACCCTAGAAAAAATCCCGATCTGGCGGAAAAGCGCCGCAATGTTGTCTTAAATTTAATGGTTAAAAACGGATTTATCAGTGAAGAGGAAGCGGCAAAAGCTAAACAAACATCCATCACAGAATCATTAGTTGAACCAAAACAGCAGCAAAACAAATATCATGCCTTTATTGAACATGCGATTGAAGAAGTAAGAAAAAAGCTTGGCGTTGATCCAAGCTCAGCAGGATTAAAAATCTATACAACAATCGATACAGATGCTCAAGAATATGTTGAACAATTATTGAACGGCGATGAAATCAGTTATCCGAGCAAATATTTTCAGGCTGGAATTGCTCTAATCGACACGACAACAGGTGAAATACGCGCCATCGGCGGCGGGAGAAACCAACCGATTGGCGGATTTAACTATGCTGTCGATTTAAAACGGCAGCCTGGTTCAACCATTAAGCCTATTTTAGATTACGGCCCTGCCATTGAGCATTTAAAATGGTCAACGTATCACCAAATCGTTGATGAGCCGTACACGTATTCAAACGGAAATCCAATAAACAACTATGACCGCAGCTATAAAGGGCAGATGTCAATCAGAGAAGCATTGGCTGATTCAAGAAACATCCCAGCATTAAAGGCGTTTCAAGAGGTTGGTGAATCGAGGGCAAAAGCATTTGCCGAGAAATTGGGAATTAAAATCGATAAAATTACAGAAGCATATGCAATCGGCGGATTTGAACACGGCATATCCCCTCTTCAATTGGCGGGGGCTTACAGCGCCTTTGGCAACAACGGTATATACAATGAACCATATTCCGTAACAAAGGTTGTTTTTGTTGATGGAACAAAAGCTGATTTAACACCAGATCCGGTCGAAGCAATGAGCGATTACACAGCATTTATGATCACCGATATGTTAAAAACCGTTGTAGAACGAGGAACCGGTACAAGAGCTCGGGTGCCTGGCTTGAATATTGCCGGCAAAACGGGTTCAACGAACTTTACAGAGCAAGAAAAAGCAAAATATCATCCGGAGCGCGGTGCAGCAAAAGACAATTGGTTTGTCGGCTATACACCAAAATACACAGCTGCTGTTTGGACTGGATATGAGAAAAATGAAGAGAAAATGTATATAACAAAAAGGGAACAACAAATTGCCAGAGACATCTTTAGAAAGCTAATGCGGCATGTATCTGACGGGGATTCATCCGATTTCAAACAGCCGAAAAGCGTGGTGAAAAAGGCAATCGAAAAAGGATCTAATCCGGCGAAGCTTGCAAGCAAATATACGCCAAAAAATATGATTACGTACGAATATTTTGTAAGAGGCGAAGAGCCGACAAAAGTTTCAACGAAATATGAAAAGCTGGACAAACCGTCAGGCCTATCCATCAATTATGATCAAAAAACGAATGCAGTGAAGCTTAGCTGGAATCACAGTGAATCGGACGTTTCATTTGAAGTGAGCGCCTCGATCGATAACGCTGCTTCCAAAGTATTAACGACTACAAAAGACAAATCGTATGTCTTGTCAAATGTGAAACCTGGTTCTGTATATAAATTCAGCGTTACAGCTGTAAGGGACAGCATGCGAAGCGATCCTGCAAGCGCAATGATCGAAATACCTTCTGTGGAGGAAGAGGAGCAAGAAGAATTACCAGATGAATTAACACCGCCTGAACAGGAACAAAATGAAGGACAAGATGAAGAGGATCAATTGGAGAACGAAAATGACAATGAACAAAATAACGGGCAAAATGAAGAGGAAAATCAAAACGAGAATCCTGAACAGCCGCAGACGCCAAATGACAGTACACAAAACGGCAACCAAGGCGGCGGACCTACTCCTCCTCAAGATCCAGGCAATAACTTCAATCGTTCACAAACGGGTGGAAACGGAAGTTCACAAACCGAAACGCCTGCTGTTCAGCAATGAAAATAAGGGACTGTCCGATAAGTTCCTAAATGGAGCCAGTGGAGAAAAACAGCTCGTTTTTCTCCACTGGCTTTTGTTATAAAAAAATGAGAGGGCTCGAAAAATTCAGTTACCCTGAATTTTTCGAAGCCCCCTTTTGTTTTGCTTTTTTGATCGCCTGATGTTTATAAAACAATTTTTCCGTTTCTGTAAATAGTTCATTTAATTGAATATATGCATGATATTGAGTAGGCTTTTTTAAAATAAACGTTAGACGATCTTCAATATTGACGGGAGCTATATCCAGCTTCTTTATTTCGTCTAATTGCAGTGAATGAACCGGCTTTTCATTGAGCCAATAAAGAAGTTGGATATAGAGGCAGATCCCTGTCATCATTTTTTGTCGATCCATTTTAAACGGTTTTGTTATCGTGCGTTGAATCTCGGTTTGAATTTCCTTCCACTGCTTAAAGAGCTTGGGCAAAAATTGCTCGCTCGCCTCCCACGGTCTCGTATCATCCATTCCAGCCAAATATTGAAGATCATAATAAAAAAAATCAGTTGGATGCAAATATACAGATTCCTCGTCAAAAAACGCAGTATTTTGAAATTGCTCAGGGAGATGAAACATCTTCCTATCGTGCATTTTTTATGCCTTTCCTTTCATTCTTTTTTCCCCTTCTCTGCACAAATAAAGAAGAGGACATTCATGACACTTTGGTGATTGGGCTTTGCAATGATACCTTCCAAAAAAAATAAGCCGATGGTGGGTGATTCCCCATTCGTCCTCAGGAACTTTTTCCATCAATGTTTTTTCCACTTCCAATACAGAATCCTTCCAACGGCAAATTCCGAGCCGCTTCGACACCCGTTCAACGTGTGTATCGACGGCGATGGCAGGTTTTCCAAACGCAACAGATAAAACAACGTTTGCCGTTTTCCTTCCTACTCCAGGAAGGCTCATTAATTCCTCTCTAGTTTCCGGCACTTTTCGGTCAAATTCTTCAATTAACATTTTGCATAATTTTTGAATATTTTTCGCTTTGTTACGGTAAAGGCCGATGGAGCGAATATCTTGTTCTAATTCCTCCAACGGGACAGACAAATAATCATCAGGTGTTTTATATTTTTGAAACAAATTTTTTGTTACTTTATTGACTAACGCATCCGTGCATTGAGCAGACAAAACGACAGCAATGACCAGTTCAAAAGGATTGCTGTGCACAAGCTCGCAATGAGCATCAGGAAACATTTTCCCGATAACCTCTAAGCATTCTTTTACTTTCTTTTTTGATAGCATGTACCATCACCTTTCAATCAGCTTGAACGAGGAAAAGAATTTTAGTTTTCCAGCCAGTTGTAGAAAGGCACCTTCCTTTTATATTCTTGCTCCCCTTGAGTAGACTGCTTTTGTTTTTGATTGAATTCATGAAATTTTTGTGAATGCTTTTTAGCTTGTTCAATTGTTTTGATTCCATTCTTCTTCCATTCAAATAAAATCCGATCAATATATCGAAAATTTAATTTTCCGGAGATCACCGCTTCCCTTAATGCAGAAATGATAATATCGGGATCATGATGATCTTGGTCGATCCAAAAAGCTAACGTTTCGCACTCAATCGGGGAAAGAGGTCGTCCAAATTCTTGTTCAAAGATGGTGTATAATTGATTTTCCTTTTCTACTTTTTCTTGATCTTGGTCCATGACGATTACATCATACAACTTTTCCCATAGCTGTTTTAAAGAATATTTCTCATAAATCATCCCGTTTTGCTCAAATTCCTCTATCGTTAAAAAACCTCTCTGAACTAAACTCCGAAGCAATTTAACACATTCCGCCGTTGTGATTGTCATATGGTCGGAAAGTTCTGTAGGAGTTGGAAAAGCATTTCCTTTTTGAATGTGGGAATGTACGTGCAAAAGGAGAACAAATTCTTTTTCTGACAAACCTAAAGCGGCATAATTCCGCAGCAGTATATTGGGAACGGTCAGTGATCCATCTTCCACTAATTCGGTGAACTGTTTTTTCTTCATATTTCGACACCTCAAAATAAGTATACCATGATTGCGGCCATTCATGGCTTCAGAATGCATGGCTGAAAAACGAAATCTCCTGAAGATAGGAGGCTTCATGCAGTTTACGGATATAAACGATTTAATAAACGCGGAAATGGAATCGTTTCACGAACATGTTCGACACCGCATATCCAAGCAACAGTTCGTTCAAGTCCAAGGCCGAAGCCGGAATGAGGTACGGATCCGTATTGCCGCAGCTCAAGATACCATTTATAAGCTGCTTCGTCCAGATGATGCTCTTCAAGACGTTTTTTTAATAAATGATAATCATGGATGCGTTCAGATCCGCCGATGATTTCTCCGTACCCTTCAGGAGCGATTAAATCCGCGCACAGAACAACCTCTGGTCGATTTGGATCAGGCTGCATATAAAAAGGTTTTAAGCTTGTCGGATAATGTGTAATGAAAACTGGTTTATCAAAGCTTTCCGCGATCGCTGTTTCATGCGGCGAACCAAAATCGTCCCCCCATGCGATGTCGTTGAATCCTTTTTTATGCAGCAGCGCGATAGCGTCGTCGTATGTTATTTTCGAAAACGGAGGAACAACCTGCTCCAGCTTGGAAATGTCACGTTCTAATGTTTTCAATTCAAGTGAACAATTTTTTAATACCGATTGCACAATATGGGAAACGTACTGCTCCTGCAGCTGCAAATTGTCTTCAAATTGATAAAACGCCATTTCCGGTTCAATCATCCAAAATTCAATTAAATGACGGCGCGTTTTCGATTTTTCAGCCCGGAATGTCGGCCCGAATGAAAATACTTTGCCTAAGGCCATAGCAGCTGCTTCCATATACAGCTGACCACTCTGCGAAAGGTAAGCATCTTCATCAAAATATTTCGTATGAAACAATTCCGTCGTTCCTTCAGGCGCACTTCCGGTCAAAATAGGGGGATCCACTTTGACAAACCCTTGATCATTAAAAAATTCATAAGTGGAACGGATGAGTTCGTTGCGCACTTTCATAATGGCGTGCTGGCGCTTTGATCGAAGCCAAAGGTGGCGATTGTCCATTAAAAATTCAGTACCGTGTTCTTTTGGCGTAATCGGATAATCGCTTGCTTCATGAATAATTTCTATATTTTCAACGCCAAGCTCATATCCAAAAGGTGAACGTTCATCCACTCTCACAACTCCTGTGACATACAAAGAGCTTTCTTGTGTGAGTTGTTTTGCTTTTTTAAATATTTCTTCATCCACCTTCGATTTTTCAACAACCCCTTGAATAAAGCCTGTTCCATCCCGAAGCTGCAAAAAAGCAATTTTTCCGCTTGATCGCTTATTCGCCAACCAGCAGCCGATTGTTACTTGTTCTCCGACATGGTTTTTAACATTTGAAATCGTTGTTTTCACAGCTTTACCCTCCATATGAAACCGCCTTTTTATTCGATGCTTTCTATTATACATATGTTATTCCTTTTTTTTCAATAAAGGAAACCAGCGAAAAAGCCGGCAGAACCACCGGCTATTGACAATCTTTACTGTTTATGATTATTGACAAAGCGATCAATACGTTCAATCGCTTTATTTAAAAGTTCTAGCGATGTCGCATACGATAATCTTACATTATCTGGAGCACCGAAGCCGCTTCCTGGTACTAGCGCTACCTTTTCCTCTTCCAAGAGCGCCTCGACAAATTCGTCAACATTACGAAAACCTGTTATCTCTGCTGCTTCTTTTGCATTTGGAAATAAATAAAATGCTCCTTGCGGTTTAATGCACGAGAAACCAGGTATTTGCACAAGTTTTTCGTAAATGATATTTAAACGGTCTTCAAAAGCTCTTCTCATTATTTCGACCGGTTCTTGAGGTCCCTCATACGCCGCGATCGCAGCATATTGAGCAATTGAAGTCGGATTTGAAGTGCTGTGGCTCGCTAGGTTCGTCATAGCTTGAATAATGCGCTCATTGCCCGCCGCATAACCAATTCTCCATCCTGTCATTGAATGGGATTTCGATACACCATTAATAATAATTGTTTTTTCTTTTACTTCAGGAGAAATTTGAGCGATGGACACATGTTCATTTTCTCCGTATACTAATTTTTCATAAATTTCATCGGAAACGATAATAAGATCATGGCTAAGGCAAACCTCCGCCAATTCTTTTAACTCATCCCGCGTATAGATCATGCCGGTCGGGTTGCTCGGAGAATTGATAATAACCGCTTTTGTTTTGTTTGTGATCGCTTGCTGCAGCTGATCAGGCGTAATTTTAAATTGATTTTCTTCCCTTCCCTCTACAAATACTGGAGCTCCGCCTGCAAGCTTCACTTGTTCCGGATAGCTTACCCAGTATGGAGAAGGAATGATCACTTCATCACCATCGTCAAGAATAGCTTGAAACAATGTATATAAAGCGTGTTTAGCGCCTGTTGAAACAATAATTTCAGACGGTTTATATTCTAAATGCTGGTCTTTTTTAAATTTTTCTATAATTGCCTCTTTCAATGATATAAGTCCTCCAGAAGGCGTATACTTCGTATGCCCTTCTTTCATCGCTTTTTCTGCAGCGTCTAAAATATGATCAGGAGTGTTAAAATCCGGCTCGCCTGCCCCAAGGCCAATCACATCATGCCCGGCTGCTTTCAATTCTTTTGCTTTTGCAGTGATCGCCAGTGTAGATGAAGGTGTTAAAGTTGATACGCGTTTAGATAAATTCACTTTTACAATGCTCCCTTCTTATTGCTTAATGCTGTACATTTTATAAACTCTGTCATCCGTAAAGCTAACAATAAAATATGTATAACGGTTTTGTTGGTCAATATATTGGACCTCCCAAACCGGTATATCCCATTTTTTCGAATCTGTATCATCATACCCAAGCATGATTTTCTTTATTTTCTTCGGCTTGCTGTTGTCAATGTTTTGAATCAATTGAAGTACGTCGTCTTTGCTCAAGCCTTCCTTCGCTTTTTTAATTAAAATTTTATCCGTGTTCCCCTTTTTCATCCAGCCGATAATTTTTTCGCCTTTTTTATTTTTCCCTTGAATGATATAGTAAACATTTCGATTATAAAATGTGTTGACTTCATCGATCGATGCAAAGCCATGCTCCTTCGCAGCTTGTATAGCTGTTTCGTGTCCTTTTGTTTTATCTTCTTTTGCACTATTATAAAGAAAAGCAAACGTCACCACTAAAAAGATAAGAGCGCATATAAAAGAAATAAAAATTTTTCCTTTCATTATGATCACCGATTATGTTCTATAAATAGTAAAAACCGCTTTATTTGGATCTTTGCTGTCAAGGGCTAATCCGAATAATAAATGTTCTCTTTTTAATGTCCGATTTAGCAAATCAACTATTTTATACAAATCGTCGGAATGCTCAACCGTAACGGAAGATATAATTTCGATTTTGCTTTCCATGTCAGCTTCCTCCTTTACAAAAACAAAATTTGTAATTCATACTTACAAAGCATCCAGGAAACAATACAGATACAACAGCAATATGTTGTTATCTGTACCCATTATAACAGCTTTACGGCTCACACTAAATAAAATTTCTCCTAGTCCACACCTAATTTTTTGAGGAGTCATCGCCGCTCCTCTTTTTTCTATATGTACAGAAAAGTTATGGCCAATTACGTCCGCAACAGAAAATAGGTCAAGCCCTATCGAAAGCTTAAGAGCCTGACCCTTGTTTATCACATAATCGTGTTCGCCGGTTCCTCTTTAATTAACTCGATGATTTCATTGTTTTCATTCATGATGGCTATCGTTGGACGGTGGTTTTTTAATTGATCTTCATGCACAAGCTTATAGGAAATGATAATGACCACATCACCGACCTGAACAAGCCGGGCAGCCGCACCGTTTAAACAAATGACACCGCTTCCTCTTTTTCCAGGAATCACATACGTTTCAAAGCGTTCGCCATTATTATTATTCACGATTTGCACTTTTTCATTCGGGACAATCCCAACGGCATCTAAAATATCCTGGTCGATCGTAACGGAACCGACATAGTTCAAATTTGCTTCCGTCACCCTTGCACGATGAATTTTTCCGTTCATCATCATACGAAACATGTATGAACCCCCCCCTTTAGGTCAAATCGATAATAATATTATCGATCAGCCTAGCATGCTTAAATTTTACAGCAATCGCAACGATAATTTTTCCCGTAAGTGCGTTTGGTTTTTTTAAGTCAGGATAAGTCAAAATATCTATATAATCAATTTCTCCGCTCGTCTTTTCCGTTATATACGCTCTCATTTTTTCGATGATGGCTTCTTGATCATGCACTTTGTTCTCAACCATTTCTTTTGCCATTAATAACGATTGATATAAATGAACGGCTTCTTTTCGTTCCTGTTCGTCTAACCGTACGTTTCGAGAGCTTTTGGCCAATCCGTCCTCTTCACGAACCGTTTCCACCGGAACAATTTCAATTGGGAAATTAAGATCTTTTATAAGTGCTGTAACAACGGCAACTTGCTGGGCATCCTTCAATCCGAAATAGGCTCTGTCTGGAGTTATGATGTGAAACAGCTTTGTTAAAACCGTTGCCACTCCGTCAAAATGTCCCGGTCTTGATTTTCCGCACAAAACGTCAACGCGCTTCGTCACTTTTACTGTGACGGCAGGTTCTTCCGGATACATTTCTTCTTTTGTCGGCGCGAAAAAAAGGTCAACCCCTTTTTGTCTTGCCAGCTCTTCGTCGCGTTTGATATCGCGAGGGTATGTTTGATAGTCTTCATTCGGTCCAAATTGAAGCGGATTCACAAAAACGCTCATCACCGTTACGTCGTTTTCCTGTTTGGCCCGTTCAACCAATGATAAATGACCTTCATGCAAATATCCCATCGTTGGCACGAACCCTATCGTTTTTCCTTCTTTTTTCTTGAGATCGATTTCTTTTTTTATTTCCTCTATTGTAGTGACGATTTTCATTTTCCTTTTCCTCCATATAAGCTTGCAAGTTCCTCTTCATTCATGCGGAACGAATGATCCAACGATGGAAAGTCCCGATTTTTCACTTCATCTTTATAAGCTTCAATCGCTTTTACAATGCTTTCATTTACATTTGCATATTGTTTAACAAACTTCGGCACTCTTTCCACTCCAAATCCAATCAAATCATGAAACACTAACACTTGTCCATCTGTATATTTTCCTGCGCCGATGCCGATGGTTGGAATGGACAGCTCGTTTGTTATTTTTTCCGCCAGCTGAAACGGGATGCATTCCAATACAATGGCAATCGCGCCAGCCTGTTCGCATTTTTTCGCATCTAGCAGCAGCTTTTCTGCACTTTTCGCTTCTTTTCCTTGTACTTTATATCCGCCTAATACACCTACTGACTGAGGAGTCAGTCCGAGGTGGGCAACAACAGGAATGCCGGCATTTGTTAACAGAGATATGACGTCAAAAACAGGCCCTTCCACCTTTAAGGCATCTGCCCCGCTTTGCTGCACCATTTTCTTTGCATTTTGCAGCGTGTCTTCTGTCGAAATATGATACGACATAAAGGGCATATCCGTCACAACAAATGTATTTTTTGCTCCACGTTTTACAGCCTTCGTATGATGAATCATATCTTCCACCGTTACAGGTACGGTTGAATCATACCCTAAAACGACCATTCCAAGCGAATCGCCGACAAGGATCATATCAACATTTGCCTGTTCAGCAAGCTTAGCGGACGGATAATCGTATGCCGTCATCATCACGATTGGCTCTTGCTTTTGTTTCATTTGAATAAAATCCAGCTTTGTTTTCATAAAAACTCCCCCTCTTTTGTAGTTGCAGAGGGTAAGAACGAACCGATTAAAAAAAACCTTCTTTCACTGAGAAAGAAGGATTTTTACCATTTCCTTATTATCGGCTTCTTCATCCCTCTGTCCCAGTCCTTTTGGATCAAGGCAGAATCAATCTTTTAATAATGACAACATGAAACTTTTTTGGTGCAGTTCCAAACAGGATACTGCCCTTTCGTTAAGTATAACAAAATTTCATTGTAAAATATATTTATTTGATATCAATATCTGCTGAATACACTTTTTCTATTTTTCCTTCAGAAGTTTCAATGAGAAGCGCCCCTTCTTCATTAATGCCAAGAGCCTTGCCGACAACTGTTCCGGATAATGTCCGGGCATGGATCGTTTTGTTTAAACTAATGGAATAGCTTTCCCATAAAAGTTTAATCGGTTTAAATCCATGCTCTAAATATGTAGTATACCATTTTTCAAAACGTTCGAGAAACTTTTGAATGATAAGGGCGCGATGAATTTTCTCTCCCTTTTCAATCGCTATGGAGGTGGCGGTATTGCGAATCGCTTCAGGAAATTCATCAATTTGCTGATTTACATTAATACCGATGCCGATGATCACCGAATGCACTTGATCAGCTTCCGCCTCAAGCTCTGTTAAAATTCCGACTGCTTTTTTTCCATTAATCAAAATGTCATTGGGCCATTTAATGGTCGGAGAAAGCCCTGTTGCCTCTTCAATCCCTTCTACGAGAGCAACGGCTGTCAATAAAGTAAGCTGAGGAGTTTTCTGTAAAGGTATGTTCGGCCGCAAAATGATGCTCATCCAAATCCCTGTACCTTTTGGCGAATACCATACTCTAGCCATTCTCCCTCTTCCGCCTGTCTGTTCATCCGCAACTACGAGCGTTCCCTCCTCAACACCTTTCTGCGACAATTCATGGGCAATTTTTTGAGTAGAATCAACCGTATCGTAATATACAATGTTTTGTCCTATAAAATCCGTTTGCAGACCTAATTGTATTTCGTTGGCTGTAATTTTTTCCGGCGTCTTGACTATTCTGTACCCCTTTCTTCGCACCGCCTCGAGGACAAATCCTTCCTTCCTCAATTCCTCAATATGCTTCCATACTGCCGTTCTTGAACAACCGAGCAATTCGCTGATTTTTTGGCCTGAAACATATCCTCCATCAGCTTCAGAAAAAGCTGCTAACAGCTTTCGCCTAATTTCTGATTGCAATTTTTTAACCACTCCTTTATTTCGCCGCTATTATTTTCAATCAATCCATTGACAACCTGTTGTTCAACCAGCGTTAAATATTCCTCCACCCATTTGCCCGGCTTTTTCGGCACGATGTTTAAAATGTCATTCCCCGTTACGGCCAATTCTTTTCTAGAATGGATTGGAAGCTGTTCGTAAGACTTTTGCAGTTTCTGAATGGCTTCTTCGTTTTTTTCTTTTTGCAGCACCTGCCTTATTCTTTCCAGCTGAAGAGCATCCTCAAGCCCTGTCTTATATAAAAGAAAGGCTGTCCAGTCTTTCTCGAAGAGACAATTGAGCAACTCAAGATGTCTGCATACTTTTTTGATCACCCTTCTAGGAAGCTTCCAATTCCGCATAAATGATTCACCATCATCCGTTTCTAAAACGAATAACAAAACAGTCCAGTATTCTTCCCGCTCACACAAATTATGCATTGGATAGCTGAGCAGCTTGTGCAACTGTTCTTTCTTTTGTTTTAATCCAGGCATATGTTGATAAACATTCGTAAGAGTTAATAGTTGTATCGCATCATTTGCGGAAGCTCCAGCCAGAAGCTTTTCAAATTCAGCAGTTATTCGCTCGATCGATATGTTCTGAAGAAGCTTATGCCAAACGGTTATGGCTTGCAAAGTTTTTTCTTCAAGCCGAAAGGACAATTGGCTGACAAATCTTAAAGCGCGCAGCATTCTTAACGCATCTTCGGAAAAGCGTTCATACGGATCTCCCACTGTACGAATCATGCGGTTTTCTAAATCTTCCATGCCATTGACATAATCTAAAATGCGCCCGTTTTTGTCCATCGCCAAAGCATTAATTGTAAAATCGCGCCGCTTTAAATCTTCTTGCAGCGAGCTGACAAAACGGACATATTTAGGTCTTCGATACTCTTCGTATTCCCCTTCCGTCCGAAAAGTCGTCACTTCATACGGCTTTCCATTATGAAGAACAATGACTGTACCATGCTGCACCCCAACATCAATTGTTTTCGGAAAAATTTTTTGAATCTCATCAGGCTTTGCTGATGTGGCAATGTCGATATCCCCGATCTTCCGATTCAGCAATAAATCACGAACAGAACCGCCGACAAAATACGCTTCATGGCCATGCTCATTTAATTGTTCTATAATCGGTATTGCCTCCACAAATTCCGCTTTCATGTTGGAACTCCTTCAGATAGTAATTCAAAATAAATTTGCTCATATGTTGACACAATTTTTTCAGAATGAAATTTTTCTCTGACAAGCAGTATCGCATTTTCTGACATTTTTTGATGAAGTGTTTGATCTTCCAATAAGCGAATCGATTTTTCGGCGGTATCCTCAATATCGCCAAGCTCAACAATATAGCCTGTTTTATGATCTTCAATTACTTCCGGTATGCCGCCGATCCTCGTTCCAATACAGGGAACTCCGCAAGCCATCGCTTCCAATAAAACTAATCCAAAGCTTTCTTTTTCTGACAGCAGCAATTTTAAATCACTGATGGAATACAATTGATCTAAGTTTTCTTGCTTCCCCAAAAACAGCACATGATCTTCCAATTGCAGCTGTTTCACTAATTTCATGACAATCGACACTTCCGGTCCGTCGCCGACCAGCAACAGCTTCGATGGGACTTCCTGTCGGATGAGGGCAAATGCTTTGACGACATCAGGAACTCGCTTCACTTGCCGAAAATTTGATACGTGTATAAGCACTTTTTCATCATCTTGAATCCCGTACTCTCTTTTTAATGAAGGCAAATGTTTTTTATGATAAATTCGTTCATCAATAAAATTGTAAACCGTTTCAATTTCTTTTTTAGGCTCCAATAAATCATATGTTTGTTCAACGAGCGCCTTTGATACGGCTGTAACGCGGTCCGAAGCTTCAATCCCAAATTTGATCGCTATGGAGAGCGTCGGATCATATCCTAGCACAGTAATATCAGTACCATGAAGAGTTGTGACGATTTTTATTTTTCCCCCAACCATTTGTTTAGCCAAAAAAGCGCAAATCGCATGAGGCACAGCATAATGAACGTGCAAAATATCTAAATTTTCCCTCTCAATGACTTCGGCAATTTTGCTGGATAAAGCGAGATCATATGGAGGATATTTAAAAACAGAGTATTGATTTACTTCCACTTCATGAAAATAAATGTTGTGATAAACCTTATTCAGCCTGAATGGCATGCTGGAGGAAATAAAGTGAATTTCATGCCCTCTTTCTGCAAGCAATTTTCCAAGCTCTGTCGCCACCACGCCTGATCCTCCAACAGACGGGTAGCAAGTAATGCCAATTTTCAATTTTTTCATTCATTATCACCAGGAAAGGATATTTTCAAAACTATGATTTCTGCTCAATTTTTCTCGTGGATGATGTTTCTCCATGTAAAATCTCCCCGTTCAAGCCCCTTTACTAATATTTCCGCAGTGCCCATATTGGTTGCCAGGGGGATTGCATACACATCGCATAGACGGATAAGGGCAGAAACGTCCGGTTCATGAGGCTGGGCAGTCAGCGGGTCGCGAAAAAAGAAGACGGCATCCATTTCGTTTTTCGCGACTAATGCACCAATTTCTTGGTCGCCTCCAAGCGGACCGGATTGGAAGCGGTGAATTTTCAGTCCAGTTGCTTCCTGTATTCTTAAGCCTGTTGTGCCTGTTGCAAATAATTCATGCTTTTCTAATATATGTTTATAAGCAATGGTGAATTGAACCATATCGTCCTTTTTCTTATCGTGAGCAATGAGTGCAATCTTCATATATTTCCCCCTCATTCAATAATGTTTTCCAACCCGTAAACGAGCGTATCGATCTTCATCACGGTTTCAACGGAAAGCTTTACTCCTGACATAAAAGACGCACGATTATAGGAATCATGGCGAATTTTCAGCGTTTGACCGTCACCGCCAAACAAAACCTCTTGATGAGCCACTAACCCTGGAAGACGAACGCTGTGGATATGAATGCCATTCCATTCGCCGCCTCTTGCTCCTTTGATCGTTTCCTTTTCCTCCGGATGTCCTTGCTTTTTATTTCCGCGAACTTCATAAATCATTTCAGCCGTTTTGATTCCAGTTCCAGAAGGTGCATCAAGCTTTTTATCATGATGCATTTCGATGATCTCAACATCAGGGAAATATCTGGCCGCCATTTTTGCAAATTTCATCATCAGTACAGCTCCAATCGCAAAATTTGGCGCGATAATTGCCCCGATTCCTTTTTCTTCCGCTAATTTTCTCAATTCCTGCAAGTCTTCTTCCTGAAAGCCGGTAGTTCCTACTACAGGGCGTACGCCGTGCTCCAGCGCAAGCTTTGTATGTATTTTTCCAACCTCTGGTGTTGTCAAATCAATCAACACGTCTGGCGATGTTTCTGCAAAGCATTGTTCAGGGTTTGTATAGGTGCGGACTTGATCTTGAAACCATTCGCCATCATTTATTTTGTCTATTACAGCTGAAAGTGTAAAATGCTCTGTTTCATTTACCAGTTTTACTGCCTCTTGCCCCATGCGTCCTCTTGGACCGGCAATGACGATCTTAATTTGTTCCATTATTCCATCACCTTTCTATTTTTTTGTCCATCTGTTTCGATCTCTAGTTTGAAATTTATGCATGACGCGATCGTGCGCCTTCTCAAGATCAATGTTTAAAGAATTGGCCAAGCAAATGATGACAAACAATAAATCGCCAATTTCCTCTTCAATTTCTTTCTCTTTCTCCGTTTCTTTTTTTGGCTTTTCCCCATAGTAATGATTAATTTCTCTTGCAAGCTCACCAAGCTCTTCTGTTAATCGCGCAAGCATCGCCAGCGGGCTGAAATAGCCTTCCTTAAATTGGGATATGTAATCATCTACTTCTTTTTGCAGGTCTTTAATTGTTTTACGTTCCATTAGGCAACCACCTCATTTGTCTTCTCTTTCATGTTAGCTAATTCCTTACCATTTGACAATGAAAAGAAATGTCGATTGAATTGTAACATACAATCTGATCCATTATAATTAAAAACATCGAAAAAAATAGGAGGTGGGAGTTTGTTGCCATTTAAATTGAAAAACCTCTTTTTTATATTGCTCGGATCCGCTATTTTCTCGTTTGGACTCGTTCATTTTAATATGCAAAACAATTTAGCTGAAGGCGGTTTTACTGGTATTACGCTCCTTTTATTTTTTTTGTTTCAAATCAACCCCTCTATTTCCAATCTTGTATTGAATGTACCCATTTTTTTTATTGGATGGAAGCTTTTAGGGAAGACGACTTTTTTGTATACATTAATTGGAACGATTTCGGTTTCGTTCTTTTTATGGATTTTTCAGCTGCATCCATTTCATATTCCTCTACATGAAGATTTAACATTGGCGGCTCTGTTTGCAGGAGTTTTCATCGGCGTTGGACTAGGGATTATTTTTCGCTATGGCGGAACAACAGGTGGAGTTGATATCATTGCTCGTCTTGTTTATAAATTTTTCGGCATCAGCATGGGAAAAACAATGTTTTTATTTGACGCGTGCGTGATCACTTTATCGTCCATTTTTTATTTATCCTATCGCGAAGCCATGTACACATTAGTGGCTGTTTTTATCGGAACAAGAGTCATTGATTTTATTCAGGAAGGTGCCTATAGAGCAAAAGCAGCGACCATCATATCGGAGAAACATGAGGAAATTGCCGAAAAAATCATGAAGGATATGGATCGCGGAGTGACCATTTTAAAAGGACAAGGTTCGTTTACAAAACAGAATCGGAATATTTTATATTGCGTCGTTGCCAAAAATGAATTTGTCAAGCTGAAACAAGTTATTACAGCTGTCGACCCTCATGCGTTTGTTGTCGTCAGCGACGTTCATGATGTACTCGGTGAGGGCTTTACCCTTGATGAAAATAAAAATCCGATTGAGCACTAACGCGTTTCTTGTCGTCAACGATGTTTGCTCAAGAAGGATTTACCCTTCATGAAAACAAAAACCTGTTTAAGCACTGACAGGGGCTGTCCAGAAAGTCAAATCCCTTTTGAAAACAAAAAATCATAAACATCGATATATCAACGTTTCTAAAAAACATAAAAGGGGGCTGTCAATAAGCCAAAAAACGACTTATTAGACAGCCCCGCACTCTAGTTCTCTTTTCTTTTATCTGTTTTTTCTCCTTTGTATTTTTTCCATCCTGTATAAGCTAGTGCAATAAAAATGACGCTGCCCGTTGAAAACATCACCCATAACAGCGATGGATCTGCTTCGTCGTTTTTGACGCGATCAAAAATGTTTTTTAAGTCTTTTTCGATTTCCATCATATGCTTCTGTCTTGTCTTTTTCGAAATTTCAAAAAACATTTTGTCGTTTACTGCTGAAATATGTGTTTCAATCTTATCAATGTTTTTGCTGTCAACATCAACGGTAAGGCTTGGATAAATAACGGAGTACAGTGACAAAAAACGATTCCACTCATGCTGAAAAGCCGCCCAATCCTCTTTTTCCATTTCCGTTTTTAATTCTGCAAATGTCGTCATGATCGGTTCTTCCATTGTGCTCCAGAGCGGCTGGTGTTCAGACAGAATTGCATCAACAACAAGCCGGAATTGAGTGACTTTGTCGATCCGATCTTCATAGCTCATTCCATCGTTCTCAACGGCATCCAACGCTTTTTCGTAAGAAGCAGAAATGACCCGAAGCTCATTTATTGATAAGCGGTTTTCAACATTATTTTCTTTAAATTCGTTTTCAAGAAATAATAACAGCTGCTTCGCTTCATCAAACTTTTTTTGCTTTGAAAGCTGCCACGCATAATTCGTCATGACATCCAATGTTTCCCAATTGTTTTTTTCTTTTGCATTGATCGGTATTTGAAGCAGGAAAAAAAGCAAGAGAACAATCAACGTACTGATCCATTTTTTCATTCTTGTCCCCCCTATAACTACTAGTAATAGTTATTCAAGAGTGGACAAGAGTAGACCATGTTTCTTACAATTCTTTCAATTCAAATTTGTATGTTTGATTTTTTATAACAAAAAAATAAGCGATCGCAATGGAAATAATACTCAGCCAAAACGTAAAGTAACCGATTAGCGCAGAATATTGATTTAAAACGCTATATTGAGGCATCATATCAAAAACGTAATCAATAATTTCATTGTGAAGCGTCCATATGGAGGCCAGCATCAAGTGCTTCATTTCAAACCGATAATACGGTGCATACAACAGCCCTTCTATTGCCATTCCTAAATGGGACAAAATGAGCATCATTCCGTAAATGGATAAAACACCCGTTTCCAAATATACAAACAGGTTCATGGCAACCGCCCAAATTCCATATTTAAATAGCGTAATCATCGCTAGTGCTTCAAACAATTTAAAATGCTTCCCAACAAGAAACCCAATCAAAACGAAAACAAAGAACAAACTAGCGGTTGGACTGTCAGGAACAAACGCAATAAACTGTGGCGGTGTTTCGGAAAGCTGCTGTTTATACCAAATATAACCATAAATTGTTCCTGCTGTATTGATTAAAAGCATCAAATATAAAAATGATCGCTGCCTTAATACAAAAAATAACCAACCCATCCAAGTTCACTCCTTGGTTTTATTGAATTCAGGGTCATGGATCATGAGACACCCTGTACTATGTATGCCAAGAAAACACTCTTTTTTCATTGCAGGAATGTTCCTTATATTTTGAAAAACTAAATGGTAGGAAGGCATTTTAAAAATAAGTTTATCGCCTTCCACAGCAACAATATTCATCCTGATTATCAAGAGTAACATTCTCTGTAAATAAGGAAAGCGCTCCTCATCTTTGGTAGAATTTTGTTTGATAAGAACATGACCTACCAAAAAAGGAGCACCTTTAAGGTGAAGTCTACCACACCTATCCACAAAATCAAGACCGAATGTACATCGCAAAATGCAACCAACTTCGGCAGATTCAAATATTCCTCAAGCACCTCGAAAAATCAAGCCTGAGAAAGCGCTACAGGACTTGCCAGCATCAACGAAACGTCTCGCTGCGGAAGATGCCGCCTGTCGTTACTGGAAATGGTACGTCGATGATGAAGAAGGCATGACGGTCACCTACCAAGCGATCTTCTGGAAGAACCCTCATCGTGTTGAGATCATAATGCCAAACACAGGTGGTGGATGACGGCCAGATGCTCTAAATCTAATCTTTGATACGGATTTCGATACACACCAATCGTCACCAACCTCGAGTAGGAAGCGCTCAATTTGTGGCGTTTTTACAACAAACGATGTTCCATGGGAAATTACATCAAAGAAGCTAAGTGCAGGTTTGCCATGGACTGGATTGCGACTTTCGATTTTGAGGCGAATGAACTTGACTTTCTCATCAAACTGTTTTCCAACAACCGCTATGAGCGGTTTAAACAAGATTACTGTGAACCCGTTCATCGAGCATACAGCACTGCTCGGTTTCACTTAGAATTCTTCCGTTGTGCAGCGATGTACGGTACAGCTGTCGAGGAATTCTCAGGTTGATAAAAGATTTTGCCAATCAACAGACCTGGAGGTGAATCGAAACAAAGATCGTCCGGCTAGAATGAGTTTACCACAATTTCGCATAGGAATACCGAAGCTCTTAACAGTCGGGAGAGGGAAGACTAAAGAGTCATGTGATATGATTCAGCGATGCTAACAAATGTACTGTTTGCATACTCTGATATTTCGTCATCTATCATTGTCTACGATGCTGAAAAACACTGAATGATTATTACTATCTAATCCCAATGTTATATTAAGATCATTTCCTTTGATAAACTGATCATAACACAAGTGAAAAGAAAGGGCGATTCATCACACAGCCTATAAAGGTGAGCGACTTCTCGCCAATTTACGTTAAAAAAGGGGCTTATTGTTGGTACGCAATCTTTAGGATCTTTCTTCATTTTCATGTTTATACCCGTCTGCCCAAAATTCGGCATTTTTTACACCCTGTTTTGTAGAATCATAAGTCGGATCAACACCTTGTTTTTTCTGATTTTCATAGTCTTTTAACGCCCTGATGGCCGGTTTATATAATAATACGAGACCGATTAAGTTCACCCATACCATCAATCCTAGTCCGACATCTCCCAAAGTCCATGCGATATCAGATGTCCGAACCGTTCCGTAAAAGACGGCAGCCAAAAAAATTAACTTTAAGACAAGAATCGGTATATTCTTACTTTTTTTCTTAAACAAATATATAATATTTACCTCGGCAATATAATAGTATGCCATTATTGTGGTAAATGCAAAGAAGAATAATGCCACTGCTACAAAGGGGGATCCAAATCCAGGTAGTTGGGAATCAACTGCAATTTGAGTATAAGCAGTACCCACTTCGACAGTTTCTCCAATATTGTTTACAAGCAATGATTTTTGATCAGGCTCATACACATTGTAGGAATTTGTAAACAAAATCATAAAAGCTGTTGCTGAACAGACAAGCAATGTATCAATGTAAATAGAAAATGACTGTACGAGCCCCTGTTTGGCCGGGTGGGAAACTTCGGCAGCACTAGCAGCATGCGGCCCCGTTCCTTGACCAGCTTCATTTGAATAAATCCCACGCTTTACACCCCAAGAAATCGCACTTCCTAAAATCCCTCCGAATAATTGATTAGCACCAAACGCACTAGAGAAAATTAGTTTAAATACACCAGGAACTGCTTCAATATTCATGATAATAATGATAAGTGAAATAAGTATATATCCGATTGCCATAAAAGGCACTACTAATTGAGCGACGTTGGCGATTCTTTTTACTCCGCCAAGAATAATCACTCCCAATAGTACAACTAAGATGATTCCTGTTACGGTCGGATCAACGGAGAATGCTTTTTTAAATCCAGAAGAAATGGCATTTGATTGAACACCCGGCATTAAAACACTCATTGCTACAATCGCAGCCACAGCAAAAACCATTCCGGCCCAACGTCGATTTAACCCTTTTTCAATATAATAAGCCGGTCCTCCGCAGTATAGCCCATCCACTTTTTCTTTATAAATTTGGCCAAGTGTCGATTCCACATATGCCGTAGCAGCACCAAAAAAAGCAATTAGCCACATCCAAAATACTGAACCGGGACCACCGTATGCGATCGCAGTAGCAACACCAGCAATATTCCCGGTTCCGACCCGTCCCGATAATGCGATCGACAATGCTTGAAAAGAAGAAATTCCCGACTTGGAACTTTTTCCTTTAAACATTTGCTGAACCATATCTTTGATCAATCGTATTTGAGCAAATTTTGTCATAAATGAAAAAAACACTCCGACTCCAATACAAAATACGATCATCGGCGTACTCCAAAGCCAGCCACTCAATGTTTCAATAAAACCATCCAAAAAAATTCCCCCTTATTTTAATGTTATGAGTAATTATAGCTCAGCATTTATATTTATAATAGATTCTTCATTAATTTTTGTGAAATAACACAAAAAAGAAAATATTTTTGAATTATTTGAAATGAATGTTAGTGCTATGCAACCATTTATCAGGAGGTTGAACATATTTTCTGTGTGACTAGAATGTCCAGAATTTTAAGTCGTTACTTAACATATGTTTGAAACACATTATAATGTTTATATAGAGAAAAGGGGTTAGCAAGAACGCTGTCCTCTTACGGCTTTTTCACCACAAATGTTCAGAACAGGTGGACAAGAAAAATCTACGAGTTACCCGTATGAAATAAACCGTTGTTTTGAATTGTTTATGTGAAACGATATCGTTGTGTCGATTATCGTGAAATATACAATTGGAGCAGCTCAAAATTCAATTATCAAATACACTAATCATGGAATACTTTCAGACACTCTATACCTACACATGAGCAGAGGGCACAAATCATAAAATCAAAACAGTAAACGCCTTAGCATACTGGCTATAGAAACCGATACCGATTTAGAACACGTGGCTGGTTTAGAGTGTACAGGAGAAACGTATAATAAGCAGGTGTCCTAGCCCTCCTTCTTTATCATTTTGTCAAAAAATAGTGAATGGATAGAAAGCCGTCAACGAAGGCGATTGACCGCCTCTACTTTTCCATTTACCAGTCTACAAAAGGAAATACAATCGCATCAATCTTGCTAACTTAATTGTTAGAGTTGTTTCACAGTCAATGGAGATAAGACAATAAAAAAGCTTGTAGAGAAAAAATCTTCCTTTCTCTACAAGCTATACTGACAAACACGATGTCAGCTCTTTTTATTTCGATGTAACACTAGAAACAAACTCTGCTAATACTTTCAACTCTTCATCCGTACCTTTAAAGATTCCAGGAGGCATGCTTCCTACACCTTCTTTAGCAATTTTCGCAACTTCTTCCGGTGACAATCCGTTATCAACTAAAGAAGGTCCAGCCGCTCCACCTTGCAGGTTATCACCGTGGCAGGAGACGCAGCCTTGTTCCTGAAATATTTTGTACCCTTCCGAATTTGTGTCAATTTTAGCTTCCGCTTTAATTTTCCCTTGTTCTTCTTTTAATTCCCAGTCCGTATGCTCAACCGACTCCCATGTTAAATAAACGATGGATGCTACAGCTAGCAGCATCATTCCTACAGCAACCGGACGCTTATGCGGACGGCGTTCTGGCCCGCGATCCAAAAATGGAGCAAGAAGTAGAGCAGAAAATGCCAGTCCAGGTATTACGATTGCACCGATAACGGTATAAGGGCCTGATGCATAAGAATATTTTAAAAGCTGGTATAAAAATAAGAAGTACCAGTCAGGAAGCGGTATGTAACCAGTATCCGTAGGATCTGCAACCCGCTCAAGCGGTGACGGATGGGCAACGGTTAAACATAAAAAGCCAATTAAAAAGACCGCGCCAACTAACCATTCTTTTAAAAGAAAGTTGGGCCAAAAAGCTTCAGTTTTCCCTGGGTATTCGGAGTAGTCTTTCGGTATGTTCGGCTTTCTTTCAGCCGACACACGAGAATCTCCAACGAACTTCATACCTTTTCCGCGATGCATTGTTTCCCCTCCTTTGTTAAGCGGTTCGCCACGAACAACTTACTAAAAAAGAATAAGCCGGATTTTATAGCGGACCTGAAATCCCTTGTTTGCGAATCATTAAGAAGTGCGCTGCCATTAATCCGAATAATGCAGCAGGCAAGAAAAATACATGAATCGCAAAGAAGCGAGTCAATGTTTGCGCACCGACAATTTCGGAATGCCCTGCAAGCAAAATTTTGACGTACTCTCCAATAAGCGGTGTCGATTCAGCAATCTGCAAGGTAACTTTTGTCGCAAACAACGCTTTCATGTCCCAAGGCAATAAATAGCCTGTCAAACCTAAACCTAGCATAACGAAGAAAATGAGTACACCGACAATCCAGTTAAGCTCGCGTGGCTTTTTGTATGCTCCTTGGAAAAATACACGTAAAGTATGTAAAAACATCATGACGATGACTAAGCTTGCTCCCCAATGGTGCATACCGCGAACAATTTGTCCGAACGCCACTTCATTTTGCAAATAATAGACAGACTCCCATGCATTTTTAATATCCGGCACGTAATACATTGTTAAAAACATGCCAGACAGCACTTGAATCACTGTAACAAAAAACGTCAAACCGCCAAAGCAGTATACAAATGCTGAAAAGTGATGGGCTGGGTTAACATGTTCGGGAACTTCATGGTCTGCGATATCGCGCCATAAAGGGGTGATATCTAAACGTTCATCAACCCAATCATACAATTTGTTGAGCACTTATTACGCCCCCCCTCTTGGTTTAGCTTTTCCTAAATATAAAAATCCATCTTGAATTTTGTACTCATATTCATCCAGCGGAGCAGAAGGCGGTGTTCCTGGGACGTTGTCACCGTTTTTCTCATACAATCCTCCGTGGCAAGGACAGAAGAACATGTTAGGGTTTGCTTTATCCCCGTTCCAGTTTACTGTACAGCCAAGGTGTTTACAAATTGGAGAAAGCGCAACAACTTCTCCTTTTTCATTTTTATAAACCCACGCGGATTTTGGCTCTTCAGCTTCATGCCATGCGTCTTTCTGTTTAATGGTAAAGTCAACGCGTGTCGGTTCTTCTTTAATGTCTGATTCCTTTACATTTGTATTAACGAATTCTCCAGCTGCTTTCGGCTGCAACACAGGATCTACTGCGAAACGAACCATCGGCATGAGCATGCCTGCAGCCATAAAACCGCCTACACCCGTTAGCGTATAGTTTAAAAATTGACGTCTTGAAACACGGTGTTTATTCTCGCTCATCTTTTTCCCCCCTCTATCTCAAGCTAGTCCATAATGGACATATACAGAAACATATAAAACTAAGACATACTCATGATATATCAATCTTTGTAGAAGGTCAATATAATCATATCGTTAGAATCTAGGGATTGAAAGGGTTTTTAGGTTCGATTCCAATATTGTAATAAAATGTTCATAATTTGTTCGATTTGCTCCTGAACAACCTTTCGTTTTACATCCTGATCCATATGTTCTATTGGGATTGACGGAATCCATATAAATTCATCGCCTTCTTTGCGCCATCTTTCTTCACATGTTAAAAAAATGACATGCTGAAAATGCTGTTTAATCGTATCTTTCCACTTTTTTAACAGTTTATCCAAATCAATGTCGTCATTTTTTAAAGAAACAAACGGAGGCAACAGCATGATCCGCCCCTTTAACTGCCGTTCAAGCTCCTGTGAAACAATTGTAATAAAATCTGCTTTTGACGCACTTCTTTTCAGTTCCTCATCAAAAGATACCGATAGGAGAGGAACAACTGCAGTATCAACGTACTCCCTTGATTGAAGAAAAGAATCGATATCAACCATTTGCCATTTCACTGATTTCAGCCCCTATTTTTTATTTTTCCTTACTCATTATAAAACTGATAAGCAAAATAAAAAAGCAATGCTGTACACATTGCCTAACATCCTAAATTGTTCAATTGTTTTACAAGCTTTCGAAACGCCTCTTCATCGTGAGCATCCAACGCTTCATCAATTAAGCGGAGGAGTTTTTCTTTTTGAAATTTTTTAATTGACTCCTCCAAAATTTTTTCCGCAAGCAGCCGGTCTTTCTCATTTCTTTGCATATCTTTAGGCAAATATGGATTTTCAACTAAAACGGCAGCATATTCCGGGGAACGGTATTGAGCGCGAAAGTTTAACTGGATATACAAGTCTTCATCTTTATTCAAGCGAATATCGTGAAAAGACTTTTCTGCATCTGTTGTCATCACATTTTCTTTATAAAATCTAAACGGAACATCATCCACACAGTGGGTGGACATGACCATTCCCCTCGGACAAAATTTGGCATGCTCTACAAAGTGGACGTTTTCCATTAATGAATCATGGCTCATTAAATAATTTAATATCCATACGCATTCCCGTCTTTTCAACTGATAATGATTTAAAAACCAGCGAATAAATTCTTTCTTCTCGTTAACAGAAACAGGGGCTTTCATCTTTAACCCTCCTCTGCTTTCCATCTAATTCAAAAATTCAACATAGTTGCGTTGAATTCCTTCCAATTCCGCCTAAAAATTGTCCTCCAATTCGAGCAGCATATTTTCATATTCAATGTTGCCTGGATCAAGCTCCAGCGCTTTTTCAAAAAACTTCCTAGCCTTTGCCCGCTCCCCTTCTTCAAGCAGAAAATAAGCGTAATTCTCCAAAAATTCCGGGTCTGTTTTAAAATTATTATATGCATTTTCATAATGCTTTAATGCCTTTTCGTACTGTTCGGTGCGATGATAAGCGATCGCTAAATTGAAGTCAAAATGAGGATCATATTCTTCATGTTTTTCCACGATTTCCGTCAACATCTCAATCGTTTCCATATATTTGCCTTGGTTTAACAACACTCCTGAAAGTGTTATAATTGCTTCTATATAACCCGGATCCAGCTCCAGCGCTTTTTTTAACAATTTTACTGCATTGTCTACATCTTTAAGCTTTAAGGCAATTTTTCCGCCGAATAAATAAAGCTCTTTATTAAATGGATCCTCCTGTAAACCTTCTTGAACAATTTGAAAACTTTTTTCCACCATCCCTTCCTGTTCATAGCTTTTGGCCAAATATAAATATAGTGAGTGGTAGGTAGTGTCCAATTCCTTTATTCGTTCAAATTGTGCAATTGCTGTTTTTGTCTGGCCTGCATTTAAAGCTGTCATCCCATAAGCGAAATATGTGTCCAAATCCTCTTCTTCCACCGCTTTCTCAAAATAAGCAAGGGCTTCTTCAAATTCACCGCAAGCAGATAAAGACTCGCCTATTCGTTTATGAATATTTACATTCATTATATTTTCAAATTCCTCTAGGACTACTCTATAAAAGTCGATTGCTTGACGATATTTTCCGAGATGAAAATAATGCTCGGCTAATGCGAAATCAATTACTTTCTCTTCAGGCAACCTTCTCTTGGCTTCCTTCAGCTTTTGTTCGCTGACTTCATATAAGCCTTGCAATTGATACAAATCAGCCATAAGAAGAAGGGCTTGCGGATATGATTCATCCTCTTGATCAATTTCATTCAGCAGATCAATCGCTTTTTCTTCATCGTCAAGCTCAATGTATATTTCCGCCAAAAAAAGAGTGATAGCAGATTCATCAGGGTATAACTGCGACAGCTCCTCGGCTATTTTTAGCGCTTCATCTGTCCTGCCCCATTGAAAATATTTTTCTGCAAGCTCAAACTTTTCTTCATCATTTAACTCTTTTTCAATGGATGAAAGTTTTTTCAATCCTTTTTCCACTTGGCCGCTTTCAACTAATTGAACGGCTTCGCTCATTTTTTTATTCAACCTAAAACTCCCCTTCTAAATTCAGTACTTGTTTATTGGCTGCGAATACATATTGAAGCGTCCTGGTGCATTCAGCTGCACTTCTTTTCCGAACCCTGGTTTATAAAATATTTGTTCTCCTGCTTTCAAAACGCTTCCGTTGTGAACGATCACTTCTGGGTTATGATTATAATAATCTAGATAATTATTTTCTTCAACTAAATCGATCATCCGAAATAAATTATAATCAACATTGCTTCCGCTTAAAATTTCGCCGCGAATCGGATAAAGACCAATTTTCATTAATGCTTCTTTCGTAAGTGGGACACCGTTTTCAGGACATTCTTCCAATGATGGCAATTTATATTTTTTTACAATTTGCCGCCATTTGCTTTTCAACTGATGGAAGATGGATTGATCTTCTGAAGAAAAATGGGGAAAAATTGGAGTTTGCTTTGGAAATAAAGTCTCACGAATCCATTCCCATGGAACATCATCAAGCTCAGCAATCTGCTTAATTTCCACGATAATCACAGTAATTTTTTCTCTTTTTAGCATTCTGATGATTGAAGGGGTCAGCCGTTCGATTGGGATTTTTGCAGCGATCGCATAATCGATCGGCGAATTCATCATCACTTTGCGAATATGTTTTTTCTTTTCATCCCATTGTCTTTCAAACGGCAAATCAACAGCAGCAATTAAAAAAGTGCAGCCTTTTTGGATCAAATTCTTCACATATAATTTGAATGAATGGCTTTGGTCTAGATATTGAATGTTTTGGTCAAGCATGACAAAGCCCGGTGTCATGAAATAGGGCGATCCATCCATTTTCATAAATCGAAACTGATCTAATTGCTTTTCTTTAAAACGAAACTCATTTCCGTCAACGAGTATTGAGCGCGTCACAATTTGATTGTCTTCCATTAAACGAATTTGATCAATAATATATGCCATTTTCCCACCTCAATAGCTTTTTTAGACAAGCTATGAAAAGGTTGATAAAAATATGACAAAAACCATCTGACAAACTCAGATGGTTTTGGAAAGCAAATTCAAATGGTCAAAAAAAGCAGGATAGGATACACTGACTGCCTCGTGCTGCATTAATTCCACAGGTTCTTCACAAATAGTGCTGGCAATCGCGAGCATCATGCCGATGCGGTGATCTCCATGGCTGGAAACATTCGTTCCTCCTTTCAGCTTTGTTTTTCCGCGAATGATCATTCCATCGTTTGTAGCTTCAATATCCGCGCCAAGCTTTTTCAGCTCGCCGACAACTGTATCAATTCTATTTGTTTCTTTTACCTTTAATTCTTCGGCATCTTTAATAACTGTCGTTCCTTCAGCCTGTGTCGCAAGAAGGGCAATGATCGGAATTTCATCAATCAGTCTCGGAATCAGCTCTCCTGAAATTTCGGTTCCTTTTAGCTCAGATGTCCTGACCGATATATCAGCCATCGGTTCGGCAGAATCTAATGTCGGTATAATCTCGATCTCTGCACCCATATTTTCTAAAACATCTAAAATCCCTGTTCTTGTTGGGTTAATGCCGACATTTTTCAGTTTGATCGAACTGTCCGGAACAATGGCTCCCGCAACAAGGAAAAAAGCAGCGGAAGAAATGTCACCAGGCACATAAATATTGGCGCCTTTTAATGTTTGTCCTCCCTCTACCGAAACGGTCAAATTTTGTTTTTTCACATGGACGCCAAAGGCTGACAAAAGACGTTCCGTATGATCTCTTGATTGATACGGCTCCTCAACTGTTGTGGTTCCATCTGCTTGAAGACCTGCAAGCAAAATCGATGACTTCACTTGAGCACTCGCTACTGGGGATTTGTAATAAATGCTCTTTAAATTCCCGCCGCGCAAAGACAACGGGGTAAAAGATCCGTTATTCCGTCCATCAATATGAGCTCCCATTTGTCTTAAAGGAGCTGTTACACGATCCATCGGTCTTTTCGCAATTGACTCATCCCCAATAATGCATGCATGAAAAGGACGTCCCGCTAAAATGCCCAGCATTAATCTTGTCGTGGTGCCTGAGTTCCCAACATTTAAAATGTTAACAGGTTCTTTCAGTCCGGAAAATCCTTTCCCTTCAATTGTTACATTCGTTCCTTCCTGTTTGATCGACACCCCCATCTCTTTAAAGCATGAAATGGTGCTTAAGCAATCCTCTCCAGTTAAAAAGTTTTGAATAGTTGTTTTTCCTTCCGCAATTGCCCCAAACATAACCGCCCTATGGGAGATCGATTTATCGCCGGGAACTTCAATAGTTCCATTCAGCGAATGTTTTTTTGTCAAAACAAGCCCTTGATTCATATCTGTATCACCCCAACTACAGTATATATGTTTCATAATTCGTGTAGCGATCAATGCATTGTTTCGCCTTCATCCGGTCTTCATCCGACTGAAAGCTGATGCGCAAAACACCAAAAATTTCTTCACGCGTTTCTAAAATTCGAATATTTGTTATGCTAATTTCCTCTTTTGCTAAATAACCGGTAATTTCAGAAATAACACCCGGATAATCCGGAACATCGACATAAAGGTCATAAAAGGACGGAATGGCTCCTTTTTCCCTTTCAGGCAATCCGTCTCGATATGTCTTCGCTTTTTCAAAATATGTATAAAGCTGTTCTTTATCGAGCTTCTCAATGAATTGTTTAATTTGCTTCATTTCTTGAATCCATTCATCAAATAACTTGATTAATACATCATGGTTGTGAACAATAATATCGCGCCACATAACCGGGTTGCTTGACGCAATTCGGGTAATGTCGCGAAATCCTCCGGCCGCAAGCCGCTTAATAATTGGAAACATTTCTTCTTTCTTTTCTGCCTGATGGACGAGGCTTGCCGCGATTAAATGCGGAAAATGGCTAATGACCCCGGTAATGGAATCATGTTCTTCAGGTGTCATGACAATAAATTGCGCTTTTGTTCCCTTTAAAAGCTTTTTTAATTGTTCTATTTTTTCCGGACGTTCGTTGCTGCCAGGCGTTAAAATATAAAACGCATTTTCAAATAAATGAGTTTTCGCTGCCGCAACGCCTGATTTATGTGAGCCCGCCATTGGGTGACCGCCAATAAATGTTACTGTTTTCGGCAAAGAAAAGCTCGCATGATCGACAATTTTTTTCTTTGTGCTGCCGACATCAGTGATAATGACTCCTTCTTTCAAGCTTAGCTCTCCTAAAAACGTTAAAACGTTCAATGTTTGTTCAACGGGAGTTGAAATAATAATAACGTCCGCTGATTCAGCGCCTTCCTTAATAGATTCCGCTGATTGATCAATGATTCCCAATTTTTTTGCCATTTGTACTTGATCATTTTTTATATCATATCCGACCAATTGAACCGATGGATGTTCTTTCTTAATTGCACGCGAAATCGATCCGCCGATTAAGCCAAGACCAATGATAAAAACTTTTTCCACAAAAAACCACCTGTTTCTGCTTTTTGGTAAAAAAAGAGGTGAGCGTTCACCTCTTTTAGGAAAGTAGTTCCTTTAAAGTTTGAATCAGTGCTTCATTTTCCTCTTCTGTTCCGACAGTAATTCTCAGCGATGTCGGAAATCCGAGAGCTTTTCCTGACCGGACGATGAATCCTTTTTCAAGCAGCTTTTGAAAAAGCTCATCCGCATCCCTTTGAAAATCTATTAAAATAAAGTTCGTTTGCGAAGGGAAGTACTCAAGACCAAATTGTTCACAAAAATCATAGTATTGTTTGAGCCCTTCCCGGTTCAATTTTTTGCAGGTTTCGATAAAAGTTTGATCGTTTAGCGCTGCAATAGCGGCCTTTTGTCCAAGACGATTTGTATTAAAAGGTTCCCTTGCTGGCTCAATTAAGCGGATGAGTTCTTCATTTCCAATTCCATATCCTACTCGGAGTGCAGCTAGGCCGTATGCTTTTGAGAACGTCCGTAAAATTAATAGATTTGGAAATTGATCCAATAAGGCGACTGAATTCGGATAATCTTCCGCCGTCACATATTCGTAATACGCTTCATCAGATACGACAAGGACATCCTTCGGCACTTTGTTTAAAAAATTAATAAGCTCTTCTTCACTTATGTAAACTCCTGTAGGGTTATTCGGATTGCATAACCATACAATTTTTGTTTTGGAATCAATAGAGTCTGCCATTTTATCCAAATTGTGCCGCCCATCTACAAGTTCAATTTCGCGAATTTCGGCATTTTCGATCACCGCATTATGCCGGTATTGGGAAAATGACGGTGACGCCATTACGGTATTGAAGCCTTCGCTCAAAAGTGAACGTGACAGAATTTGTATAATATTATCTGATCCGTTTCCGAAAATGAGCTGATTTTCTTTTACGCCTACATGCTTTGCCACCTGTTTTCGCAGCTCTGCACTATAGCCGTCAGGATAGATCGCAAGAGATTCAAGCTCCTCTTGTATCGCTTGTTTCACTTTATCAGAACAACCGTACGGGTTTTCGTTTGATGCAAGCTTGATCACCTTTGTTAGACCAAACTGTTCTTTTACTTGTTCAATTGGTTTTCCAGGTTCGTATGGTTTCAGCGACTTTAACTGTTCTTTTACCTCCAACCTTAACACCTCTTTCATCCCCTAATGGAGCAAACCGTGAATAAACCTTTCAAATTCCTGTAACCCGCTCTGTTTTGTATTCGCATTTGTGAGAAGCGGAATAAGCTTTTCAATTTGTTTAACAATCGCACTGCCCACAACGACGCCGTCACTTATTTTGAAAAATTTTTTTACATGCTCATTCGACGAAATGCCGAACCCGACAGCCACCGGAACTTCCGCATACTTCTTTACATGAGAGATAAAATCAGAAACGCGCTCATCAAATGATTGGCGCTCACCCGTCACCCCGAGAGATGAAACACAATATAAAAATCCTGCGGCGTTCTCAGCAATTTTTTTTATTCGATTGTAGGAAGTGGGAGCAACCATAGAGATAAAATAAATCCCATGCTCGTCACATTTTTTTCGCATCCATCCGCTTTCTTCGAACGGGAGATCAGGAATGAGAAGTCCTTCTAATCGATTTTTCTCCATTAAAGTAAAAAAGTATTTTTCTCCTAATTGTAGCACAGGATTGAAATAAGTAAAGAGAATGATCGGAATTTTTAAACCTCTTTCTTTCATTTTATATGCTAATTCCATCGCCTTTTCAATATTCATTCCATTTCTTCTTGCCCGGATGGATGCCTGTTGAATAACGGGGCCGTCAGCAAGCGGGTCCGAATAGGGAACGCCAAGCTCAATGGCTGACGCCCCGCATTTTTCTAAAATAAGGGCGAGATCAATGGTCAACTCTTCATTCGGATCTCCAGCTGTAATAAAAGGAATAAAAAGCTTGTCAAACTGTTGAAACATGCTTTTGTTAGAAACCATTTTCAACTCCCCCTTTCGTTTTCATCAAAGTATGAACATCTTTATCGCCCCGTCCGGACAAACAAATTAAAATTGACTGTTCATTTGATAAAGTTTTTGCTACTTCGATTCCTTTTGCAACGGCATGAGCAGATTCAATTGCGGCTAATATTCCTTCTGTTTTCGCCAATGTTTCGAGTGCTGCGATCGCCTCTTCATCTGTAACAGATTCATAAACGACACGCCCTATTTTTGCTAAATAAGCATGCTCCGGACCGACACCCGGATAATCGAGGCCGGCAGAAATCGAATAAGGCTCAATAATTTCACCGTATTGATTTTGCAATAAGTACGTCATCGAACCGTGAATAACGCCTTTCGTCCCCTTTGTAATTGTTGCCGCATGTTCACCCGTTTCCACTCCTTTTCCTCCTGCCTCCACTCCAATAAGCTTTACATCTTCTTCTAAAAACGGAGTAAACATCCCGATCGCATTGCTTCCTCCGCCCACACAAGCTATGACAACATCCGGCAGCTTGCCAAACTCGTTGAAAAACTGCTCTTTCGCTTCATCTCCAATGATCCGCTGGAATTCTCTCACCATCATCGGATATGGATGCGGACCGACAGCTGAGCCCATTAAATAAAAATGGTCTTCACAATGCTGAACCCAATATCGGATCGCCTCATTCACAGCGTCTTTTAATGTTTTATTTCCGCTTGTAACAGGCACTACTTCAGCACCTAGCAGCTGCATCCGAAAAACGTTGAGGCGCTGTCTATCGATGTCTTCTTCTCCCATAAATACTTTGCAGTCCATGCCAAATTTCGCAGCGACAGTTGCTGATGCTACACCGTGCTGTCCGGCACCTGTTTCAGCAATAAGCTTCTTTTTTCCCATTCTTTTCGAAAGAAGCGCTTGACCAATGGCATTATTGATCTTATGGGCACCAGTATGGTTGAGATCCTCCCGTTTTAAAAAAATGTTTGCTCCCCCGACATGTTTTGTTAATTGGTCTGCAAATGTTAAAGCGGTCGGTCTGCCGGAATATTTTTGCAGCATTTGATGATATTGCTGTTGAAAAGAAGAATCACTTAATGCATCCTTTAATGCTTCTTCTAATTCATACAACGGCTTCATTAACGTTTCTGGTACATATTTTCCTCCAAATTCTCCAAATCTGCCATATTCATCAGGATATTTCATCAGCCTTTCACCTTCTCTATTAATTTTGCTATTTTTTCGACATCTTTTTTTTCATTTGTTTCAACACCGCTTGCAACATCAATGTTTTCAGCGCCTTTTTCAAGCAGCTCTGTTATGTTTTCAGGTGTAATGCCGCCCGCAATAAAACAAAGCTTCCGGTTATTTTTCGCCCATATTGTATAATCAGACACATTTGACCAGTCAAAAGCAACGCCTGTTCCGCCCCACATTCCTTTCACACGGCTGTCAATCACATATCCATCCACCCAACGCGAAAATTTTTCCATTTCCTCTATCACATGTTCATGATGAGGAAGAGCTTTCCAAACAGAAAGACCGAACTTTTCCTTTACCTGTTTTACAAATTCTTCATCTTCATCGCCATGCAGCTGTATGCAGTCTAATTCGACCGCTGATAGCACATCCTCTAAAAATTGAATCGTCGGATGAACAAATACGCCTACTAGTTTTGGACGCATTTCTTTTGGAAAAGCTTCCACCCACCTGCCGACATCATTTGCCTTCACCTGCCGTCTGCTTTCAGAGGAAAAGATAAAGCCGATATAATCGGCTCCTTGATTGATGGAAACGGCTGTATCTTCAAATGTGCGGTTGCCGCAAATTTTGACGAGTCTCACTTTACACTCTCCTTAAACAGCTCATAAATTCCTTGTTCCGGGTCTTTTTTCCGCATGAGCGACTCCCCGACAAGCACGCCTTTTGCTCCATATTCATACACCGTTTGCAAATCTGCCATCGTGCTTATGCCGCTTTCACTGATCAATAAAATATCTTTCGGCACATATTTTTGAATCGTTTCCAGATGATGAATATCCGTATGAAAGGTTGTTAAATCCCTGTTGTTCACCCCTAGTATATTCGGCACAAATATATCTAGTATTCTTTCAAGAGTCTCGACAGAATGGACCTCCACCAGCACATCCAGCTCTAAGCTGACCGCTTCATCCCAAAGCTCCTTTAATTTTTTTGGCGGAAGAGCCTCCCCGATTAACAAAATGGCATCCGCTCCGATCCATTTCGATTCATACACTTGCTTTTTATCGATAATAAAATCTTTGCGCAAAACAGGAAGTTTCACCTTTTCTTTAATTTCAGACAAAAATGCGGTTGACCCTTGAAAAAACTTTTGATCGGTTAAAACAGATAAGCAGTCTGCCTTCCCTCTCTCATATTTTTTTGCAATATCGACAGGATCGAAATCTTCACGAATGACACCTTTGGACGGCGATGCCTTCTTCACTTCCGCAATGAGCCCAAGAAAACGGTTCGGGTTTTGAAGAGCAGCGAAAAATGATCTTTTTTCGAATGTTTTTTGGTCTAATTGCGTCAAATCAAGTTCTTTCACTTCTTGTTCTTTAGCTCTTATGATCGTATCAAGCATAGCTCTCTTCCTTTCGGATGGCCAATCTCTTTAATTGCTGATAGGCGGTCCCGTCTTTTATGGCTGTTAAAGCCATCTGTACCCCTTCAGAAATGTTTTTTGCTTTTCCTGCTACGTAAAGAGCTGCAGCCGAATTTAATGCTACAATGTTCTTCACGCTTTCATTTCCTTTATTTTTCAGTACTTCCTCTATCATTTTAGCACTTTCTTTAGCATCTGAGACTTGTATTTCTTCAAGCTTCCCTCGATTCATTCCAAATTGCTCCGGAGAAATCGTATATTTTGTTATGTTCCCATCTTTTAGTTCTACGACATCCGTTTCATCACTGATCGAAATTTCATCTAATCCGTCCCTTCCTGATACTAACAGCACATGCTCTGAACGGAAATGTTTTAATGTTTCAGCCATTTTCTCCGCATGCTCCAATGATGAAACGCCAAGCACTTGTCGTTTTGTATTGGCCGGATTAGCCAGCGGCCCGAGCAAATTAAAAATCGTTCGGAATCCCACTTCTTTTCTTGCTTTGGCAACATGCTTCATCGATGAATGATAGAGAGGAGCAAACAAGAAGCTCATATTCGTTTCTTCCAAGCTTCTTCTTGCTTCTTCAGGCGTTGTTTGGATTGGGATGTTTAAACATTCGAGCACATCAGCGCTGCCGCTTCTTGAAGAAACAGCGCGGTTTCCGTGTTTTGCGACTTTCACTCCCAACGATGAAGCTACAATGGCAGATGCGGTTGAAATGTTAAATGTTGATGCTCCGTCTCCGCCCGTTCCGCAAGTATCAACTGCATTTTCAAATCCTTCAAGCTGAGTCATATTTTCCTTCATCGCTTTCACAAATCCCGTCATCTCTTCGACCGTTTCGCCGCGAAATCGTAAAATAGTGATGAGACTGGCAATTTGACTGTCCGGAACCTTTCCTTCCATGATTTTTTTCATAATATCTTCTGCTTCAGATGCTGAAAGAGTCTCACCATTAATGCACTTCTCCAATATATGCTTCATGCCCTCTTCCTCCCTTTTTCTAAAAACAATTGTTCTGCTAATTCGATCGTTTGAATGAGCGCACTCGCTTTGTTTCTTGTTTCTTCCCATTCTTTTAAAGGAACAGAATCGGCAACGATCCCAGCCCCCGCCTGGACATATGCCTTCTGATTGCTCAGCGTGATCGTCCGAATTGTGATGCATGAATCAATGCTTCCATCGAAGCTGATGTATGCAACAGCCCCCGCATAGCTCCCCCTGGCAGTCGGCTCCAGCTCATGAATAATTTCCATCGCACGTATTTTGGGGGCGCCTGAAACAGTTCCGGCAGGAAAAGCCGAAATTAACGCATCAATCGGATGAATGCTTTTTCTCAATTTTCCTCTCACTTTTGAAATGAGATGGATAACATGTGAAAAATAAGCTGCATCCAGAAGTACAGGTGTTTTGACCGTCCCGTATTCAGCAACTCGGCCGATATCATTTCTTGCTAAATCAACAAGCATATAATGCTCCGCTAGTTCTTTTTCATCCTGCAGCAATTGGCGAACGAGTCTTCTATCTTCTTCCTTTGTTTTGCCCCGCTTTCTCGTGCCGGCAATAGGATGAATTTCAACATAATCGTCGCGAACATGAATCAATCTTTCCGGTGAACTGCCGATAAGCTCTTGGTTTGATAGTTTTATATAAAATAAATAAGGGGAAGGATTGATAATTCTTAAAATTCGATATAATTGCAGACCGGTTACCGATACTTGTTTTTCAAAGCGCTGCGAAAGAACTCCTTGAAATATATCGCCAGAACGAATATATTCCTTCATTTTTTCAACATGATGCAAAAATTGTTCTTTTGTATAATTCGATTCAAATCCGGCGAAAGAAACCGGTTCTTTGTTTGACGGGATGAAAATATTTCCTTCCGGCTTGACGTTTTTTAATTCATTGCGATATTGAAAAATGCGTTCCTTTCCCGCCTCAAATATTTGCTTCAGCTCTTGTTCGCTTTCGTTTCCTTCTAGCTCTCTGTAATGAATAAATGTCAGCAGTTTTTCCCTGTGGCTATATGCAATGACCGTTTGGCAAATGACCAGTTCACATACAGAATGGGTTCTGTCAGCATGACGATGAGCTGGAATTTTTTCAAATAGGCTGACCGCATCATAATCGATTTTTCCGACAGCTCCGCCTGAAAACGGCACATCGATCGCCACTTTTTTTACATTGAAGCTTACCGTCATTCTATGAAACAATGCTGATAACGAAACATCTTTGTCCATGACCATCTGTTTTCGATTTTGCAGCTGGAACGTTCCATTTTCTTCCTTGATAAAATACATCGGCTCAAGACCGATAAACGAGTAGTTGGACCAGTTCGACTCGCTGTCATTGCTTTCTAAAATATAACAAGCATCGGTTTGCAGCGTTTGAAATATTTGAATAGGTGTCAGCATATCGACATGATATTGCTCGATAATGGGAACCGTCTTATATTTGCGGCAATCCTGCAAAAAATCTTGAAAGGTTGTTGCCATTGAAGTACTCACTCCTCCAAAGTATTTGGAGAATGAGTCTTAGAGGATCGTTTTTGAGGGATGAAATTGATAATAAAAATGCCCAAAAACATTACGTTTTTGGGCAGTCGATCAATCTATCTTCCTAAACCACTCATCTATTACTTCCTCGACTCATTCTCAACTACCCTTAACTAAACTCAGCTCATTTCAGGTCATATAAAAACTTTCTTATTCGCCATATTATCGGATACAGCATTATTTGTCAACAAGATCCGGTCGTAAAATTTTTGCCTTCTCTAAATAAACATGGCAAATATCGTTTTGGGCGGCTTCTGTATTAATATGCATCATCACCCTTACGCATTTCTCAAGGGCGCCTTCAACGGCTATTTCCTGCATGCATGTCACAGGAACATATTTCCAGCCTTCAATATTTCTTAATGCTTTTGCAGGGAAGCAGGCATTTAAATCATTTGTCGCCGAAATAAACACGGAAGCTACTTGTTCAGGGGCAATGTTGTTTAATCGAATCATCTCCCTTAAGAGCCTCTCCGTGCTTTCAACAATCTGTTCTTCATTATTTTCCGAAACGGTGATGGCCCCTCTAACACCTCTTATCAAACGCATCCCTCCGTTCTCCACTCATTAAGAAATGAATATAATGTATGCGTGTCAAACGTCTTAAGTACCGGATTGCCGATATCCTCGAGAAGCACAAAACGAATCTGGCTATGTACCGTTTTTTTGTCTTTTTTCATTCGTTCGAGAAGCGATTCGGTTTGAATGGTTTCATCGATTTTGACAGGAAAGCCGATTTCGTTAAACCAATTTTTGATCGATTTATATTGAAAATCTTTGCGGAATATCTTTTCACTCAGCCATAGAGCAAACAGCATGCCGCATGCAACGGCATCTCCGTGGGAAATCTTCCCGTAACCTAACTCCGCTTCGAGCGCATGGCCGAGAGTATGACCGAAGTTTAAAAACGCCCTTTTTCCCGTTTCTCTTTCATCTTCAGCGACAATTTCTGCTTTCACTTCAATTCCCTTTCGTATAAACCATTGCAGCTGTTCGCTTGTTACATGATTCAACGAATGGATCGTTTTCATTAAATTTTCAACAAATGAACGATCATTGATGAAGCCGTGCTTCACCACTTCCGCAAATCCTGAGCGGATTTCTAGAAGAGGCAGTGTTTTTAAAAACTGTGTATCATAAATAATGGCATGAGGCTGATGAAAAGCCCCGATCATATTTTTTCCGAGCGGATGGTTAATGGCCACCTTTCCCCCGACAGCACTGTCATGAGCCAAAAGGGTCGTCGGCACTTGAATGAACGGAATTCCTCTCATAAATGTTGCAGCTACAAAGCCTGCTAAATCACCCACTACACCGCCGCCAAAAGCAATGATCACGGATTCTCTGTCCAGATTGTTTTCTAAAGCAAAGGTCAAGCATTTATAGTACGTTTCAAATGATTTAGACTGTTCGCCGCTCGGAACAACACATGTCAATACGTCCAAATCAAATGCTTTTAATACCGACTCTAATTTTCCGCCATACAGATCCTTGACTGTTTGATCAGTAATGATCAAAATTTTCGAAGGATTATTGCAAACAGACAGAAGCCATTCTCCGACATTATCGATAATTCCGTCTCCTAAAAAAACTGGATACGGGCGACTTTTCGTTTGAATCATCATCTGTTCCATTAAAATTCCCTCGCATATTGTTTCATACGTTCGATATTTTCCCGAATAAGGTCAATGCGATCAAGACCAAACTGTTCAACGATCGCTTTGGCTACTTCCCATGCAACAACTGCCTCCGCCACAACACTTGCAGCCGGGACTGCGCAGCTGTCCGATCGTTCAATGCTCGCCAAAAAAGGCTCTTTCGTATCAATGTCAACGCTTTGCAAAGGTTTGTACAGTGTTGGAATTGGCTTCATGACTCCTCTGACGACGATGGGCATGCCGGTCGTCATGCCGCCCTCAAAGCCTCCCAGATTGTTTGTTTTGCGATAGTATCCTTTCTCTTCGCTCCAAAGGATTTCATCATGAACTTCGCTGCCAAAACTCCGTCCCGCTTCAAATCCCAAGCCGAATTCAACCCCTTTAAACGCGTTGATGCTTACGATCGCTTGCGCTATTTTGGCATCCAGCTTTTTGTCCCAATGAACATAGCTGCCGACACCAGGCGGCATTCCTTCAACAATCACCTCAACGATGCCGCCGATGGAATCACCCTTTTCTTTTGCTTCGTCGATCGCCTTCATCATTTGCTGAGCCGCATTTTCATCTAAACAACGCACAGGTGAGTTCTCTGTCTTTTCCTTCAACTCAGCAAGCGTCGAATAGTCCAATTTTTGCGCACGGACACCGCCAATTTCAATGACATGTCCTGCCACTTGAATGCCGAGTTCAGACAAAATTTTCTTCGCAACAGCTCCTGCTGCCACCCTGACAGTTGTTTCCCGGGCAGAAGAGCGTTCAAGCACGTTGCGCATATCACGATGTCCGTATTTGATCGCCCCGACTAAGTCGGCATGGCCTGGGCGAGGTCTCGTAATTTTTCGTTTCATTTCCGCTTTCTCCGATTCGGAAATCGGCTCTGCCCCCATAATTTTCGTCCAATGGGCAAAGTCTTTATTTTCTACAACTAGCGCTATTGGTGATCCTAGCGTTTCGCCATGGCGCACTCCGCCTAGAATTTGCACCTGGTCTTTTTCGATTTGCATTCTTCGACCGCGGCCATAGCCTTTCTGTCTTCTTGCAAGCTCAATATTGATGTCTTCTTTCGTTAGAGGAAGCCCTGCCGGAACTCCTTCTATAATCGTCGTTAATTGCGGGCCGTGAGATTCCCCTGCTGTCAAATATCTCATACTAGCAAACTCCTTCCCATAACACTTTAACGCTTTTATGCTTTTATGCTTTTACGTAACTATACCATAAGATTTTTTGTTTGAATAGAAAGATCTTTGCTATTGCTACAATCGTGTATAAAAAAACGTTTCGATCGTTTTTAATCCATATTTTTCCGGAGTGAAAATTTGCTCTGTGCTGCCAACAAATAAAATCCCGTTTCGTCTAAGCGACTTGCTGAATTTTTCATAAAGTTCTTTTTTCGCAGACTCAGTAAAATAAATGAGGACGTTTCGGCATACGATCAAATCAAAATCTGTTTCAAAACGATCTGACAGCAAATTATGTTTTCGAAAAGTAACCGAGCGTTTAATGTCTTCTTTTACATGATAGAAAGAGCCTTCTTGCTGAAAATAATTAGTTTTATATTCAAGAGGTACTTCTTTTAGCGCTCTTTCCGGATAAATTCCAATTTGTGCTGTTTTAATCGCTTGTTCATCTATATCTGTTGCTAAAATATATGAGGCTTCCAATAGCGAATTCTGTGCTAAAATCATCGCAATTGTGTAAGGTTCTTCTCCCGTTGAGCACGCAGCGCTCCAAACTTTTATATGTTTTTTACCATTCAGCAAACGCGGAAGCAATTTTTTTTCAAGGATGTTCCAGCGCTGATAGTTGCGAAAAAATTCAGAAACATTAATCGTCATTCGATCTAAAAACAGATTGTATAAACATTTGTCCTTTTCCATAGCTAAAAAAAACTCTTGAAAGGATTGAAATCCTTTTTTTTCATACAATGATTTTAATCTTCTTTTCATTTGAGTCTCTTTATATAACGACAGGTCAATCCCGCTTTTTCTTTTTATCTTTTCGATAAATGCAACATAGTCCTTATCTGTCACTTTCCGATCTTCCCCCGAATGTAATGTAGAAAACCCTAATCAAACCATTGTTTGATTAGGGTCAGATGTTAATAGATCCATGCATCAATTTCACGGTCATATTCTACAAGCTCTTCAGCTTTAAAAAACAATTGAATTTCCCGCTCAGCGCTTTCAGGTGAATCTGAACCGTGAATTACATTCTTCCCTACTGTTAAACCAAAATCGCCGCGAATTGTTCCAGAAAGGGCATCCTTTGGATTGGTTTTTCCCATCATTTGACGGGCAATTTCGATTGCATTTTCGCCTTCCCAAACCATTGCAAAAACCGGTCCTGATGTGATGAATTGAACGAGCTCATTGAAAAAAGGCTTTTCTTTATGTTCTCCATAATGCTGCTGGGCCAATTCTTCAGAGATTTTCATTAATTTTGCACCGATAAGCTTCAGCCCTTTTTGCTCAAATCTTGAAACGATTTGTCCAATTAGCTGTCGTTGTACACCATCAGGCTTTACCATTAAAAACGTCTTTTCCATCAACACATCCACCTCGAAAATTTCATTATGTATAAGTACAAAATCCACAAGAAAATAGTATCATTATTAAAGCGGTTACGCAAACTAAAATTTCCTTTTTCCAATATATTTGGCAATATTGTATAGCGAAGTTCGCGCTTTCCCGTGCTTGAGGCCTTCCAATTGATGAAAGCTCTTCTGCAAATAGCGGTCACTAATATTCATCGACTGTTCGATTGCTCTTGATTTTTTAATTTCATAAATAATCGGTTTGATTTCTTCAGCAGTTGTTTGATTATTGATTTTGACAATTTTTTTTCTTAATTCCTCATTTTGCATGGCAAACAAAACAGGAAGGGTAATGTTTCCTTGAAGTAAATCGCTCCCAACTGGTTTTCCAAGCTCTTCTTCCGTAGAGATAAAATCTAAAAGATCGTCAATAATTTGATACGAAATTCCAACATAATAACCGTACAAATAAAGCTTTTTACAAACGGATTCTGGAGCGCCGGAGGCAAGAGCGCCCAATTGGCAGCTGACAGCAATTAATAAAGCTGTTTTTCTTTTAATTCGTTTGACATACGTCCGATAAGACTGATCAAAATTGTATTTATCGTTGATTTGTTCGATTTCTCCTAAACAGAGTTCAACAAGAGCTTTCGAAAGAACTCGGTGAATAAGCGGCTCGTCCAGCTCTGTTATGATTTCAAGAGCCCGTGCGAATAAGTAATCTCCAACATACATGGCAATGCGATTGTCCCATTTTGCATTAACTGTTGGTTTTCCTCTTCGCAGCTCAGCATTGTCGATGACGTCATCGTGTACCAATGAGGCGCTGTGAATCAGCTCTAAAGCGACGGCAACCGGTTTCATACGGTCAATGTTATAATCTCCGAACATTCCTGACAACAATACAAAAACAGGGCGAATCCGTTTTCCCCCTGCTTGAAGAAGATGAATCCCGGCTTCACGTATTAACGGATCTTTTGTTTGTACGGAAGACAGCAATTCATTTTCAATCACTTCAAGGTCTTTTGTTAAAAAGGAATAGAATGATTTTAACTTCATTTATTTCACCTTTGTTTCCAATTTCGGTTTATAACCTAAGTGCATTGCTGCAACACCGCCTGTAAATGGCTTCACTTCTACATTTATAAAACCAGTTTGCTCGAACATTTTTTTCAGCTCTTTCATGCCAGGAAATTGACGCGCGGACTCCTGCAGCCAAGAATATTCTTCATAGCTTTTAGCAAATATCTTGCCGAATAAAGGCATGATAAAGCGAAAATAAAAATAGTAAAGCTGTTTGAAGCCAATCAAGGTCGGCTGTGATGTCTCCAAACAAACTACCATTCCTCCGGGTTTCAATACGCGGTACATTTCCGATAGAACCTGCATATAATCAGGAACATTTCTGAGGCCAAACCCGATGGTCACATAATCAAACTCGTTTTCAGGAAACGGCAAATCCATCGCATTGCCGTGAATAAATGAAATATTGGAAAATTGTCTTTCCTTTGCCTTTTCCTCACCGATGCTTAACATATTTTGGCTAAAATCAAGTCCTATGACCTTTCCGTTTTGCCCGACTGCTTCCCCGAGCGCAAGCGTCCAGTCCCCCGTTCCGCAGCAAACATCGAGTGCGTAGGAACCTTTTTTCACATTCATTCTCCGCATCGTTTCTTTTCGCCATGCAATATGACGATTAAAGCTGATCACAGAATTCATCCGGTCATAATTTTTATAAATTTTTTCAAATACGCGGTGCACACGTTCTTCTTTCGATTGCTGCATTTTTCAACCTTCCTCCACTATCATATGCGAAAACCGTAATACATGAATTCGGTTCATAATAAATTGTTTTACGGCAGGCGAATATTTCAGACTTTTTTCCAACAGTTTATTAATTTCCCAGAAATAATGATTGCAGCATTCTATGAAAGTTCCAACTAAATCAATCGGGCTTTTAGATTTCTTTTGAAATTGTGTTAAAACGGACTGGCTATTTTTATCGTATTTATGTTTTTCTTCACATAAACGTTTATATGTTAAATATGTTTTGGAAATTTCCGGCCACGTCTCAATTTGAAAATGCTCTCCGATCCGTTGAAATAACGCGGTTTCCACAATGACGATGCTTTCGACTATTGCTTCAATCGACTGGCAGCTTCGGTCGTAAAGACGAATTTTATGCTCATTAATTTCTTTAATCGCGGTTGCAAGCGCACGAACCATTTTCAAGTCTTGAATTTCAGAAAGAATAAAATAATATAGTCCGCTGAAATAATCACCTGCAATGACATTTAATTGTCTTTCAACAAAAAGCTTCTTATTTTCACATTCCGTTGTCGTTACTAAATCATGGGTATCAAGGGCTGATTGAACAAGCATGGCGGTCACAACATATTTTTCCTTCTTTTCATCTGCTATTTCCGCTTCTTCAAAAAGCGCGTAAAACAATAGCAGCTTGTCTTCATCAATTACAGGCTTTTGAATATATTGTTTAAGCACAGGATGTGAAAAATATTGGTCTAGCGAACGTTTTATTTGCTCCAGCTTTTGATAGATTTCCATCATTATCACCCTTGTCCCCCATATATCTCTATACTAACATTTACAAATTTTATTATATCATAACCACATTTTTTCATTAGGCTTTGTCGAAAAAGTAAATGCAGAAATCCTGCTTATTTTCTCTCGCCGCTCTCAATCTCTCCATAGCTTGTTTGAATAAGCGCCTTGCCGCGAATTTTAATGGCAGAAGTGTGTTCCGTAAATTGAGCAATCATTACTTCTCCTTTATCAAGCTTTTCGGAATGGTGGAACCTAGTATCGGAACCTCTTGTCAAACCAATCACATTGACGCCATCTTCAATTGCTTTAATAACCACATAATCATTTTGATTCGGATTCATCTATCAACACCTACCGTTTATTTTTTTATTAATGACAGCACTTCGCTTCTTGCCGCAGCATCATTCAAAAAACATCCTCTGACTGCTGACGTTACAGTGATTGATCCAGGCTTTTTCACTCCGCGCATTGTCATGCACATATGCTCCGCTTCAACAACAACCATCACACCGTGAGGATCCAATGATTCGACTATGCTGTCGGCAATCGTTGATGTAATCCGTTCTTGCAGCTGTGGTTTTTTTACAACCGCTTCAACAGCGCGGGCTAGTTTGCTTAGTCCAGTCACTTTGCCGCCTTTTGGTATGTATGCAATATGTACTTTACCGAAAAAAGGAACTAGATGGTGTTCGCACATTGAAAAAAATTGAATATCCTTTACTAAAACAAGCTCTTCATGATCCTCTTCAAATACGGTTTGAAAATATTCTTTAGGATCCTGATTTATACCTGAAAAAATTTCCTCATACATATTGGCAACCCGCTTAGGTGTATCAGCCAATCCTTCCCTATTAGGATCCTCCCCTATAGCTTCTATAATTAAACGTACTGCCTGTTCTATTTGCTCTTTATTAATTTTTGGCATACTCGGCTCCTCCTATTGTCATTCATTCATACCGATTCTAGCACAATTAATGAAAAAAAAGCAAAATGAAGCTTCCTTTCCCGCAAATAGAACAGAAATCTTTTCAATAAAACCTTTGAACAATCTCGCCTAAATAGGAAAAGCCCCAAAAAGGGGCTTATTCTGTGAAGAAATGCAGCGAGCATATGTAGTCGCTACTCATTTCTTAATTGTGTGCGTTCATTTCATTACTTGCCAGCAACTGCATCTTTAAGAGCTTTGCCTGGTTTAAACGCAGGCACTTTGCTTGCCGGAATTTCAATTTCTTCACCAGTTTGAGGATTGCGACCTTTGCGCGCTGAACGCTCACGCACTTCAAAGTTTCCAAAACCGATGAGTTGAACTTTGTCACCTTTTTTCAAAGATTCTAAAATTGTATCGAAAACAGCATCTACAGCTTTCGTTGCATCCTTTTTGGATAATTCGCTAGCTTCTGCTACAGCGTTGATTAATTCTGTTTTGTTCATTTAATGTTTCACCTCCTCCCAAAAAAGTTTCATGAAAATCCAGCTATTATACATTTCTTCACAGCTTTTAAGAATTCTATACATGCAACAACAAGAAGTTGGTGACTAGCTTATCATAAATGAAACAATATTTCATTTCAACAGTTTTTCATTTTCAAATTGGTTGCAAAGGATGATTCATCCTTATGAGAGAAGAATTTCTGTAAAAAGATTATCATAACAATAATGGCAGAATCAAGCACAATTCTATTAATTTCAGTCATTTTTCAATCGATTTGGCAAAAAGTTCGCCAAAACAATATAGGGAGACTGCATGAGCAGTCAACCCTTCCATCATTTGAAAACGCAGCTCCCACATATTTCCGTTTTCAAAGCGCCGAATTCTTTTTCTTTTCGTATGTTTAAAATCCCGGCTGCCGCTTGTTTTATCCGATCTTCTTCTTCCTTCAGGTTCTTGGAAATAAAAATGTTTCAACCCTTTTCTTCCCCGCTATGAAATGCTTCTTTAATCACTTTTTCGGAAATCACTATTCTGCCCTCCCCTTTTATTTTGTATAGCATATGTGTCTTTACATTAATTCGTTTGGACCTTTAAATCGTTAAAAAAATGTGCGTTTGCCAACAGTGGCATGTTTTATCCACATTCATACTATTTAAATGAAAAACAGTAAAAAGAGGGATCAAATGGAAAAAGACTTGGAGAAAATTTCCTTATACATTCATCCGAAAGATTTGCTTTTTTTACAAAAAAATAAATGGGATGAAGACGGAGTTCCCGGCATGGTTTATTTAGGGAAGAAGAAGATCGATGCGGATATAATGTATCGTGGCTCTCATACTAGAAAAGCGAAAAAAAATCTTTTTTTATAAAATATTACCGTCCTTCACAATACAATAACGAAAAGGAATTTCATTTAAATGCGGAATATTTTGATCCTTCACTGATTCGCAATAAGCTTTCTTATTATTTTTTCGACCGTATAGGAGTATACGTCCCCGAAACAAAATTCACCCTTTTATCGATCAATAGAATCCATCAAGGCATTTATTTACGCCTTGAATCCGTCAATGAAGATTTTTTAGCAAAAAGAAAACTGCCTAAAGGCCCAATTTTTTATGCAATAGATGGTGATGCTAATTTTTCGTTATACAGCGATTTAGACCAAAAGGTAAAAAAAAGCTTATCACAAGGATATGAGCTAAAATACGGGGAAAATGACGATTTTAGTAAGTTCGAACAATTTATTTATTTTGTTAATACAAGCAATTCGTCCCAATTTTCTGAAGAAATTGAACAATATTTAGACGTGGAGCAATATTAAAATGGCTGACAGGTGTTATTTGCACACAAAATTACGATGGTTTTGTTCACAATTACGCACTTTACTTACATGGAGAAACAAGCCGTTTTCATATTATTCCCTGGGATTACGATGCGACATGGGGAATTGATGTCAACGGAGAAAAAATTCGACATGACTATGTTCGGGTAGAAGGATTTAACACTTTAACGGCAAGGCTGCTAGACGCCCAAAAGTATAAAAAACTTTACCAACAACTTTTATATGACACTATACAACATCAATTTACGGTAAAAAATTTGATAGATGCTGTATACGGTTATTATGAACAAGTGAAAAAGTTTATTAGCAAAGATCCTTATTTCCAATATACCCTTGACGAATTTAATCAACAGCCTTCACAAATTCTCGATTTTATCTCGAAAAGAAATCAATTTATCGCTTCACATTTAATGTTTTAGCAAGTTGAACGACGCAAATAGGCGATCGCTTATTTTTCATGAATTGGGTAAATGTACTGTTGCTTTCTCCCATTTTGAACGTATAAATACATTATGATTGACCTGTATGGTTGAATGCCAAGGGAGGTTAAAGAAAATGACTGCAGCTGGAGAAAAATTTTATCAATATGTAAAGTCGCTTGTTGGAAAAATGATTAAGGTGAATAGAGGCGGTCCTGAAAGCAAAAGCGGTTTGCTTGCTTGATGTAAAAACTGATTATTTGGCCCTCTATTTATTCGAATCAAACAATGTTGTTTACTACCAATTGAAACACATTAAAAGCATTACAGAAAATTCTAAGACAAATTTCAAACCTTTACGACTGGAAGATGTTGGACAAAACGCTTCGAAAAGCGACAGCTTCCGCCACCTAATGAAATTATTTCAGTACGAATACCTTCAAATTAACCAAGGCGGCCCTGAAGCAATGAGCGGGAAGTTATTAGATGTAACAAATCATTATGCTGTTCTCTACAAAGATGATCAGGTGATCTATCTCAATTTGGAGCATATTAAAAGCTTCTCATTAAACAAAAGCAAAAACGCTGAAGAAAAGGAAACCGTCCGCTATTTGAAAGTAAAAACATTTGATGAAATACTCAATTATTTTATTCATAAATGGGTTTCCATTAATTTGGGAGGACCGGAAGCGCTCGAAGGTGTTCTGTCATACAGCGGAAATGGGACATTCATTTTAATTAACAAAGAAGAAGTCATTCGAATTCAGCCGTTCCACGTTCGAAGCATTTTTGAAGGTTCCCGTGATCAGAAAAAAAATGAGAACAAACAAACTGAAAAAAAAGATCGATCCGATCGTGATAAAAGAACTTCAACGGAAAAAGATTCTAAAAGCGGACAAAGCACGTACGAGATTGAGCATAAAAACACTTACTCACACTCAGAACGTCATGTTAGAACCGATGATCTTGATAGAAGGACTAAACGGTCAATGCCAGATGATAGAAGAAGAGCTTCGAATGCCTATATAGAAAGAGCAGAGATACAGTTGCAATCAATGCCGCATCCTGAAAAAGTAGTCAAAACTGTCCACTATCGTTGGAAAGGTTAGCTAGCGTCTCCGCCATCAAATTCCCCCTCTGTTTTTGTTTCAGTGTTTCAAAGAAAGGAGGCATTGAAGTTTTGAGATTTTCTGAACTTATTGACGAACAAGTAAAAGCAGAAATAAGCGGCAAAAACGAAATTATCGGAATTTTAGTTGACGAAGGATTAGATGTGATCGTGCTTTATAATGGTTATAAATATATATATATTCCTCTTCTACATTTACACAGTTTGGAAAAATATGATGACGAAAATCCGATTAAATACGATCACAAAACGATTAAACCAATGTTTATTGAGGAAGATTCCATTTCCTACCGAAAAATATTAATCAATGCTAAAGGAATGTTTGTTGAAATATATGTAACTGGAAATAAAGCTTTACACGGTTATATTACATCTGTCTTAACTGACTACTTTGTTTTTTATTCCCCTGTGTTTAAATATGTTTTAGTGTCTTTTCAGCATTTAAAATGGCTCATTCCATATCAAAACACAACAACGCCATACTCGTTAAACGAACATGAATTGCCAGTGGTGCCCGCCATGATCACCGTTAACCGCACCTTTGAGGAACAATTAAAAAAATTCATCAACAAATTAGTTGTATTTGATCTTGGGGAAAAACAAGGAAAAATCGGAGTGATAAAGTCTGTTCAGCAAAACTTCGTCGAATTGGTAACAGCTGAAAGCCACACGGTGTTTTTAAAAATTTCCCATATAAAAACAGTGCACGTTCCGTAAACGCTTCCGCCTTCTTAAATACGTTTCACCTAAACCGTTGCTTCAATTTATGAAAAAAATGGGGTGAAGCACACCCCATTTTTTAACATTATACAAACAAAAGCTTGATCCAATAGTATAAACAGAACATCGTAAATATTAATGTTGGCGGAATGACAACAAATGTTACTTTCACATATTTTCCCCAGCCGATTTTCATTCCGTTCTCTTTTAAAATGTGCATCCATAAGAGCGTCGCTAACGTACCGATCGGAAGCAGCAATGAGCCGATATCACTGCCGATGATGCTTGCTAAATAAGCTGTTTTTAACGTGATTTCGTCCAATCCGAAATTTGTAAGCACCATTGAACCGATCATTAATGCCGGGTGATTATTAAAGATATTGGATAAAACAGTGATCAGTCCGCCCATCCAAAAAATTCCGCTTGCTACATCTGTCATCAACGGCTTTAACAGCTGAAGGAAAAAAGTAACTAATCCGATATTTTTCAAGCCATAAACGATGATGTACATGGAAAAAGCAAACAGAAATACTGACCATGGTGCTTTCATTAAAACATCGATTGGACTTAAACGAAGCTTATACCATCGCACCGTTAATAAAACGATTGAACCAAACAGAGCCACAAGCCCTATCGAGATTTCGAAAAGTGAAGCGACAAACAGACTGATTCGAACAACGATCACAAACATCAACATTTTCATCATCATACTTGTCTTCTCTTTAAAAACTTTTGGCAACAATTTAGGCTTCAAAGGATGATACGATTGGATGAAAAAGTTCTCATCTTTTGGCACGTTTATCACCCTTTTTGGAATGTCTTTATAAAAAACGAAAAAGAGCAAACTGACCATTAGCAACAACCCGGTCACAGTAGGTGCGAAAATCATTGCCGTATGCATGTATAAATCCATTCCTACAATCTTTAATGCGATCAGATTTACAATGTTGCTGACACCAATTGGCGCGCTTGAAGCGGTGGCAACCAGCGCTCCACTTAGAAGGTACGGAATTTTTTCGTGATGTTTTAAACGAAGGTGATGAAGAAGTAGCAGTAAAATAGGAGTCGTAATTAAAATGCTTCCGTCATTATTAAATATGACAGTCATGAAAAAACAGAGAAGATTCGTATATCAAAACAATCGGATTCCAGATCCGTTAGCTTTAAATGCCAACTGATGAGCACACCATTCGAAAAAACGAAAGCTTTCCAGAACGATTGCCATAACAATCGTTGCGATAATCGTAACAGAAGCTTCTGTTACATTTAAAGCAATTTCCGACAATTCTTGAAAGCTGATTCCCCCAACGAATAATATGATAAGTGCCCCAATTGTTGCTGGAAATGCTTCATTTACTCCGCGGGGGCGCCAAAAAATCAAGATCATCGTTATGAAAAACACGAATAAAATCACTAAATCGCGGTCAACTAGCAAACTATTTCCCTTCTTCCTTACCGTCAGGTTCTTTTTAAATATCCACCATGGTTTCTATCACTCCTTATCACCTGTACTATATAAATATGTGTCTAACAATATCTCTGCCATCTATCAACAACCCATTTTCTATTAAATCCGCAAAAAACTATCTACTATTATCTCGGAAATCGATTCACTTGTCGGTTTTTTCGCTAAGTTGTTTAACCTTTTAAAAAAAATGATGTGTCTTTTCAAAGGCCGGAAAACGCAGGGCAGAACTTCTTGTCAAAAAAAAAAAACAGGGCTCACTCGTTTGCCCCTTGTGAAAAAAACAACGGCCAAAAAACCGTTGTTTTTGACCTTTTGATCTTTTATAATATGATTGCTATGAGCCCGCCTGACCCCTCGTTGATGATTCTTTCCAATGTTTCTTTTAATTTGTAGCGGGCATTTTCAGGCATCAACGACAATTTTGCTTGTATTCCTTCTCTGACGATCGAGCTTAAGCTTCTTCCGAATATATCGGAATTCCATATGGACAAAGGATTTTCTTCAAAATCTTGCATTAAATAACGCACAAGCTCTTCACTTTGTTTTTCTGTGCCAATGATCGGCGCAAATTCAGATTCAACATCTACTTTAATCATATGAATGGAAGGTGCGACTGCTTTGAGCCGGACGCCGAATCTCGATCCTTGGCGGATAATTTCCGGTTCATCCAGACTCATATCTGATAAAGCCGGTGCTGCTATGCCGTAACCTGTCTGTTTTACCATTTTTAAAGCATCGGCTACTTGATCGTATTCCGCCTTAGCGTGTGCAAAATTTTGCATGAGCTCAAGCAGATGATCCTTCCCGCGTATTTCAACACCGACAACTTCTTTTAAAATTTGATCGTACAGCTCATCCGGCGCAAACAAATCGATCTCCGCAATCCCTTGGCCCATTTGAATACCAGCTAGTCCAGCCCGCTCAATAAAATCATACTCACTGAACTGCTGGACAACTTGATTGACATCACGCAGACGTTTGATATCTTTTACTGTTTCTTTCACCGTTTCTTGATAGCTCGTGCGAAGCCAATGATCTTCTCTCAGCACCATCACCCAGCTGGGCAAATTCACATTGACTTCCAAGACAGGAAATTCGAAAAGCGCTTCTCTCAATACATTCGTTACATCAATTTCCCTCATGCTTTCCACGCTCATAGCAAGAACTGGAATATCATATTTTTCATTTAATTCTTTTCTTAAAGCCTCCGTATCCGGATGATGAGGATGCACAGAATTAATAATCATAATAAATGGTTTTCCGACTTCTTTTAACTCTTCAATTACTCGTTCTTCCGCTTCTACGTAATCTTTTCTAGGAATTTCGCCAATTGAACCGTCTGTTGTGACGACTACACCAATTGTTGAGTGGTCTTGAATAACCTTGCGGGTGCCAATTTCCGCTGCTTCATGAAACGGGATCGGCTCCTCATACCATGGAGTGTTGATCATTCTCGGCCCATTTTCATCTTCGTATCCCTTTGCACCAGGCACTGTATATCCTACGCAATCTACTAATCTTATATTGACATCAAGGCCTTCATCAACATGGACGGTGACCGCTTGATTCGGGACAAACTTTGGCTCCGTTGTCATAATGGTTTTGCCTGCTGCGCTCTGAGGGAGCTCATCTTGAGCACGTGCTTTATCCGCTTCATTTTCAATATTGGGAAGAACAACTAATTCCATAAACTTTTTTATGAATGTTGATTTACCAGTTCTAACTGCACCAACGACCCCTAGATAAATATCGCCGCCAGTTCGCTCTGCAATGTCTTTGAAAATATCTACCTTTTCCAAGTGATTCCCTCCCGACTTTCAAGTCTTATAACATCCATACATTTACAATTCTTTAGTCATTACATATTTATGATGTTGTCCTATCTAGTTATGACTGTAAAAAAAGAATTTCTTCCAAAAAGAAAAGAACCTTTCTCTTAAATTGTATTCTTAAGAAAAAGGTTCATGACTTATTTTATTAAAAATACCGGTTCATTTTTTTCATTCACAGTATATGGAAGGGAAAATGCAGGGACAAACGGAGAGTTTTCTACTAGCAAATGACGGATATCTTCCCCCTCTTTGAATGATCTTTTTGATTCCTTTATGGCACGGTATAAATCTAAGCTGTAATCAACGTAAACTTCTCGATTGTTGTCGATCACAAGCGGAAGATTTTCCCCTGAGTACGGACTCTTCACATGAGGAGGCTCTTTTAATCCTAGCTTTTTATAGTTCAGTGTAAATACATTTTTCGCTATTTGCTTTTCATAAGGAGGATATTCATGAGCATTGATCCTCATCTTTAGTTCACGGATCGCCTCTGCTATTCGTAAATCGATCAGCTTTACGGTTGGATTTTTTTCCACATCGACTAAAACATATAAGTAAATGCCTCCATTTTCAAACGCGGTGCCAGGGGGCTCAGGCAAATATTCAGGAATCAACAGATTGAAATCAATAGGGTATTTTTCATAAATAGGCGTTGATTTGTCTCTCGTTTTAATCGGCAAAAGCCCTTCCGTATCAGCTTTATATTGTTCTACTGCTTTTTGCACGGATTGTATTTGCGCTTCATAAGGTATTTCATTTTTATGTAATCGTTCTTCTGGGTATAAACATCCAGATAAAAGCAAAACAAACATGATAGAGATGAAAGATTTCATTATGCTTTTCTTGTTCATCCTCGTCTTCCTCACTTTGCCTACTCGCTTGTCGGTCCGGAAAAGACTACGAAAAAAATGATAATTCCTGCTAAAATCATAAAAAAATAAGCAATCACTGCTGTGATAGATTTCAAAAATCCTTTTAGTTTAAAACGGCTCAAGTATATGGAAAAGACCGCGATAAACATAAAGGCCATCGCTGTGAGAGCAATCCACATTTTCATTAGACCTTCTGACATTGTGATCCACTCCTTCTATTCCTACCAATCATTTTAACATATGCTCTTTTTCACGCAATTGTTTTCCATATAAGAATCGAATTCAAAAAAAAACTGAAGCAGCTGGGAAATGTGCTACAGTTCTTCATTTCGATTTTCTAATATGTTCACAAGATCTTCCATTTCATGCGTTTTAACTCTCGCCATAAGCTCTTCGACTGCTTCTTTCGGATCTTTTTCGTGAAACAGCACTTCATAAAGGACATTGGCAATCGGCATTTTTACTGAATATTTTTCAGAAAGCTGTTTAGCTGCTTTTGTTGTTCTTACTCCTTCGACAACCATTCCCATGCTTTCTAAAACTTCATCTAGTTTTTTGCCCTTTCCTAGCAAATGGCCGGCACGCCAATTGCGGGAATGCACACTTGTGCAAGTGACAATTAAGTCGCCGATTCCGGCAAGACCAGAAAACGTTAATGGATTGGCACCCATTTTACATCCTAATCTTGAAATTTCCGCCAATCCTCTAGTTATTAAAGCAGCCTTCGCATTGTCCCCGTATCCAAGGCCATCGCTGATTCCGGCAGCTAAAGCAATAATGTTTTTCAGCGCTCCTCCAATTTCAACCCCGATTATATCCGGATTCGTATACACACGAAAATAACGGTTAATAAATAAATCTTGAACAAATTTTGCTGCTTGAATATTTTTGCTCGCAGAAGTCACTGTTGTCGGCTGTCTCAAAGACACTTCTTCCGCATGGCTTGGACCTGATAATACAACTACGTCCTTCAAAAGGTGAGGAGGCATTTCTTCTTCAATAATTTCGGAAATTCTTTTTAATGAACCCGGCTCAATCCCTTTTGAAACATGGACAATTAAAATCGGCCGATCAATGGCTTCTCTTAATTGACTCAGCACTTCTCTTATCGCTTTTGTCGGGACTGCCAAGACAATCGTTTCCACATTTTCAACCGCATCCTTTAAGGAATAAAATCCGGTTAAATTGTCCGGCAATGGGACATTTGGCAAATATTTCTCATTTTTTTTTGTACGATTGATCGCTTCTATATGTTCTTTCCGATGTCCCCAAAGATGCACTTCATGACCATTGTCGCAAAGAACAATTGCAAGCGCTGTTCCCCAGCTTCCAGCTCCCAATATTGCCACCTTCGCCAAATTACTCACTTCCTTTTATTTATCTTCTTTTTCTCGCAATGATTTTAATAGGGGTTCCTTCAAACCCGAATGCATCGCGAATACGATTTTCCAAAAAACGTTCATATGAAAAATGAAGAAGCTCCGGATCATTTACAAATATGACAAATGTAGGCGGTTTAACAGAAACTTGTGTTGCATAATAGATTTTTAATCTCGTACCGTGGTCCGTTGGAGTCGGATTCATAGCAACGGCATCCATGATCACATCATTCAATACGTTTGTTTGGACACGCATCGCATGATTCTCGCTGGCAAGAATAATTTGAGGCATTAATGTGTGCAATCTCTTCTTCGTTTTTGCAGACAAAAAGACGATTGGCGCATAGTCTAAAAATAAAAATTGATCGCGAATATCTTTTTCAAACTCTCTCATCGTTCTTTCATCTTTTTCCACTGCATCCCATTTGTTTACTACAATGACAACGGCTTTCCCGGCTTCATGGGCGTAGCCAGCAATTCGCTTGTCTTGTTCAATAATTCCTTCCTCTGCATTTAAAACAACTAACACTACGTCAGAGCGTTCAATCGCTTTAAGCGCCCGCAAAACACTGTATTTTTCTGTTGTCTCATAAATTTTTCCTTTTTTTCTCATGCCAGCTGTATCAATGATGACAAACTCCTGCTTGTTATACGTAAACTTAGTGTCAATAGCGTCTCGTGTTGTTCCAGCAATTTCGCTGACGATCACTCTTTCTTCTCCTAAAATAGCATTTACTAAGGAAGATTTGCCGACATTTGGTCGGCCAATCAAAGAAAATTTAATGATGCCTTCATCATCATTTTCTGATTGGGGTTTTGGAAAATGTTTGCATACTGCATCCAAAAGATCTCCCAGTCCAAGCCCATGCGCTCCTGATATCGGGTACGGTTCTCCAAAGCCAAGAGAATAAAATTCATATATATTTTCCCTCATATCCGGGTTGTCCATTTTATTAACGGCAAGGACAACGGGTTTGTTTGAGCGGTACAATATTTTTGCAACTTCTTCATCAGCGGGAGTTACGCCTTCTCGACCGTTAGTAATGAAAATAATTACATCCGCTTCTTCAATCGCAATCTCCGCCTGATGGCGAATTTGTGCTAGAAACGGTTCATCCCCAATTTCAATTCCACCTGTATCGATCAAGTTAAATTGGAAATTCAGCCATTCACAAGGTGCATAAATACGGTCACGGGTAACACCAGGTATATCTTCTACAATTGAAATACGTTCACCGACAATTCGATTAAAAATCGTCGATTTGCCGACATTTGGTCGACCGACAATAGCCACAACAGGTTTCGGCATACTAAAACTTCCTTCCTAATTTAAAACTCATCACATTTTTCACTATGTATAATGTTAAAGGGGCTACGCCTTCAAGAAATCGCAGCATGTTTTCGCCTAACTCCTTTTTCGGCATGCCCCGGAAGTTTTTTACCAAGCTTTTTTCCAACTACCCTATTATATAGCAGTTTATGAAATTGAACAACTGCCTTAAAAATGTTTCACAATGATATATATTTCCTCGCTTATGGCATGAGCAATTCCATCTAGAATCGCTTCTAAATTTTTTGCAATCGAATCCATTTCTTTTTGGTTATCACAAATAAAAACAGGTGCACCGCCTTTTATTTTTTTCTCATTTGTCGTAACGACCGCTAAAACCGCTTTCTCTAAAACCATCGTTTTTTCTCACCTTTCCTATTTGCCTTCGACTCCGTCGGCATGCGAATGGCATTTTCAAGCGTTGGCACGTTGCTGATCACTCGAATGGCAATATCCAAATCATGTTTTTGAGGAAGCACAAACACGCCGACTCTTCCATCCTCAAGATTTCGTTTTGCCAATGGGACTAATGATGGTTCACCCGCATCGCGGTTTACGCCCAGCGCAGTTGAGACATCATGGAGAATCGCCTGACGTTGTCCGATGTTGGCAATCGTTGTTCTCGCATCAAATGATTTTGGTGTCAAAATAAACCCCATGCCATATTTTAAAACTAGTTCACGTTTTTCCGGGATGCCGATATTCATAATATAAATGTCATCGACATACAAGCCTGCACCGTCAAAATGCGGCTTTACATATTGAATGTCAACAATATCTTTCAATGTGCCTCCAGACATTAACACTTTAGAAATGATAAAGCAAACGACCGTCATCACAAGAGCCATCCAAAAGCCAAAGATTAAATAAGCAAGCGTAACAAATAAAGATGTGAAAATCACTAAATAATTTCTGCTTTCAAAGGCGATTGCAATTCCTTCAATATATGTACTTCCCCGAGGAACAAGCTCATATTGATCGAGCTCTGACAGTGTATTTCTTTCCATGTTGCGGACTTCGCGAAACTGCGATGCAGCCAACGTTAAAAAAGTAATGGCAGTAAACTCCTTTTCCATTATGGCCGGAACAGCAATCGTGCCGAGTCCCGCCGCTATAAATCCAAGTGCGATATGAATAATTTTTCCGTGCAAATATGTGGGATATTGGCGATAATCGGTTTTTAGCATAAAAAGACGGGCTAACACACCTACGAAGACACCATAAAAAATAGGAAGCGTGTATTCATTCATGACCCTTGCCTCTCCCTTGCATGTTTTTTGAATATATGTTCTAAAGAAGCAGCGAATGTTTTGAATGACGCCCATATGAGCAATGAAAAGATTCCGATTGACAGCATATCAAGAAAAGGAAAGTCGCCTATTACAATCGGCCGATAATAAGAATAAACTGCAGACGAAAAAAGAGCTTCTCCGTAACAAGATCCCAATATAAAAAATGCCATTCCTTCAAAAAAATCTTTGCTCAGCATATTGGATAAAATGACTCCTAATATAGATAAATACATCTGAACGTCAAGTAAAAACCAGACAGGATCAAATAAATAAAACAGCTTGACTCCTGCATAGGCAACCGTAATGATCAAAACGGAAAATAATGAATAAAATAAACGCTTAGTTCTATACAAGATGAAAAAACTAAGCAAAGCAAATAAGATATACGAAAAACCAACATGTATTTGTGTAAAGTGTATAAACGTTGCACTTCCTAAAATATTTAACAATATAAAAAAGGAGAGCCAAAAACGAGCATCCGTTTTTGGAAGCCAAAATGTTACAATTACCCAAATCATCCACATGAACCAATAATAATATATTCCTTCCATCTCCAACCTCCTACTATTTCCATTATGTGAAAAATTTATGGATGCTAACCGTACAAATTTTGAAATCAAAGCTAAAAGCGTATAAAAAGCAGTTAAAGGGCTGTGGGAGAATTGATTGCTGATGGATTGCTGTGAGAGGAAAATGTAAACATTTCACTGCCCGTCAAGAAAGGAATTTTCGCTATTTTTTTAGAACTCATAAGCCGATCTGTTTAATGGCAGAATGTCCGTATAATTTCTTTTCATAAAAAAAGGCTTCTAAATCATTATTTGTTTTTTAGGAGGGAGTTTTTCTGCAAAAAAATTGTGGGCTAATGAATACAGGCTGGATGTATCATTTGTTTATCTGCACAAGTTTTGATTTTTAATGGAGATACGAACGCAAAACGGACGTATCGCTTGCTTATTAAAAGCAGCGAAGAATTTTGTTCGCACATATAATCACGATATAGAGCAGCTTAGCAAAAATCGAACCGATACTGCAGAACTCAAAAGACAGCTTATTGAAGTGATATGGAAGCTATATACTAGGTGAGGCTTCGAACAATAACAGCTTATTACAGCGAGGATGGATCGTATCATTCTCAAGGATTTATGAAAAGAACAGCAGTGGAGAAGATGATAAAACAGCTCGTTATATGCTGGGCGGTGCTTATGGAGTCTTTATGGAGAACGCTCAAATGTGAAACGTAGATTTCGTTTGAGGACTGGCAATCGATACAAATTAACCTCATAAAACGACTAAACGGCCTCAGCCCTATGGAATATAGAGATAAAGCCGCTTAGATCATTTTTTATTCCGCTGTCACCTTGACAAGGGGCAGCTCGTGATGATCGCCTTTGTCTTTATTTTAATTTATTTAATTGCTCTCCGATCATTTCGCTTAGTTGAAATCCTGTCGATTCCTCTTTCGGACGATATTTTCGAAAATCTTCTTCACTACCGGTCCCATCCTCTTCCAATTCCTTTATGCTTAAGGAAATCCGTTTCTCTTCTTCGTTTACATCAAGCACTTTTACTTTTACCTTTTGTCCTTCTTCTAATACTTCTTGAGGAGTGCCTATATGTTTTTTAGAAATTTGCGATATATGGACAAGACCTTCTACTCCAGGTAAAACTTCAACAAAAGCTCCGAATGAGACGAGGCGTTGTACAGTTCCTTCGACAACATCACCGGATTTGATTTTTTCAGAAATGTTTTCCCATGGACCAGGCAATGTTTCTTTAATCGATAGTGAAACCCGTCCATTATCCCGATCGACAGACAAAACTTTCACTTTTACCTTTTCGCCTTCTTGAAGCACATCTGACGGTTTATCTACATGAGCATGAGAGATCTGAGAAATATGTACAAGACCGTCAATCCCGCCGATGTCAACAAAGGCTCCGAAATCGGCTAAACGTTGGACTGTTCCTTCCAATACATCACTAGGCTGAATCGACTGAAGCACTTGCTGTTTTTTCTCTTCCTGCTCCTTTTCCACTACAGCACGATGAGACAAAATCACTCGATTTTTTTCACGGTTTAGCTCCACAACCATCAATGTCAATGTTTTTCCTTTATAATCTGAAAAATCCTCAACATAGTGAGGTTCAACCAATGAAGCAGGAATAAATCCGCGGACGCCTAGGTCTACCACTAAACCGCCTTTTACGACATCCTTCACTTCTGCCTCAAATACTTCTTTATTTTCAAATTTTCTCTCTAATTCCACCCAAGCTTTATCCGCAGCCACTTTGCTTTTCGATAAAATGACTGCTTCTTCCTCAACTTTAATGACCGCTAGTTCAAGCTTGTCATTTTCCTTTACAACATCTGAAGCTTTTTCAATATGCAAACTAGACAGTTCACTAATCGGAATGATGCCCATTTGTTTGCAATTTTCAATATCAACAATCACCTGCTTATCTTCCACTTTTGTTACAATTCCCTCTACAACGTCTCCCACTTCAGGCACAAAAACTTCACCTTGATTGATGTCCTCTACCATACCATTTACCTCCTTGGTCAAGCCATAGCAACTCAACAAAATATGTACCATTCTATTTAGTATGTCACAAGCTACTCTAAATAGAATGAAAAATACCTCTTTTCTATAAGTTCTAACAAAAAATTCCGTTTGTCAAGTTAAATCCATTGATTACCTATATTTTTCGAGCAAATTTCTAATTTCTGTCATGATTTTATCGGTCGCTTCTTCAGCTGAAATTTTTTTGTTTCGATAAGATGTAAAATCAATGGCTGGGCCGAAAATGACTTTCGTTTTCCGAAACGGTTTGTAAGAACTGACGACAGCGCATGGCAAGACGACACAATCTGATCTTAAGGCAAAAAAACCTGCACCAGCCAAACCTTTTCCGAGTTCACCTGTTTTGCTTCTCGTTCCTTCCGGAAAAATGGCTAAAACTTCTCTTTCTTTTAATATTTTCAAGCCTGTTCTTAACGCCTCTCGATCGGAAAAGCCCCTTTTGACCGGAAACGCCCCCAATGCCCGGACGATCAAGCTGAAAACCGGAATTTTAAACAGCTCCTCTTTTGCCATAAAACGGAGCTGCCTTGGTGAAACGATACCAATCGTCGGAGGGTCCAAATTATTAATATGATTGGAACAAAGCAGCACGGCACCATTCATTGGAAAATGTTCCTTTCCGATCACTTCGACCCGAAAGAGCGGTTTAATAAAGCAGTAAACAATTGCCTTTGCAAATTGATAAAATTTACCCATTTCTTACAGCCTTTCTTTTACCAATTCTTTAATTAATTCCGCCACCTCTTCAATCGTCAATGAAGTTGTATCGATTTCGACGGCATCCGGCGCTTTTTTTAATGGGGCAGTTGCCCTCGTGGAATCAAGCTTATCTCTTTCTTCAATTTCTTTCTTTAATTGTGTTAAATCGGATGTAAAACCTTTTTTTAAATTTTCCTCATACCTTCTTTTTGCTCTTTCCTCTACAGAAGCCTTTAAAAATATTTTCAACTCCGCATTCGGCAGCACATGAGTGCCGATATCCCTGCCATCCATGACAACGCCGCCGTTTCCTGCAAGCTGTTTTTGCCTTTTCACCATTTCCTCCCGCACATTAGGATGTTTGGAAACAGTGGAAACATGCTTTGTTACTTCATTGGAGCGGATAATCGCCGTTACGTCTTCACCGTTTACTAGCACTTGCTGACCTTCATTTACCGGCTTCAGTTCAATCGTCATTTCATTCAAAAGCTTGGTTAGCGCTTTTTCATCCTCCAAAGAAATGCCATTCTGTAAAGCTTTCAAAGTGAGAGCTCTGTACATCGCACCAGTATCAATGTATGTATAGCCTAAATCTTTTGCGATTTTTTTGGCAACTGTGCTTTTCCCGGCAGCTGCCGGACCGTCGATTGCAATGGAAATTTTTTTACTCATAATACCTCCTAGCTAGTTTCAAAAAATATGTATCTATTTTTTTGGAATACAGAAAGAAAAGCAGGGGTTTCCTGCTCTTTTAGCGGCTGATAGTTTCCACCCATTCGGAGATGGACATGTTTCCAACACCTTCATATTGCACGGCTTTTGATAAATATGGCTTCAATTCAGAATGGCGCAAAAAAAGCTGAGCGGCAATTAACATAATGAATTGTATAATGATCAATTTGATCAATATTTGTTCAAAGCGCTTCACAAAAAAACATCCTTTTGCCATTTTTTATAAATAGTATGGACAGCCTTGCCGGTATTATTCATTCAAAATTCCTTTCTTTTTCATTTGCAGCTGCTGTTCAAAGCAAAAGCGAATCAATTTTTGCTGTGTCTTTTCATCAATATTGATAAATGCTATGGAAGCGAGCTTATGATGTTCCGCTTCCACAACTCTGAGCGCCTTCCCTGTTACCTTATAATATTCAATCGTTCCGTCCATAAACGTGAGCACCATATAAATATGTATATTTTCATTTAGCGGTACGTCCACACCATTTGGAATAATGATTGAAATGCCGCCAGCACTTATGTCGTTTGTAACTGTTGTAAATGGGGCGAATTCCTGATTAATGGCGTGTATGGCTACATCAACGGCTGTCTCGATTCTGACAAATTGCCGCCTTTGGATCTCCTCCATATACTCAGGTGCCTGAAGCATGATCATCGGGAGGTTATCTTTTTTCTTGCCAAGAACTTTAGTACGAAATTTATACGGTTTTTTTTCGCCGTTCACAAATGTTACAACGAGCTCGGTGCCGTCTGGTAAGAAAACAGTTTTTCCTGTCTTGCTATTTATAGGAAAATCAATATAAAGAATGTTTTCTTCTTGGTCCACAAGTTTGCATTTTAGTATTTGATCTTGGCCAGAAAGTTCCAATGTGATCATCGTACCAATTTTTATCAACGTTACCACTCTTTCAATGTAATAAGCGCTCTACATTTATTAAAGCATGAAATGAAAAAAAGGGAAAGCCTAAAAATCGACTCCCCTTTTTGTGATTAAATTTCTCTGAATAACGGTTCAGCACTTTGCAATTTTTCCACTTTTTCTTCCGTTCCGTCCATTGCGTTGATGAAAATGCGGTACGTGTCTTGGTCAATCGTTCCTAAAAATTCATAGCACAGCACTTCTTCGCCGGCATCATTTGTCACAACAGCTAATCGATCCTCCTGAATTTCAACGTTAGAATGGACTGATTTTTTTGCTTCTTCTTTTGTAATAGCCGGTTTCGGCAAATTTCTTTTTTTGTGCGCTGCTAAATAATCACGTCCAGAATAACCTATAATTTCTCCGTTGTCCAACGCTACCTTTAAACGAACTGCATCAGGATATAGACGTACACCTTTGTAATTAGAAACAAATGTGAAAACACCAATGTTGTCATATTGTGCACTCTCATAAAGCTCTAAATCCTTAAATTTTAGCTTTTTCAAAAATTCCGTTGCTCGGTTGGATGCTTCATTTAAACTGATTTTTTGTTGTTTAATATCTCTGTTGTGCAATAAATAAATTAAATGACCGCCTTTTTTCGTGATATCCATATAAACATCATGTTTATTTCCTTTATCATGCATAGTAATGCTGTAAAACTGAATGTTTGATCCTTTACCATTTGTTGTTACATCTACTCGTTCTACATTTTTAGGGGCAAATCGTTTTGCGATTTGTTTTGCTTCTTGCTCTGATATTTCCTTTCCAGTTAATTGTTCAAATCCTTTTTTAGGCTTTTGCAGCGCTGTTGCTGTTGGACCGAAATTAGTTTCGGAATAGCCTTCAACATTTTTTTCTACCGTTTTAAATCCATCAATAATCGTATTGTCCATTTGTTTTTGCCCTGATGCTAGTGCGAGTTCAACATCCATCCAGCGCAGATTGTTTTTCAAGATTAAATGCTGGACGTTTCTCAATTCGTCTTGTATGTCTTTTGCATTTTTATACAATTTTTTTAACGTTTCATATTCTTGATCCGTTAACGGATCTTTGTTTAAATCTCTCACTGCTGTTTGATAACTAAATTTCCCAATATTTGACAAGAATTCCTCTGTTTTATTGAAAGGTAAAAGAGTTAACGGAAGCTGGCCGACATCATTGTGCGCTTCCGATGTAATTCTCCAAACTTCCGCCAGCGCCGGTGACAATGATTTTCTTGAATTCATGGCGAGTGTCTCGCCAATTTTGTCATGAAGCAGATCCACTTGATAGGTTAGATCGTGAAAAGCCCGCTGGTAATTGTTTTCTGCATGAATTAATACGGCGTTTTTTTCCTGATGCTCTTTATATCCCCAGTAGCCTGTTCCGATTAAGGCCACTGTAAGCAGCCCGATTAATAATCCTCGAAGCATACTGAATCACCTCACTATTCACAGAATATGTGTTTTCCGATTTTCTTGATTTGCGGCCGCGTCCATATCCATGGGCTTGTTGCTGTATCAGGATTGAAATAATAGAGAGCTTCTTCTGTCGGATCCCACCCGTTAATGGCGTCCATCACCGCTTTTCTCGCTGTTTCATTTGGTGTCAAATATATTTGTCCATCGCTGACAGCTGTAAAAGCACCCGGTTCAAAAATAACACCAGCAACCGTATTTGGAAATGTCGGGCTGTTCAGTCGGTTTAAAATAACTGCCGCAATTGCTACTTGACCAATATAAGGCTCGCCGCGGGCTTCTCCGTAAACGGCATTGGCTAAAAGATTTAAGTCATTTTGTGAAAAGCCTCCAGGCATATTCACCGCCATCGGCTGTACCGATTTCCCTGTTTGTTGTTTATTTTGGGCTGCTTGCTGTTTAGGAGCAGCCTGCTTTTGCCCTTGTCCAGCCTGACCAGCTTGTTGTTTTTTTGGCGGTACATTTTTTGCGAGATTTTTTTCGGTTTGCTTCCGCCATTTTGCGCGCAGCTCCTCAGAAGGCGCTGTTTGGATTTTTAGCGGCACTCCGCCATAATGGGTAAAGTCTCTGCCTTTTCGAATTTGTTCGTGGACAAAAGATTTATAATATTTTGTCGTATTGATAAGCTTTTGTTTTGTTTCAGGACCAACTAAACCATCTACTTCTTTAAGTCCGAAATTATTTTGAAATTTTCTAACTGCCCAATAAGTATTCCATCCATATACCCCATCAATTTTCCCATGATAATATCCGTTATATTGAAGTCTTGCCTGCAGTTCAATGACATCATCACCTGTCGCACCTCTCTGAATCACTTGTTCGCTAAAAGCATGAACATGCAGCTGATTGTTAGAAAGAATAAGAAAAACGATTAAAACAAAAGCGTTTGCGAGCAGATATTTCATGTTTTTTCCCATCATCATGCCTCCTCACTTTATATCGTTACATGTATTTTCTGTAGTAGATGTCATTTTATACAACAAAAAAACCGGCTCATGCCGGTTCAAAAATTTTTTTATCCTGATATTGTTTCGATATTTTGCTTGTATACCATGCGCGCTTTTTTTGCTTTATGAAGCCCAAACCACCATAAAAACACCATAAACGGAGTGACCCAAAACTTCCAGTCTTCATTGGAAAGCAAGATATAATTGTACGTTCCGTGCAAAAGAAACGGAATAACTAGAGAATAAAGGAGCCATCTTTTTTTAAGCCTATCATTCGAAAATTTGCTTTTTCCTAAATAATACCCCATGATGACACCGAACAATGCATGGCTTGGGACTGGAAAAATTGCGCGCCCGAATGCAAACTCCACACCGTTCGCAATTAAATATAAAATATTTTCCAATGTCGCAAAGCCGAGAGAGATGGACACACCATAAACGATTCCATCGTAATGTTCATCAAAATGAAAATGGGAGTAAATTGTAAAATAAAAAATAAACCATTTAAAAAACTCTTCCAATAAACTCGAAGCAAAGAAAGCTTGTAAAAAAGAAGAGGGAAATACATTTTCTGTTTCCAGAACGTATTCAATAAACATAATTGGAAAAACAAGCAGCGCACCGAAAATAAACGTCCGAACAACCATGTAAAGGGGTTCCATTTCATATTGATCCTTCAAATAAAAATATGAAAGTATTGCCAGCCCTGGTGCAATGCCTGCTGTAATAATCGCAATCATAATGACAGCCTCTTTTCTTCTAGTATCTCCTTATTTATGTATAGATTTATCAGAATGTTCCTTTTAAAATAAAACAAAATAAAAGAATGAGAAATGATGATTCATGTTAGAGCAGCAGTAAGTTGTTAAAAACATCCTTTTGATAAAATGGTAACATGTATATGACAAAATGAAAATCAAAAATAAGCATGAAAAAATGAAACTTTAATGAAAGGGATAAAAAGATGAAGAAAGTATTGATTTTACATACAGGCGGTACAATTTCAATGCTGGAAGATGAACAAAGCGGTGCAGTGAGACCAGAAGGGTCCAATCCACTAACAAATTTTTCATTGAATGTAAACAATGTACAAACAATCGTAAAAGAGCTTTTTAACTTGCCTTCCCCGCATATAACTCCAAAGGAAATGCTGGAAATTAAAAAAGAAATCGAACATCATGCCAAAAATGGAAGCATCGACGGTGTCGTCGTCACTCATGGAACGGATACTTTAGAAGAAACAGCTTATTTTTTAGATTTGACTCTTGACCTTCCCATCCCCGTTGTTGTAACGGGTGCGATGAGGTCAAATAATGAACTCGGATCAGACGGATTATATAATTTATTGATGTCCATAAAAGTTGCTGCTTCCGACGAAGCGAAAAACCTTGGTGTGTTAGTTGTCATGAATGACGAGATTCATACAGCAAAAAACGTCACAAAAACGCATACAAGCAATATCGCTACATTCCAAAGTCCGCAATACGGACCGATCGGTATTGTGAACAAAAAAATTCTGGCATTTCATCACTATCCGTTAAGAAAAGAAACATATAGTATAACGAAAATCACTAAACATGCGCTCCTTTTAAAGGCGTATGCAGGCATGGATGAAAAAATAATGGAAGCAGTTGAAGGACTGAATCCGGATGGAATCGTCATTGAAGCTTTAGGGCAAGGAAATTTGCCGCCGGCTTTAGTCCCCGGCATGAAACGGCTTATTGAGAAGAAAGTGCCGATCGTCATTGTCTCACGATGTTTTAACGGCATTGTGCAGGATGTCTATGATTATCAGGGCGGAGGAAAACATTTAAAACAGCTTGGCGTTATATTTTCGAACGGATTAAACGGGCAAAAAGCTAGAATAAAGCTTTTAGTGGCTTTAGAAAAAACGAGCGATTTAACTGAAATAGAAGAAATGTTTTCGAAATAATAAGCTGTTGTGATGATCAACACAAATTTTACTAAAAAATGTTACAAGTAAAACATACTAACATTAGTAGTACAGACCTAGGCCAAGGTTTGTGCTACTATTTTTTTATAGTAGAAGTGAAGGAAGGTCGAACATCCCCTGGGACCAAATAGAGTCCGTATTAAAAACAGACCAACTTCACATCCTTATTTGAATCAGTTTAGTATGTTGGGTCCGAAGAGACCGTGTATAAGAAAATGGAATCAATAAGGCAATGTGAAGAACTTCTATGTTTGGCTAAAAAGGAGAGGCAGAAAATATGAAACACGTAGTGGCATTTGATGTCAGTATGGGGAAAAGTACAATGGTCATTTATGACCGTTATCGTCAATGCGAATATGAGGGTGAAATAACCCATAACCGCTACTCTTTCGAGAAATTAAACGAAACCCTTATATCTTTAACACAAAAAGATGCACAGGCACCTGATATTGTCTTTGAAGCAACAGGCGTATATTCAAAACCACTAGAACGATTCTTAGGTGATCAAGGTTATATGTATTATCGAGTTAACCCACTCGAAGCGAATATTCAAATGGCTTCAATGAGGAGACAAAAAACAGATAAAAGCGACGCTCATGAACTTGCGAAAACTCACTTTAGAGTTGAACGTGAACAAACTTATCAAGAAGGGGAATATTATAAACAAATGCGTGCAATGACGAGATATTATGATGAATTAAGTAGTGAAATGACGCATTTATATAGTCGTTTACATGCGATTCTACAATTGAGTTTTCCCGAGTTAGAAAAGCTATTCAGTAAACGTTCTGCTTTATTTTTGAATGTCGTTCAATTATACCCTCATCCGGATCATGTGTTAGTTTGTTCAAAAACAGTGATTCGTAATCGTTTAAAAGCCAACACAAGAAAAAACTTATCATTGGCACGTGCTGAAGAAAAAGGGATCGCTTTAATCGAAGCAGCAAAAGAAGCGTATCCAGCAATTTCAAAAGATGATATTCGCTGTGAACAAGTGCGGGATTATGCCAAACGGATTGCAGACTTGAAGGAGAAAAGAGATCAACTTGTCCAAAAGATGGTTAAATTATCGAAAGATAAACAAGAGTATCAGATTTTAATTTCATTTCCAGGAATCGGAGAAACGACTGCAGTTCGTTTAATTGGAGAATTAGGAGATATTCGACGATTCAAAAACCATAAACAACTGAATGCTTACGTCGGTATTGATATTATGAGATATCAATCTGGGAATACCTTTTATAAAGACAAGATTAATAAAAGAGGAAATAACAAACTTAGAAAGATTCTATTTTACATGATCCAGACCATGATCCAACTACGGAAAAACACACAAAATCATATTGTAGATTATTATGATAAATTAAAAACGCAACCCCAGAGGAAACCTCATAAAGTTGCGTCCATAGCATGCGTGAATAAGTTCTTGAAATCGGCTTATCACCTTATCACACATAATCTGAAATACGATTACGAAAAGGCAACAATGCATCAGTAATCGTAAGTAAGATTATATCACAAAGACCTGACGAAAAAAATGGAAATCGTGAGGTCTATTTGTCATGCGAAAATTTATTTTGGAAGGAAGGGGTCCCCCTTCCTTCCAAAATAAAATCTATATTAACCAAATTATTTAATAAAAAATACTTGACTAGAGGTAAGAAGGGGGTGTCTAATAAGTCGTTTTACAGCTTATTGACGCCCCCATTAATGTTTTAGAAACGTTGATATATCGGTGTTTATGATTTTTTGTTTTCAATGGCGATTTGATTTCTGGACAGCCCCACAACTTATGAAAGCAACAAAATCAAGTAGAGAAAAACGGATTGTTTTTCTCTACTTGATTATTTTCGGGATATCCCTATTTTTACACTCTTTTGATAATTTCTTCTGCGATCAATTCCCCGTGAAATCTGCCGTTTTCGATAAAAATTTCATTCGCATCATTTCCAGCTGCGATGACACCGGCTATAAAAATCCCGTTTACATTCGTTTCCATTGTATCGGGATTGTAGTAAGGTCTGCCTGTCTGCTCATCAATAAGTACACCCATTTTTTTCAAAAAGTTATGATCTGGATGGTAGCCAGTCATGGCAAAGACAAAATCACAAGGAATAGTTTTTTCTTCTATTCCGTTCACAATATAACTAATAGAGTCATTTTTAATTTCTTTTACATCTGCCCGAAATTCCATTTTTATATAGCCTTTTTTGATAAGAGAATCAAATTCCGGCAATATCCAAGGCTTAATGCTTGAAGAATACCCGCTTCCTCGGTACAATACAGTTACTCTAGCCCCTGCTTTATAAAGCTCAAGCGCGGCATCAACACTTGAGTTTTTCCCGCCGATCACAACGACATCTTTATCAAAATATGGATGAGCTTCTTTAAAATAATGGAAAACGTGGGGCAGATTTTCGCCTGGAACATTCATGTAATTTGGATTATCATAATAACCTGTAGCAATCACAACAAATGACGCACGATATTTTCCTTTTTCCGTCGTTACCATGAACGTTCCGTCCTGCTGCTTTTCTACCTTCTCTACTTTTTCATATGTATGAATGCGCAAATTTTTTCGCTTCACAACTTCCCGGTAGTAAGCAAGCGCTTGATTGCGGACAGGCTTTCGGTTTTCTGTGATAAATGGGACTCCGCCAATTTCAAGCCTGTCTGCTGTGCTGAAAAAGGTTTGATGTGTTGGAAAGCGATAAATGGAATCAACAATATTTCCTTTTTCAATAACTAAAGGATTTATTCCTTTTTCCTTCAATTCGATCGCAGCCGATAGTCCACATGGACCTCCGCCGACAATGATCACTTTTTCTTCTTGCATCATGATCACTCCTATAGCATTAAGCGGCTGGTGACAAAAGAAAAATTTCCCCTACATTATCATAGGGGAAACTGCAAAACGATGCAAATATTATACCCATCCGCGATATCTGCATGCTTCTGCCATTTTTCTTACGCCTACCATATATGCAGCAAGCCGCATATCTACTCTTCTGTTTTGCGCCGTTTCATATACAGTGTTAAATGCTTTCACCATCATTTTTTCCAATTTTTCTTCCACTTCTTCTTCAGACCAATAGTAGCCCTGATTATTTTGAACCCATTCGAAATAAGAAACCGTTACTCCTCCCGCGCTTGCCAATACGTCAGGCACGAGTAAAATTCCCCGGTCCGTTAAGATTTGAGTGGCTTCAACAGTTGTCGGACCGTTGGCTGCTTCTACGACAATTTGAGCCCGAATATTATGGGCATTTTCTTCTGTAATTTGGTTTTCAATCGCCGCAGGAACTAAAATTTCGCAATCAAGTTCTAACAATTCTTTATTAGTGATCGTATCATTAAACAATTTCGTAACAGTTCCGAAGCTGTCGCGCCGGTCTAATAAATAATCGATGTCAAGTCCGTCTGGATCGTACAGACCGCCGTATGCATCGGAAATACCTACAACTTTTGCTCCGGCATCATGCATAAATTTTGCTAAATAACCGCCTGCATTTCCAAATCCTTGGACAACGACCCTAGCCCCTTGTAAAGAAATTCCACGCTTTTTCGCTGCTTCGCGAATGCAAATGGTCACGCCTTTTGCCGTTGCCGATTCACGGCCATGTGAACCGCCGAGAACGAGAGGCTTGCCGGTAATAAATCCTGGCGAATTAAATTCATCAATCCGGCTGTATTCATCCATCATCCAAGCCATGATTTGCGAGTTCGTAAATACATCAGGTGCAGGTATATCTTTTGTAGGGCCAACAATTTGACTAATTGCCCGAACGTATCCTCTGCTTAATCTTTCTAATTCCCTGAACGACATATCTCTTGGATCACAAACAATTCCACCTTTTCCACCACCGTAAGGCAAATCAATAATTCCGCATTTTAGACTCATCCAAATTGAAAGCGCTTTTACCTCGTTTTCAGTTACATTTGGATGGAAGCGAACGCCTCCTTTTGTAGGTCCTACAGAATCATTATGCTGCGCCCGGTAGCCAGTAAATATTTTAACAGAACCGTCATCCATGCGAACAGGTATTTTCACTGTCAGCATGCGAATCGGCTCTTTTAATAATTCATACACCTCTTCTGGATAACCTAGTTTTCCTAACGCTTTATGTATTACCTTTTGCGTAGCTTTTAGCACATCATGCTTGTCATTGCCTTCGGCTACCATAATAAGTAAACCTCCTATATGTTCTTTAATAATGAAAAGGAAAAGTCCACCTTTCATGACTTAGTATACACCTTCTATAAATTAATTCAATCATTAATTCATAGAAAATAAAGGGATACTGAATTTCTTGTTAAAAAAAGAAAGCGGCAAACCGCTTTGTTTTTTATCAAATAAAATACTAAATCTACGCAAAAAAAGCTGATAAAACATCGCTGAAAGGCGATGTTTTGTCAGCCTCAGGAAAAATAGTCATTCAAAAGACGAACAGCGTGATCCTTTATCAATAATTTTCCATATTCATGCAGTCTATGAGTTGTCATATGTGTCGGCGTTCCATATTCCGCTAAAATTGCAACAAGATGCTCCGTTTCAATCTTAGAGATGTCATCAAACAGCAGGTAGTATCGTCCCTGATATGAATATAGCGCGCCTTCTGTTATTTCGAAACGTTGAAGAACTTTTGCAAGATCGAGGACATCTTCGAAATTCAAAAACTCATACAATATATCTTGATGTTCATCCACTTTTACTTGCATTTCAATATAATCATCTAAAAATTCATCTTCAAGTTCTTCATCATTATTTTTGGAAACAATAATCACCATTCCCTGTGCTTTTAGTGAATAAACCTCGACCGCAATCGAACCGTTTGCATGAAAATCGAGTTCTTCACTTGCCTCATTGATCATTTCCCGGAAAAGCTGATGAACTTTTAAAGAGTTGTTCCATAGATCTTCTTTTGTTAAGCCGCGATCCGACAAATCATCTAGAGTCAGGAAAATTTTAATTTTATTATGATTAAGACGCTCGAGCCGCATCTTCTTCCCTCCTGCCGTCAATACATCATACGATATTGTATGTTGATTCTAAAAGATGGTTCTTTAGTTAGTAAACAGTTTACAATTACGAGGGGGTGAAGACAAGCATTTTTACTCACAAATCACATTTTTATTTCGTTTTATAATAGAGATTAATATCAAATTCTTTTTTCATAACAGAAAAAACCTTGTCGCGATTCATCCACTCTTCTTCGCTTTTCCAAAAATCAGTGCTTTTATCAATAATTTCCCATCTAAGCTCATGATATTCTTTTTCCGCTTTTTCTTCTTTCTTTTTAAAATAAACGGCTGTTGAATAGCTGAATGCAATCAGCAAAACGGCGAATAAGTGTGATGATTGAAAAAAATAGAATAAAACAAACAAAAGATCTGTTTCCAATCGTTGATATACGTTGAAATAAATAAACACTATAAAAATAATCACTTCCACAAATGTAATTATTTGCCAAACCAAACATTTCTGTTTATATGTTTCGAATTCTCTTTTACGCTCAATGAGCCCTTGCAGCATATGCTTGGTAGGTTGATCTGTATAGGGCAGATCTTTAATTTGCCTTTCCATTCGTTTAAAATCCCCCAAAGTTTTTTGTACAAGTTATGCATGATCTTTTTCAAATATGAAAATTTTTTAGTTATTGGGGATTATCTAAAGGGATTTTTAAAACTTGTCCGACATAAATGTTGGAATCTTGAAGATGATTCCATTCTCGAATAAGCTCTTCGCCATTTCGGCTTTTATAATACTTCATCGAGATTTTATACAGCGTTTCGTTCGGCTGGACAACATGAGTAATGATGCGTCTGTTCTCTTCCATGTTTCCATCGCTTTCATTTCCAGAAATTTCTTTTCGGGTTTCGTCTCTTGTGCTGTTGGAAGAGGATTGTTCTTCAGTCGTTGGAGAAGCTTCCTGTTCATTCTGATTTCCTTCTTCTTTGTCTGAGTTAGAGGAATTATTTTCTTCCACTCTCTCTTCTTGAACAGACTTCCCGCTATTATTTTTAATAATTACAGAGTCAAAATCTGAAAGATTTTCCCCGCTGCGGTTTGATTGATTTCGTTCCAAATAAGAAGTTAAAAATAAAACAACGACTGGCACTAATATAAAAAGAAAGACGAGAATACGCAAAAGCGGATAGTTCATTTTCTTTTTTTTCTTCCGCCTTTTTTTATGCACTTCACTCCGAGACGGATATGTCCCCGTTCTCTCTTTTATTTCATCAATCATTTTTTCCCTTAAACGCTCAGCTTGGTCATGTTCATACGGACTTGTCATCTTCTTCATCGTCCCTCCCATCGCCTTTACTATTTTTCAAATATTGAAAGCGAATTTGCACTGCCGATACAAAGTCGATAAGAAAATGAGCGAAAATTGTTGTTAAAATATTCTCAGTCAGTTCAAATATCACTCCGAGAAAAAAACTGACGAACAAAACCGTTGCAAATAACAGCCATTTTGAAAGATAACGAAAATGCATGAAGGCAAAGATCAAACTGGCGATAAACAGTCCGAAATGGGTTTGCAGAACTCCGCGAAACAATATTTCTTCCGCAAAAGCAACGATAAGGGTCATCCAAAAAATTTCCGGCAAGCTTCTGTTTTGAAACAGTTTTTCATTGATTCCTCCATCATCGTACCAGCTTTTTGGCGCCCATTTCATAATTACCAAATTAATGAGCAGAACGATAACTGTTGCAAGCAAGCCAACAGCTATCGATTCCCAACTCAATTCCCATAATTGAAAAAAATCCTCCGCACGGTCAAAAAAAATGAACCCTAAAATAATCGATATAAGAAGAAATAGCGACTGAGTGACCATGAGATGAAATAAAAGCTCTCGATCGGTCATGTTCTTTATCAATTCTTCTTGTCTTTTAATCACGCCTTCACCCACTTTGACGAAACAGCCTTTTTAATTCTTGCTTCCAATCCCACTTTATCATTGGCTGGGATGAATGAATTTTTTTTCGGATAAAAAAACGATCGTTTATTCCGCAATTGTCGCAGCAAATCGAAACCTTTGTTGAAGGTTTTTCCTGAAAATAGCTTAAAATCATGTTCCGCCTGCATGCTTTTGCTCGTAAAAATGCTTCCATGTCGGCTAATTTTTTAAATTTCATTTTCATTCGATCTTCAATCTTGCTCCATACATAATTTACGATCTGATCAGTCGTCCAATGATACATGTTTTCATCCAACATTTGGAAATTATATTGTAAAAATCTCCTCTGTACATCAGACAAGCCGAAGCTGCTCCACTCTTCTTCTGTTAAATCAAAGCTTCCCTTTAACCGAATCGTTTTTACAATCAACTCAATCTCTTTTTTTTCAGGAAATTCAGAACGTATTATCGACCGGGGAAACTCCTCGTCACCCTTTGCTACAAGTGCAATTGCAATGCTTTGGTTTCCATCTCTTCCTGCCCGGCCTATTTCTTGTACGTATGATTCCATGTCAGCAGGATAATGGAAATGGATGACAAATCGAACGTCTTTTTTGTTTATTCCCATTCCAAAAGCATTTGTCGCCGTTATAACCGAAAGTTCGTCATTTAAAAATTGCTGTTGAATCAACATTCTATCTTCATATTCCATTCCGCCATGATAATAAGCCGCATTTGTCATTCCCTTTTGTTCAATCCATCTGGCAAGCTCTTCCGCCCACTTTCTTGTGGAGCAATAAATGATACCCGGCCCTTCTAACATTTTCAGCCATTCGGCTAATCGCTCCAATTTTTCCTCTTGGCTGCTTACGGCTTCAACATTAATGGCAACGTTTTGCCTGTCAATAGAATGAATATGAAATGTTGCATCGGTTAAATGCAAGCATTTCGCGATATCGTTCAGCACTTCTTTAGTGGCTGTGGCGGTCATCGCCAAACAAGGGGGAGAACCGATCATCTCCCTTACCTTTCCGAGCTTTAAATAGTCAGGCCGAAAATCATGTCCCCACTGTGAAATGCAATGCGCTTCATCGACGACAAATAAAGATATTTGGATTTGCGCCAATGCATCCAATAGCCTTTTTGATTTAAACATTTCAGGCGATAAAAATATAAATTTGTAACGGTGCAATTGCCGGAAAGCTTTTTCTTTTTCATATCGGGTTAAAAAGCTATTTAATGCAATGACTCTTTTTTCTCCAAACATTTTCATCTGCTGTTCCTGGTCTTGCATGAGCGACAATAGCGGGGACACTATTAATACAGCACCTTGTAAACAATAGCCAGAAAGCTGATAGCACAATGATTTTCCACCGCCTGTCGGCAGCATGGCAACTACGTCATGTCCGCTAATAACATCTTCAATTATTTCCTTTTGGCCTGTTTTAAAGCTTGAATAACCGAATTTTTCCTTCAGCAAAGTAAAAAGATCTTTCGTCATTGCCATCTCCTTATTGCAGCCATTGCCAGCCGAATTTGAAAATAGCTGTATTGATCTTGAAGATATTCTTTAACTGTTTTCAGCTTGTTCGTTTGCAGCTTTTCAATCGCTTGCCCGATTTTGACCACATCTTCTTTGCTTACATAAGGTTCGAAGGCAAAATCGTGCATGTTTAAAGCAATCTCAACAATATGGTCCTCAATCGTATTTCTTTTAAGCTTTCGGACTGCTGCAATTTCATCAATGCCCAACCCCTCCGCCAACAAGCGGTACGTTTTTTCCGCCGATGCGGTTAGCGGGTGTTTTTTTATCAAATCTCTTAAAAGACCGAATAATATCGGATATTGATCAGAACGTTTTTGCAATTCGTTCACCATTTGAATGACGGCAGCTTGAAACATAAGCTTCAAATAAAAAGGATCTTCATTCGCAGCTGCTGCAAGCTGTTCAAAGGTGATTCCATTTTTTTTAAAGCCGGACAAACGATTGACAACTAAGATAGCTCCCTTTTCATCTAAACATTCAAGCAAACGGTTCATTTCCAAAAACGTTCGATTTCCGATATTTTTCTTTGTCTCTTTCATCTGCAATATGTATGTTTTGACAAAATGCAACAGCTGACCATTATTTGTTATAGGTAAAAATTTCGAATGGTTATAAACTAGATGGGAAACCGTTTGAACAAATAAAGATAAACGCTGCCAAAAAATTTTCCCTATATCATTGTAGGTGGCCCCATCCAGCTTATCAGGAAACGGTTTTTCTGACAAAAATTCTTGCAGCACCCGTTCGCCGTTCATTGTGACCATATAAAACTCGCCTTTTACTTGTTTGACATATGACAGCTGAACCAATCTGTTTAACAAGTGATTATATTCTTCAAGCTCGAGCTCACGGCAAATGCCAAATAAGTTCGATAAATGAAAAATAATGCTATCTTGAATCGTTTGAGAAGATTTTTTTCCTTTTAATAAATGAAAAACAGCTGCTTTCGATCGCTCGCATTTGAGCTGTTGAAAACAATAAAGGATGATTCCTTCCAAATAAGAGAGAGGCATTTGATCACCTTAAAAATTGAAACCTTCTGTTCAATCCTTATTTTATCAAAATTTATCCAATAATTGTCGAAAAATATATAATGAATGATTTGATTTAAGTAAGTTTATCGAAATACTATGACATTTCATCTTTTTTTATTGAAATGTTTAATATTCCATCTTACAATAATTATGTGGTATTCTGATTATTATATAAAACATTCTGAAGTGGAAGATAAATGTTTCTTTCTCTTTTATGACTTCTACTCATTTCATTTATACAGGAGGTTAGACAATGCCAAAATATACAATCGTTGACAAAGAAACATGCATTGCATGCGGTGCATGTGGGGCAGCAGCGCCAGATATTTATGATTATGATGACGAAGGAATCGCATACGTTATTCTAGATGATAACCAAGGGACGGTTGAAGTTCCAGAAGTTTTAGAAGATGATTTAATGGATGCTTTTGAAGGTTGCCCAACAGATTCCATTAAAATTGCTGATGAACCCTTTGACGGCGATCCTTTAAAATTTGAATAGCTGTTTCATCAGCTTTAAAAGAATCGAGTAGGAGGGGGTGACTAACCCCCGACCTCTCACACCACCGTACGTACCGTTCGGTATACGGCGGTTCAATTAAGTATGACGTAGTGCTTGATATCTTTCGAATAGACTTCTTAACCCTCGACGCTTCCAATAGGAGTTGTCGAGGGTTTTGTGTAGAATGGGACTGCAGGCAATCCGCCAATATTTCTTGCGTGTATTACCCCATTCGAATGCTTTATGGCTTGGAACTCCTAATCCTCTGAGTTTCCGAATTCTTGTTTTCGGGGTTTTCCATTCTTTCCACAAACACATCCGAAGCCTTCGTCTAATCCATTCATCCAATTCTTTGAACTTACTTGGTGTTTCTGCCAAGGCAAAATATCCGCACCATCCCATTAAATACTTGTTCAGTTTCTCAATCCTTTTCTCCATTGGATACGGTTTCGATCTTGATGTAATTTCACGGATCTTGTTCTTCAAACGTTTCACACTTTCGTTCGCAATCCGTACCTTTGGAGTCTTATTGAGTGTGAAGCTGAAACCGAGAAACTTCCGTTTCCAAGGACGGTCTACCGCCGATTTCTCTTTATTTACCTTGAGCTTTAACTCCTTCTCTATAAAGTTCGTAATGGAGTTCATGACACGAATTCCTGCTTTCTTTGTTTTCACATAGATGTTACAGTCATCCGCATACCGAACAAACTTATGTCCACGTTTCTCAAGCTCCTTATCCAATTCATGAAGCATGATGTTTGATAAAAGTGGACTAAGCGGGCCGCCTTGAGGCGTTCCCATGTCCGTTTCCATTACCACTCCATTGATCATCACGCCTGATTGAAGATACCGGCGAATTACCTTCAGTAGAATTTGATCTTTGATCGTTTTCGCCAAGATCCCCATCAGTTTGTCGTGATTCACCTTGTCAAAGAATTTCTCTAGGTCTATATCGACTACCCAACGATATCCTTCTTTGATATAACCCTTTGCTTCCCTAACCGCATCATGTCCCCTTCTGCCTGGGCGGAAACCATAGCTATGGTTCGAGAAGGTCGGATCAAAGATTTTCGTCAAAACTTGGGCAATCGCTTGTTGGATGAAACGATCCGTCACGGTAGGGATCCCTAGAAGCCTTACTCCACCGTTCGGTTTCGGGATTTCGACCCGACGGACGGGTAAGGGCTTGTAGGTTCCTTCTCTCAACGACTGTCGAATGGAGTCCCAATTTTCGTAGAGGTGTCTTCGTAGGTCTTTTACGGACATGCCATCTACTCCGTGACTTCCTTTATTCTGTTCGACTCGTTTCAGTGCCGCCAGGAGATTTTCCCGTGACAAAATCATTTCCATCAACATTGATATCCTCTCCACGTGAACGAATTCTTCTATTTGTGCCATCTTCTGCTCCACCCTCTTGAAGTCCCCCGTGGGATTCACCACTTCCTCCTTCAAGTAAGTCCTATCGGATTGTCTGCTTCCACACAGAAGATGAACGCCTAGCGATTCGTTCTCCTTAATTGTTCAGTCCTTCCTCTTCCATCTCGAGCTTGAAAGAGTACTATGACTTCTGCTGACTTCTGACTGTTCAGCTATCTATCACTAGATAGGTTACCAAGGTTACTTGGCGTGCCAGCCAGACCTCCCCGGGTAAGAGTGTAATCTTTCCTTCCATCCATCTGCTTCATTTACTCTGTATCACCTTCGGCAGAAAGGGCTTTGTTTTGTTGTGCAAACTCACCCAGTGATACCTAGCCTCATATGAAGTTCGTGTTCCTCAAACCGGAAGTTTGCCGCTCGCTTCCTTCAGATTCCGCGTCGCCACGGACACCCTTGCGTTAAGCTAACTGCTACTTCTGCCTTCGCAGCTCGGGACTTTCACCCTATAGATTACACCCATGCCGGGCGCACACAACCCCCACGGAAAAACGAATTTCTGTGGGGGTTTTGTGTATCATAATTCGGAGCACCGTTATGATGCGAAAACATCATAGCGGCTGGTCTCCGCTTTTTTGCATATAAATTATGCATTTTGCACGTTAAATTTATGTTGAAGCCATTCTTTTATTCTGCCGTAAATCATTAAAAAGACAATGGCAATAATTGTTCCTTTAATGAGGTTAAAAGGCAAAATCCCGGCAATAATGACTTGCTTCACTTCTGCAATCGACATTTGCGGCATATTTAAAAACAGCGTATATGCCGGCAAAATGAAATAATAGTTCAATAAGCTCATGGCTACTGACATTGAAATGGTCCCGGCAGCTAAACCGAAAAGAACCCCTTTCATCGAACGAACTTTTTGAAACACGAATGCAAACGGCAAAAGGAAAAACAATCCGGCCAAGAAATTTGCCAACTGATCAATCGGAACTCCTGTCGCGCTTCCTTGAATGATGTAATGAAGCGTATTTTTAATCGCTTCTACAGCCAATCCTGCAATCGGCCCTAATAAAATCGTCGCCAGCATAGCAGGAATTTCGCTGAAATCAATTTTTAAAAATGCCGGAAGTCCCGGAAGCGGAAAGTTAAGAGCCATAAGCAAGTAGGAAATCCCGCTTAACATTCCTACAAAAACAAGTTTAAATGCCTTTGTTTTTAACACAGTCCTTCTCTCCTTTTCTTTCTGTGATCCATCTTGAAAAGAAGGAAGGGTCCATCTCCTGCTTCAATAAAAAAACCCTCTACATTGACGCAGAGGGAGAATTGTAAGCAGGTTAAAATAAACGTTTCAATGATCATATTTTTTGAAACGCCTGAACCCTCATCTTCTCCCATCCAGACTATACTGTCGGCTCTGGATTCTCACCAGATCCACCGTAAAGGAAAAACACCTTTACGGGTCACGGGCTAAAAAAGCTTAAAAGCTTTTATCACCGCCGGTCGGGAATTTCACCCTGCCCCGAAGATGAATCCATATTTTTTATCTTCATTATATACAATAACGAAAAAAAAAGAAACTTATTTTATTTCATTGTCTTTTTTCTACAATTGCCAATATTTTTTACATCCTCTATAATAAAAAGGCATACATAATAAAGGAGGATTTTGTCGATGGCAAACAATAAAGTTGTCGAAGCTTTTATTGAAATTCCGACAGGAAGCCAAAACAAATATGAATATGACAAGGAAAAAGGCGTTTTTAAACTAGACCGGGTTCTTTATTCGCCTATGTTTTACCCTGCAGAGTACGGTTATTTAGAAAATACTTTAGCACTTGACGGCGATCCTCTTGACATTCTCGTAATCGTCACCAATCCGACTTTCCCTGGATGCGTCATAGAATCGCGTGTCATTGGCTATTTAAACATGATCGACAGCGGTGAAGAAGATGCAAAATTAATCGGCGTTCCTGTAGATGATCCTCGTTTTGATCATGTTCAATCGATTGAAGATCTGCCGGAGCACAAATTAAAAGAAATTGCCCATTTCTTTGAACGTTACAAAGATTTGGAAGGAAAACGAACAGAGATCGGCAGCTGGGAAGGACCTGAAGCAGCGGCAAAACTAATTGACGAATGTATCGCACGATACAATGAATCTAACAATTAAACAAAAAAGAGAGCTGTTTCTTCAGAAGCAACTCTCTTTTTCCCTTTTTACACACAGTAAACGTTTTCAAACTGTAAAGTTTTGAACCTTGACAACATAGATCAGTTAAGATAAAATAATCAGAAATTTTGTTTTCATTTTTAATTCGTTCACTAGGGGGATCTTAGAAAATGTTTCATGTTCTTGTTTCTGACTCAATATCAAGCGATGGATTAGCACCATTATTGAACGATGAAAACATCAATGTCGTTCAGAAAAAAGTAAGTGAAGTTGACGACCTGGAAAAATATGATGCTCTGCTCGTCCGCAGTGCAACGAAAGTAACAGAAGAACTGCTTCAAAAAATGACAAATTTAAAAATTGTTGCAAGAGCAGGCGTCGGAGTCGATAATATCGATGTTGAAGCAGCGACAAAATACGGAGTTGTCGTAATTAATGCACCTGACGGAAATACGATTTCAACTGCCGAGCATACATTTGCCATGATGGCATCGCTTGTTCGTCATATTCCACAAGCAAATGTTTCCGTTAAATCAGGTGAATGGAACCGCTCCGCCTTTCTCGGTACTGAGCTATACGGCAAAAGCTTAGGAATCATCGGTTTAGGACGAATCGGCAGCGAAATTGCCAAAAGAGCAAAAGCTTTTGGAATGAACGTATTAGTGTTTGATCCATTTTTAACAAAAGACCGGGCGCAAAAATTGGGAGTAAACAGCTGCAAGCTCGATGAAGTTTTAGCGCAAGCTGATATCATTACTGTTCATACACCATTGACAAAAGAAACAAGAGGTTTATTAGGAAAAGAAAATATCGGAAAAACGAAAAAAGGAGTTTATTTATTAAACTGCGCCCGGGGCGGCATCATCGATGAAGAAGCATTAATTCATTATTTAGAAATTGGACATGTGAAAGGCGTTGCACTTGATGTATTTGAAGTCGAGCCTCCAGTAAATCGGAAGCTGCTTGATTTTGAACAGGTCATTGCTACACCGCATCTTGGAGCATCAACGAAAGAGGCCCAATTAAACGTTGCCTCTCAAGTTGCTGAAGAAGTATTAAAATTTTTAAATGGAAAACCTGTTACAAATTCTATTAATCTACCAACATTAACAAAAGATATATTTGACAAAATACAGCCGTTTTATAAATTGGCCAAAAAATTGGGTCAGCTTGCTTCTCAATACATGAAAGAACCTGTTCAACATATCGGAATCGTTTACGAAGGAACGGTTGCTGAACTCGAAACATCTTTTATTACGAAAGCATTTCTTGCTGGATTTTTAGGAGAACGGGTTGATTCAACTGTTAACGAAGTGAATGCTGGCCTCATCGCCAAAGAACGCGGCATCAGCTTCAGCGAAAAAATTGCTTCAAACGGTTCTGGATATGCAAATTGCATCGCTGTTCAAGTAGATGGAGATCATCGGACTTTTTCCGTAAAAGCAACGTATATTCCAAACTACGGTGAACGAATTGTTGATTTAAACGGTTTCGATATCGATTTTTACCCGGCAGGGGAAGTATTATATGTAGAACACATCGATAAACCAGGTGTTATTGGACGCGTCGGAAAAGTACTGGGCGACCATGGCGTAAACATCGCAACAATGCAGGTTGGACGTAAAAACATCGGCGGCGAAGCAATCATGGTTTTAACTTGTGATAAACTGATTGATGATCAGCTTATTGAAGCGTTAGTCCAGTTCGATGACATCGTTTCTGCCAAAACTATTCATTTATAATATTTAAAGGTGCTGGGAGGGCTTATCTCTCCTGGCTCCTCTGTTTTTAATCCTCCCAAAAACAAAAGACCGATGAAAAGCCCCATAATTAGGGCAATACCCAGCCTCCGCATTAAATCCAGCATCCGTTCATCCTCCTTTCCTCCTTTCGTACATTCTCAATATTTATGATGGTGTCTTTATGTTTAGACCTATTTCCGTTCCTTTTGCTATGCATCAACTTTCAGGTCAATAAAATTAGGCGAAAAAGGCACTTCCACCGGTTTTGAAATATCAATATTTCCGATTTTTTTCGCATCAAAGCCTTCGAACTTCACTTTCTTAAAGCCGAATTCTTTCGCTGTCATTAAAATCGCTTCCAGCATAACTTCAGTATGCTCTGTGTTTTTCATTTTTGAAGCATTTTCAAAAGTGACCGTAAGCAGCTCATCATCCTTTTTCAATTGCTTAATTTTAACGGAATTATTAATGGAAGGTTCAAGCCCGTCTTCCTTACCTTTTTGCATGGCATTCATTGCATCTTCAATTGTTTCATATTCATTTTTTGATGGAACGAGCAAAGGATTGCTGCTATTTTTAGGAAAAAACAAGAAATAGGCTTTTTTCAGCAGCTTCTTTATTTGAAATTCGGAAACAAAATGCTCAGAAGGAACATGCTGCTTTTCATTTGTAAATAAGCGCACCTTTTTATAATTTTGCCACCGAAATGTTTCTTTTAATACTTCTTTAAAATTTTGTTCATTATGGAAACGGTCTTTTATATTCAATTTTTCAAAATTTATGATCACCTCGTCACTTCGGCTTTTGCTTTCATAAATGTCTGCATCTTGAAAGGCAAAAGCTGAAAGATTGAAACGTTTCACATCGATCTTGTTTAAGACGTCATTTATTTGCTTGACGGCAGGCTCGAATTGATTTCCTTTAAAGCTTAGAGGAACGACATGCTGTTTGCTTTCATCTAAAAGCCCTACTGTGATAATTTGTTCAGTTGAAGAATTTGGAACTATGGAACGATACTTCGGCGAAGCCTCCATCGTTTGACTTTCGGTTAAATGACTGTTTCCTGCGTTTTCGGCCTTTTTGTTGTATGAATATTGGGTTTGTTCATTTTTGCTGTTGCTTAGCGGAAAAACTACAAAAGTGACGGCTGCTGTCAAAGCAACAATCGAAGCTGATGGAACAATGAATTTCAATATTGTTCTTTTTCTTTTTTTCTCGGTAATATTGTTCCAAATCTCGAATGAACTGCGGGAATCTTCTACTTTTGGAAACTCGCTTATCCATTTTTTGATTTGTTCATCGCTCCACAGAGAGTTTTTCACTTGAAACTACCTCCTGTTCTGTCATAGCTCCCTGATCTTTCGTGACACCTTGTTCTTTCATAGCTTTATCTATATAATTTTTTAACACTTTTAAAGCCCGATGCTGGGTTGTTTTGACTTTGCTTTCCGTCCACCCCAACACCTCGGCTGTTTCTGCAACAGATAATTCTTTTATAAACCGTAAAATTAAAACGGTTCTTTGATTCACATTACAGTCATTCATTGCTTTGTATAGCATCTGTATTTCTTCTCGTTGTAAAGCTATTTCTTCCGGGAGGGGCTCTCGATCCGCAATTTGTGCTTGATCTAAATCAAATTTTTCCATTATTCGCTGACGGAGAGTTTTTTGCTTTCGAAAAAAATCAATCGCTACATGCCGAGCAATGGAAAATAACCATGTTTTTTCACTGCTTCGTCCTTCAAAGCTCGAGTATGATTTTAAAACTTTTATATACACTTCATGCACCAAATCTTCCGCTTGTTCCCGATCCTTCACCAAATAATATAAAAACTGAAAAATATCTTGATGATATTTTTCGTATAATCTTTGAAACGATTCATCCATGCACATACCCTCCGTTTAAAATATTTGTCGAAAGAGACGCATGACATGTTACAAACAAAAAAGAAAGGGTCTTATAAAAGAGACCCTCGGTGTCAATTTTTTTTGCTATTATGTGTCCGGAACACCTTCCCGCTTCGTTCGTATTCGACATCCTTCACGTTTAGGCGGTAATTTACAACCCGAGCAGCAGCAAATAAATAATCAGACAGACGGTTCACGTAAATGAGGACCGGATGATGAATTTTAACCTCTTTCATTAAAGAAACGATTAAACGCTCTGCTCTTCTGGCAGCTGTTCTCGCAATATGTAAAACGCTGGCCGCCTCCGTTCCTCCGGGCAAAATAAATTTTTCTAATGCAGGAGCTTCTTCCACATAATGATCGATTCGTTCCTCTAAAAAACGGATCATATCCTCCGTCGTTTTAAACGGATGTTTTTGCTTTTCGTACACAACCGCTATGTCAGATCCGCAATCAAACAAATGATGCTGAATTTTTTCAAGCTCTTCGTAAATATCTTGAAACGCTTTATCTGTTAAAAACGTCCTTGCATAGCCTATGTAAGCGTTCAATTCATCAATCGTTCCGTAAGCTTCCACCCTTGGATCATCTTTATCGACGCGCGCACCAATAACGTTCGTCTGTCCTTGATCCCCTGTACGCGTATATAAATTCATTGCCAAACCTCCCTTCTGTTACGTGTGAAACAATAAAGATCGGCAAATTTTTACGATGTTTGCGGCAATAGTACGGTAAATGTCGTTCCAACATTTAATTTGCTGTGAACTTGTATTACCCCTTTATGGGCATCGACAATATTTTTCGCAATGGCAAGCCCAAGACCCGTACCTGCTCTTCCGCGCGTTCTCGCTTTGTCAGCTTTATAAAAGCGTTCAAACACAAACGGCAGATCTTCTTCACTGATTCCGCTTCCTGAGTCCTGAACATCTATTTTTAAACCATTGCTTTCTGAAATAATTACTTTTACAAATCCTTGTGCACTCGTATGGCGGATGGCATTGTCAATTAAATTGGTCAGTACTTGCTCAATGCGGTCCGGATCAAACGAAAAGGAATCCATTTGAACATTCAGCAAATATTCGAGGTGAATCTGTTTTTCTTTTGCAATGCCTTGAAATTTGCGAATAATTTTTTCAATAAAAGGCTTCAATTTGACATCTTGTATATTTAAGGAAATATGTCCTGCCTCCATTCTGGCCAAATCCAATAAATCATTCACCAATCGGCCCATTCGCAATGATTCGTCATAAATAACCTGAACAATCTCCTTCCGCTCCTTTTCGCTTCCTGCAATGTCATCGCGAAGAGCTTCGCTGTATCCTTGCAGCATGGCAATAGGCGTCCGCAGCTCGTGGGACACATTGGCAATAAAATCAATTCTTAATTTGTCGAGACGTCTTTCCTTCGTTATATCGCGCAATACAACGACCGCTCCTCGAACACGATTTTGATTATAAAGAGAGCTCATGATCACTCCCCATGTTCTGCCTTGCAAAGTAATCTCAGTAACCTGCTCGCGGTGAGTCGTCGTCACTCGTTTAAACAGCTCTTCAATAGCCGGCGGAAGCTCATGTTCCTTTTTCGGATTCATTCCGTTTTCATAATACCATGCCTGCAAAAAACGTTCAGCAGGAGGATTTGTGACTAAAATCGTTCCATCGATATTTAACGTAATGACACCGTCGGCCATGCTGCTTAAAATGTTTGAAAGCTGTTCTTTTTCTTGCCGCAAAGCGTTAATATGGAATTTCACCTGCCGGCCCATTTGGTTAAAGGCAACAGCTAATTCACCAATTTCATCGCTTGTCAGCTTCGGAACTTTCGTATCAAATTTTCCATTCGCCACTTCAATCGCGACTTCTCTCATTTTTCGGAGCGGATAAGTAATGCGGGTTGATAAAAAAAAGGCAAAAACGGTCGTTAATATAATAGCTATAAATGCTGCCATAAAAATATATTTAGTTGTTTGTTTTGTTGTTTCATTAATGGCCGACAAAGATTGTACGACAAATATCGCTCCAGATTGATAAGGCACTCCGACGATCATCATTTCATTGTTGAATTTATTGTGATCATTCGTTTGCGGAAAGCTTTTTACAAGGCTGATTTTTTCTTGATCTTCCAATACTTTTGACAGCTCTTTTTCACTGATGATTTCATTTAATGAATATTGAGCGACACCCGCCCCGTCATTTTGTTTTTGCCAATATGTTTTTCCACCATCAACGATATACACACTTGTTAGTTTATCAGAAAGTTCAGTTGCGATGGAGCCGGCTAATGGTGTATTTTGATGATTTTCCATAATAATGGCTGCTTTATTGGCAAGCTGGGTCAATTTTTGCTCGGCATCTTTTATATGATAATTTTCCATAAACTCGAGCAGCAAAATGGTTAAAATCGACAGAACCACTATCACAAGAAATAAAATGGTCATCCAAAGCTTGCCAACAACGCTTCTCCAAAATTTCATTCTTCAACGACCTCGAATTTATAGCCGACACCCCAAACAGTCACGATCATTTTGGCGGCTTCAGGCGAAACTTTGTTTAATTTTTCCCTAAGTCTTTTCACATGAGTGTCAACTGTTCGTAAATCTCCAAAAAATTCGTAATGCCATACTTCCTTCAGCAGCTTTTCCCGGTCGTATACTTTATCAGGAGTTTTTGCCAAAAAATAAAGCAGCTCGTACTCTTTCGGGGTTAAGTTGACTTCCTTGCCGTCGGCCGTCACGCGATGAGCATCATGATCGATTGTTAAGTGCGGGAAAACGATCACATTTTTCGCCGATGAATCGGTTTTTAAATAGCTTGTTTGTGACGCCCTTCTTAAAATCGCTTTCACACGCAAAACAACCTCTCTCGGGCTGAACGGTTTTACAATATAATCGTCCGCACCGACCTCAAACCCTTGAACACGGTTTACCTCCTCTCCTTTTGCTGTCAGCATAATGACAGGAGTGGCTTTCTTTTCTCTCAGCTGCTTGCACACTTCGATTCCGTCAATTCCGGGCATCATAATATCCAGAATAATCAAATCATAATCGGCACAAAGAGCCTTTTCAAGCGCTTCATCACCATTTTCCGCCTCATCTATTTGATAATTTTCCCTTTCTAAGTACATTTTCAAAAGCCTGCGAATTCTTTCTTCATCATCTACCACTAAAATCGTTACATCCTGGTTCTCTGACATATTTTATTCCTCCCTTGATCAGGTTAAAAAAGAGCTGACTCAAATGATAATGATCCAAATTCCAGCATGTATCATGAGTCAGCCAATCCGTTTATGCATATGAATGTAAACCAGCTATCACAAGGTTTACAAAAATTAAATTAAACATGATGATCGCAAATCCGATAACCGCAAGCCATGCTGATTTTTCTCCATGCCATCCTCTCGAAAGCCGTAAGTGAAGATATGCCGCGTAAAACAGCCAAGTGATCAATGCCCAAACCTCTTTCGGATCCCAGCCCCAAAATCGGGTCCAAGCGATCTGCGCCCAAATCATGGCAAATATTAAAGCACCTAGCGTAAATACTGGGAATCCAATCGCTACTGAACGGTAGCCAATTTCATCCACCACATCCAAATTTAAATTTTTCACTAAAGGCTGCAACGCTGCAGAAATACGCTTTCTCAATATTAGGCGGATCACTCCGTATAAAATCAGTCCTACAAATGTGGACCATAAAACAGTGTTCACCTTTCTGGCCGATAAAATCGCCGGCAATTCCACAAAGCCTGCAAGCCGATCTTTTGTCAACAATTCTCCTTCGTGCGGCGCAACGAGAGCAGGCAAATGAAATTCCATTTCCGCCTCTTGTCCATTTTTATCGATCCATTTAAACACTGATTCATAATCCATTGCTCGGAACACGGTTGTGACAATGACAAATGCTAGTGTTGTGACTAATACAAACATGACAAATTCAAGCCAAAACGTCTTTTTTGTTGCTTTTGATTGGTCCACAACCTTTGTTAAATACAGGACTCCGGCTACAAAGCTGATCGCCAAAATAGCTTGTCCGGCAGCAGCTGTTGTTACATGGATTTTCAGCCAATCGCTTTGAAGAGCTGGTATTAAAGGGCTGATTTCTGTCGGAAACATGCTGGCATATGCAATCAATAAAAGTGCAACTGGCAATGTAAATAAGCCAAGTGCAGACAGCTTATAAATAAAATAAATAATGATAAATGCTCCTACTAGCATCATACCAAAGAATGTCGTGAATTCAAATAAGTTCGAAACCGGGGCATGTCCAGCAGCGATCCATCTCGTAACGAAGTATCCCAGTTGAGACAAAAAACCGAGGATCGCCGCCGCAATGCCTAATCGCGCCCATCTATTCGTTTTTTCATCCTTTCCTCTTTTGTCACGGATGGAACCGCCAAAAAAGAATGTTCCTATTAAATACAAAATAAACGCAATGTATAATAAAGTGCTGCTAAGTTCAGCCACAAACTTCCCCTCCTTCATGAGGTTCTATTCTTTTAATTGTTTTTGGTCAACAGGCTTTTGAATTTCAGTATCGCGCAAAATGATGTCCAATTCATTTTTTAATCCAAACCAGTTTTTGTTTGTATGCCCCGCCAGCATGATTTTGCCGTTATCCGCTTTCAGCCATATGCGGCGATGCTGCCAGTACAATCCTTGAATTAAGCCTATCATAAAAATGGCTCCGCCGACACCGAGCACCCATAAAGTTAAATCTTTTCTTACAACTAGACCCGTTAAGTTTTTCGTTTCAATTCCTGAAAATTTCATTTTGTATTTGTTATTCTCGTTAGGTTCAATCGTTTGCTGGATGGCAACGAAACTCGTTTCTCCCTTCGGTCTGTCAGGTGCAATCATTTTAAAAACAAATGCCGGGTTGTTTGGCACTCTCGACCGCGTGGCTGGATTGCCTTCGTCATCAAAATAAAAATCTGGAAGATAGCTAGCAATTTCAACAGCATAGCCGTTTCCTAAATCATATTTCTTTTCTGGATTTAAGAGGTCAATGACAACTTTCCCGAAGCTTTTCCCCGATTTTTTATCGATAAGATCAAACGTCATTTTATTTAACTCATTCAGCTTGTAATTCACTTGATAGACAGCATAAGAATCAAATTTCAACGGTTCGTTGACGCGAATGCTGAAGTCTTTTACCTCTTTTAATTTTGGTTCTTCACCCGGCAGGCTGTCTCCCTGCTTTTTATAAAGCGTCACATTTGATTGGAAGTTTTTAGCTACGCTTCCATCGCCGACACGGTCAATCGCTTCCTGAAACACATCTTTTTCTTTTTCCTTTTGATAAGTTTCCAAAATGAACTGATGATGCTTCAAATAATACTCGCCATTTGTCCCGGGTATTTCTTTCGTTTCCCCTTCTCTTAACCAGAGAACCTCATCCACATACATCCCCGGGAAAAAGCGGAGCATGGCTCCAATTAAAAAAATAATCAATCCGATATGATTGACATACGGACCCCATCTGGAAAATCGATTTTTCTCTGCCAAAATGTTTCCATTTTCTTCTCGAATGCGATAACGGCGCGCTGTTAAATTTTTTTTAACTTGTTCTACATTTTTTTCAATATTGTCCACATATGATTCGCTAAAAAGGCGCTGTCTTTTCAAAAAAGACTCGTGCCGAGACACACCTTGATTTTTCAAGGCACGATAAAGTGGAATAACCCGGTCAAGCGAGCAAATCACAAGCGATATTCCAATCGATGCGATCAAGGTCATATACCACCAAGAACCGTATAGGCGGTGGAAGCCTAATTGATAATAAAGCTGGCCTAAAATTCCATATTCATCTTTATAAAATTGCTCTGGCGTTACGTTGGAAGGTATGTACAATTCTTGCGGAAAAATCGTTCCGATTGCTGATGCGATCAGCGTTATCACAATCAGCCAGACTCCAACTTTAACAGAAGAGAAAAAATTCCATACTTTATCGACGATCGTTTTATTATATGTTTGAGAACGTCTGGCGCTTCCGTCATAACGCATATCATGAAGTTTTTCCGAATTGCCTTCGCCTTCTGCTGCCAAGGCCCGTCCGCAATTTTCACACAGCACAGTACCGAACGGATTTACATGACCGCATTCACATTTCACATGATTCATGTTGAAAACTCCCTAACTATGGTTTTATCATTTCCATGTAATCTCGAACTTCCCGTTCCGTCATTGGTGCAGTAATGATTTTGACAACCTTCCCGTTCTTATCGATGAGAAACGTTGTAGGCAGCGGATCTACATCATATGCATGAAGCACCTGCTGATTTTTGTCAATAACAATCGGGAAATTGAGTCCGTATTTTTCCGCAAATTTTTCCACTACTAATTTTGATTCGCCAACGTTGACAGCTAAAACTTCCACGCCTAAATTTTTATAGTGCTGATATTGTCTTTCAATGTAAGGCATTTCACGTTCACAAGGTTTGCACCACGTTCCCCAGAAATTGAGAAATACCCCTTTTCCTCTATAATCGGAAAATTGATGCTTTTTTCCTTCTAAATCAGTAAGAACAAAATCAGGCGCAGCTGATCCGACTTTCACTTTTTCTTTGCTCATAAAAAAATTTGAATAGAGTGTATATCCAAGAGCACCTAATAAAATAACAAGAATAATCGAGCGAGTAATGAGTCGCCTTTTTTTCATCGTGTGTACTCCCTTTGTTTTTCATTCGCTTGTTATTATATCATTGAATTTCCGTTCATTCAGAAAAATAATTTTGACGTTTATGTGACATAAAAACGTGTAAGCCCCTAAAGCAGTACATTGTTTGCAACGTTTTGTCGGTATAAATGCGAAAGCTTAACCGATTTTAGGCTAAACTCTCGCATGCTTGCCGTGCTGGGCCAGCGCCCGCAATCTCTTCACCTCGTGGGGAGTAATTTCGCGGAACGCACCCGGATTGAGCCCTTTTAAATCTAAAAATGCGTACCGTTCTCTTTTCAGCTTCAGCACAGGATAGCCGATTTTATCAAACATTCTTCTAATTTGCCGGTTTCTTCCTTCATGAATGGTAATTTCGATTATACACGTTTTTTTTCTTTTATCTAAAGAAAGCATTTTGACTTTTGCTGGTTTTGTCATTCCATCTTCCAGCATGATCCCTTGCTCCAGTTGTTTTAATTCTTTCCTTTCTGGAATTCCTTTAACTTTCGCTACATACACTTTATCAATTTCATATCGTGGATGCATTAACAAATTAGCAAAATCGCCATCGTTTGTCAGGATTAGAAGGCCTGAAGTATCATAATCAAGTCTGCCGACCGGAAAGATGCGCTGCTCAAAATCTCGAAAGTAATCGGTGACGACTTTTCTCCCTTTTTCATCTTTCACGCTCGAAATAACTCCCCTAGGCTTATAAAACAAAATATAAATCGGTTCTTCCCTTTCTACCGGAATCCCGTTTACCTCCACCTTGTCCTCGTCAGATACTTTTGTTCCGAGCTCTGTTACAACTTGTCCATTTACAGTAACTTTTCCGTCCAAAATTAATTGCTCCGCTTTTCTTCTTGAAGCAATTCCCGAACGCGCTATCACCTTTTGCAAACGTTCCATTGATCTCACCTCTCTAAAAATATTACCTTCTTTCGGTCTGGTTACACAAGATGAACGCATTTATTTTTTTGCAAATAAAAAAGCTAAGCTCATTAAAGCTTAACCGAAAAGGAGCGTAACAATTATTATGGAAGAAAGGATGGCTGCAAAATCCGCCAGCAGCCCAACCTTTATCGCATCGCCCATTCGCTTGATCCCAACAGCACCGAAATATACTGTAATGATATACAAAGTCGTGTCTGTGCTCCCTTGCATGGTGGCTGCCAGTCGGCCGATCAACGAATCCGCTCCATGCATTGAAATTAAATCGCTCATAATTCCTAACGAAGCTGTTCCAGAGATGGGCCGAATTAACGCCAGCGGAACAATTTCCGCCGGGACGTGGATAGCTTGAAACATCGGTTTTAACAGGTCCATAAAAAAATCGAGAGCCCCTGAAGCGCGAAAAACAGACACTGCCACGAGCATGCCGACAAGATACGGAATAATGGAAAAAGAAATTTCGATTCCTTCTTTTCCACCTTCAACAAACGCTTCATAAGTTGGAATGCGTTTAAAAGTCCCGTACAACAAAATAAAACCGATGATCAATGGGATCAGCCATATCGAAACAGCACTAATGAACACCATCGTTATTCTCCTTTTCTTTTTCGTAAATAGTAAAAATAGCGGTCAATCATAATAGCGGCTATGGTAGCAAAGAAAGTCGACAGAAGCGTTGGCACGACAATATCAGTCGGATTATGCGAACCGTATGTCATTCGTATAGAAATTACAGTTGTTGGAACAAGAGTCAATCCAGTTGTATTTAATGCTAGAAAGGTGATCATGCTTCTGGACGCCTGGTCTTTATTTTTGTTCAATTTTTTCAACTGCTCCATCGCCTTAATTCCCAACGGTGTAGCTGCGTTTCCTAGCCCAAACATATTGGCGAGCAAGTTTGACAGCATGTAGCCCATCGCAGGATGCTCAGGGGGAACATCAGGAAAAATTCTCCTCATCAGCGGTTTGAACAGATTCCCTAGCTTTTCTAACAGACCGCTTTTCTCAGCAATATTCATTAAGCCTAACCAAAATACAAGCACGCTGATGAAGCCAAAGGCAATGGTGACACCCTCTTTTGCACCTGAAAAGACGGCTTTATTCACTTCCTCCATTGTTCCGTTGAACATTGCAAATACGACGCCGATCAAAGTTAAGGCAACCCAAATAATATGAATCATGCGGAAACACCCAGCATATCAAAAAATAGATCGATCATCTTTCCAAACCAGCCATGCGGAGGCTCTACATCACCGTTTTCAAAATAGATCGGCACTTCTTCAATCGTTTCGCCATCGAGCAACACTCTCAATGTTCCTACTTTTTCTGGAACCTTTTCAGGATGGTTCTTCCACGAAGCCTTCGGTTTTGCTAGGAATAAACGGATGTTTATTTTGTTTTTTTCTTCCTCCATCAGCGGATAAACAATGTCGCGATTAATGAAGATGCGGTCTTTGTAAAACTTGTTGTCAATGGCAAGGTATCCTTCTTTTTTGATCGTCACTTGATCATATTCGCTGAACGCGCTGTTAAACATGGACATATGGTCGTTCCAATCATCGGGAGCATTTAGCGTAACAGCAATTAAATGTAAATCATCTTTTTCCGCAGTGGAGACTAATGTTCTATTTGCCCTCTTTGTGTACCCGGTTTTACCGCCTGTACAATATTCATATAAATTTAAAAGTTTGTTTTTATTTTTCCACTGAAATCCGTCTTTTTTATAAACTTTTGTTCCAAATATTTTGCGGAACGTTTCATTCTCCATGGCGTATTTCGTTAAAAGAGCCATATCATATGCGGTAGAATAGTGGTTTTCGTGATCATCCAAACCGTGCGGGTTGGCAAATTCAGTATTTGTCATGCCGATTTCCTTCGCCTTTTCGTTCATCATAAATACGAAACCATCTAAACTGCCTCCGACAAATTCAGCAATCGCCACCGCAGCGTCATTTCCGGACCTTAGCATAAGACCATAAACCAAATCTTCCAGCTTCACCTTTTGCTTTTGCTTAAGATATATGGAAGACCCTTCAGTTCGGACAGCGCGGTCACTGACAGTCACATTTTGATCCATTTTTCCTGATTCAATTGCTAAAATCGCCGTCATGATTTTCGTAATGCTTGCAATGCGCATTTTTTTATGTGGGTTTTTTTCAAAAAGGATCCGGCCGCTCTCCTGATCCATTAATATGGCGCTTTCTGCACTAACTTCAATCGTATGAGTTGCATGAGCTGTCGGGATAAAAAAATGGCCTATCAATATAAAAAGAATGAATACATTAATACGTGATGTCCATTTGTTCATTAATGCTTTCACGTCCCTTTATTCGATTCGTTTTGTACAAGTTTATGCAAAGAAGACAACCGTATGAACGGAATTTGAAAGAATGTGAAATAAAAATAAGTCTCAGACTGCCGCCTGAGACGACTTACAAGTTATTTAATTTTTCAAAGAATAAATCTGCCTCTTCTTGAATAAAATGCTCTTCATTCTCGATCTCTGTCAATGAAGGCAATTCTTCGATCGTTTTTAATCCGAAATATTCAAGAAACTCTTTTGTCGTTCCGTATAAAATAGCTCTTCCCACTCCCTCTTCTCTGCCGACTTCTTGAATAAGCCCTTTCGCTGAAAGGGTCCGGATCGGCCTTTCTGACTTTACCCCTCTAATTTCTTCTATTTCAATCCGGGTAATCGGCTGTTTATAAGCGATAATGGCCAATGTTTCAAGCGCAGCCTGAGAGAGTGATTGGTTCATAGGAGTTTCCATCAGCCGCTTTAAGTATGGTGCATGCTCCTTTTTGGTTGTGAGCTGGTAAACCCCTGCTACTTCTACAAGGTCGATCCCCCGTTCTTTTTTTTGGTATTCCTCTTTTAAATCTTCAATAATGCTTAAAACCGTTGCTTCGTCAATTTCAAGAACGGAAGTTAATTGCTTGATGGAAAGGCCTTCGTCCCCAGCCGCAAATAAGAGCCCTTCCAAAATGGATTTCCATTCAATAATCCCTAAACTCATGCAGCTTTTCACTCCCGTAAATATAAATTTCTGAAAAATTATGTTCTTGCTCTACATGAACGTATTCATTTTTCATCAGCTGAAGCAAAGCTAAAAAAGTCACGACCATATAATCCTTCCTGTCAGCTGGAAAGAAATCGTGAAACTCCTTTTTCTTTTTCGATGCCTTCAACTCCATGATCATTTCCTTCATTCGTTTTTCGATCGGGATTTCTTCTTTTGCTACGGTTCGTTCGATTGGCTTTTCAATTTTTTTTCGTTTTAGCATTTTTTGAAAGGCAGCGATCATATCATAAACCGTTACGTTTCCTTTTTGCAAAATCGGCTCTTTTTCCTCCAAATATTCGCTCAAGTCGCTTGGAGGCTTCGTATAGACAAGCGCCCGTTCACTTTCCAGTTCTTTCAGCTTTACTGCCGCTTCTTTATATTTCTTGTATTCAATTAAACGGGTAACAAGCTCATCTCTCGGATCGGACTGCTCTTCTTCGATGATTTCCTCGTCTGACCACTCTTCCTCCTGTCTTGGAAGGAGCATTTTGCTTTTAATCGACAATAATGTGGCTGCCATCACTAAATATTCACTGGCAACATCCAGCTCAAGCTCCTGCATCGTGTGAATATATTCCATATACTGTTCTGTTATTTCGCTGACAGGGATATCATATATATCAATTTCTAAACGATGAATTAAATGCAAAAGCAAATCTAACGGACCTTCAAAAGCTTCTAACTTTACTAGATACATTATCTGATCATCACCCTCGATAAATGGCTAATTTTTAGTATAGACCAATAGAAAAATACATCCAATACTCTTTTTCAACAAAGCTCATTTTTGTTTATTTTTAAATCAGGCATGAATACTTTCTTTTTTGCAGCCATTTTCATAAACTATAACATATATAGTAGAAAAAAGGAGTTTTCTCAATATGTACCCACCTGAATATATTGAGTTTTTATATCATTTTCATTGTGACCGGGATTATTTTGAATGTCATGAAATTTTAGAAGAATTGTGGAAAAAAGATCCTAAAGAAGAGAGAAAACAAATCTGGGTCGGGCTCATACAAATTGCCGTTAGCTTTTATCATTACAGGAGAAAAAATTTCAATGGTGCTGAGCGGATGATGAAAAATGCTATTCGCATTTTAAAAAATGAAACGGCGTCTCTTAACAAACTCGGTTTGGATGATGAACAGCTCTTACATATTTTACAAGACACTTTTGGTCGAATTCAAAAAAGAGAACCATATAAAAGCATTCAGCTGCCGATTTTTGATCAAAACCTTTACGAAATTTGCTTAACAACAGCAAAGGAACGAGGAAAAACGTTCGGTGAGCCTAGCGATATTTCAAACGTTTTTTTAATACATAAACATAAAACAAGGGATCGAACGGACATCATTGAGGAGAGATTGAAAAATTGGCATAAAAAAAGAAAAAGAAGAGAGTGATCAGCTCTCTTCTTTTTCCAATTGCTCATGGTCGCATTTTTCAAAAAAGGATTGAATTTGTTCGCTAGGAATAACATGTTTATCTTTATATAGCTCTTTTACGGCATTGATCATTTTTTTGCCGATTCCTTCATGACGATGGGACGGGTTTACGCAAATATGCTGAATTTCCACTATTCCTTTATCTTTCAACTCAACGCCGATCACTCCGATAACATCTTCTTCCTTCCATAAGAAAAGCTGCCAATTTTCGTCATTTTCATACGTTTTCATCGTTTGCTGGAGCTGCTTTAAATCCTTTTCACTCGGCATAAAGGAAAGAAGCCCCATCGCAATTTTTTCAAAAGCTTTCTTATATCGAACTAACATGCTGGATCCCTCGTTAATATATAACATTCTTTCAAGAAAGATTTTATGGGCAACTGGTGTTGAATCCCATTTATCATATTGCTCTTAACATTATATACATTTTCTTACGAATTTTAAACTGTTTTCTTTAAAGTTGGGCGAGGGATTTGATTAAATTTGCCATTTCAATTGCCGATAGTGCTGCGTCCCAGCCTTTATTGCCCGCTTTCGTTCCTGCTCGTTCAATCGCTTGCTCGATATTTTCCGTCGTGACGACGCCAAATATTACCGGCACTCCTGTTTGCAGAGAAGCGTTCGCAATCCCTTTTGCCGCTTCATTGCATACGTAATCGTAATGCGTAGTGGATCCACGGATAACTGTTCCTAAGGCAATGACCGCATCGTATTTTTTGGACTCAGCCAGTTTTTTGGATACAAGCGGGATTTCAAAAGCCCCCGGAACCCATGCAACATCAATGTCGCTTTCCGAAACGCCGTGGCGGATGAGAGCATCGATTGCTCCGCTTAACAGCTTGCTTGTAATAAATTCATTAAATCTTGATACGACAATTCCGATTTTCAAATCTTTTCCGACTAAATGTCCTTCAATTTTGTTTATGCTCATTAGTATAACCTCCCGCTAAATATGAAGTAGATGTCCTAGTTTCGATTTTTTTGTTTTCAAATATTTTTCATTATCCTTGTTTGCCGGTATTTCAATTGGAACCCGCTCCAATATTTCAAGTCCGTATTCTTGCATTTCTTTCATTTTTCTCGGATTGTTTGTCATTAAACGAATAGACTTGGCTCCAATATCCTTCAGCATCTGTGCTGCAACAGCATATTCTCTTTGATCCGGCTGAAAGCCGAGCTCCTCATTTGCTTCGACCGTATCATAACCTTTTTCTTGAAGCTTATATGCTTTCAATTTATTTATTAGCCCGATCCCCCTGCCTTCTTGGCGCAAATAGAGCAAAATTCCGCTTCCTTCTTTTTCAATTTCACTCAATGCAGAATGAAGCTGCGGGCCGCAGTCGCATCTGTGAGAATGAAAGACGTCTCCTGTCAGGCATTCTGAATGGATTCTAACTAAAACAGGATGCTCCGGCTTAATTTCACCCTTCACCAGCGCAATATGCTCTTTTCCATCATACAAGCTGGTATAACCGATGGCTTTAAAACGGCCAAAACCTGTCGGAAGCTCGATTTCCACTTCTTTTTTGATTAATTCCTCCCGTTTTCTGCGGTATTGAATTAAATCTTGAATCGTGATCATTTTTAAATTGTATTGTTCCGCTATTTCTTTTAATTGAGGAACCCGAGCCATTGTTCCGTCTTCATTAATAATTTCGCAAATGACGCCAGCTGGAAAGCATCCTGCCAGCTTTGCCAAATCAACGGCTGCTTCCGTGTGGCCGGCTCTTTTTAATACTCCTTCGTTCTTTGCAATCAACGGGAAAACATGTCCGGGTCTTTTAAAATCCTCCGCCCTTGCATCCGGCTGAATGAGCGACTGAATCGTTTTAGCTCGCTCATATGCGCTGATTCCCGTCGTTGTTGTTTGATGATCGATGCTGACAGTAAACGCGGTTTGGTGCAAATCTGTATTTTCCGCTACCATAGGGTGAAGCTGCAAACGGTGCGCTAACGATTCCGTGATCGGCACACAGACGAGACCTTTTCCTTTCGAAATCATAAAATTGATCATTTCAGGGGTGGAAAACTCAGCTAGACCGACAAAATCTCCTTCGTTTTCCCGATTCTCATCATCCACGACAATGATCACTTTCCCCTGTTTTAAATCTGCGATGGCATCCTCAATGGAATGAAACATTATTCTATCACCTCTATTCACTGTAAAAACCGTGCTTTTGCAAAAAATCAACGGTAATTCCGGTTGGCGCCTCTTTGCGGACAAACTTTTCTAAATATTTCCCGATCAAATCACATTCAATATTGACCTTATCGCCTATCTCCTTTTCCCCAATAATTGTTTCTGAATATGTGTGAGGAATAATCGAAATCGTAAAGGTTTGTTCTGTTAAGCCAAAAATGGTTAAACTCGTTCCGTCAACTGCAACTGAACCTTTTAATATCATGTAATAAAGCAAATCTTTAGGAGCTTTAATTTGATAATAAACAGCATTTTCCTTTCTTTCTTTTTTGACGATCGTGCCAACGCCATCAACATGTCCTGAAACGATGTGGCCGCCAAATCGGTCGCCAACAGCCATTGCCCTTTCCAAATTCACCTTTGATCCGGTTTTTAATGTACCTAATGTCGTTGCCGCCATCGTCTCAGGCATGACATCCACAGAAAAATAATTCGATTCAAAGTCGGTGACCGTTAAACAGACTCCGTTGACGGCAATGCTGTCGCCTATTTTTACATCTTGCAAAATGTTTTTTGCATAAATTTCTAAAATTACTGCTTGATTCGTTCCTTTTACTGATTTGATTTCCCCTATTTCTTCAATGATTCCAGTAAACAATCTTGTCCACCTCTTTTCGGAACGGAGACAATTTTCACATCTTCTCCTATTTTCGTAACGGACTGAATTTCAAATGAATGTGCCATCCTCATCTTTAATGCTTCATCGCCCATGACGGCTGATATTCCTTCAGGGTCTCCCAATATTTTGGGTGCAAAATACACGATTAATTCATTCACTGCTTCCGCTTTTAAAAATGAAGCATGGACTCTTGCTCCTCCTTCAACGAACAGGGAGGTGATGCCTCGCTCGCCTAATATTTTTAAAATATTTGGGATATTCCATTGGTCATGTAAAGTCAACACTTCTATTCCTAATTTTTTCAGTTCCGCTTTTTTATTGAGATCCCCATCTTGGCAAATGACCCAAGTTTCTGCTTCCTTGTCAGTTATCACATTGGCATCCATCGGAATTCGCAGATGGGTATCTAAAATAATCCGTATCGGTGTTCGTTTGCGATCCGGCAGCCGACAAGTCAGACTTGGATTGTCTTTTATAATTGTATTAACACCCACTAAAATGCCGTCGTGTATTTCTCTGTAACGGTGCACATCCTGTCTTGCTTCCTCTCCGGTAATCCACTTGCTGTCACCTATTTTTGTAGCAATTTTCCCATCGAATGTTGCGGCATATTTTAATGTGACAAACGGAGTGTTTGTTTGAATGTAATGAAAGAAAACTTTGTTAAGTTCATGTCCATTTTTTTGCAATATCCCGGCTTCCACATCGATTCCAGCATCTTGCAAAGCTTTCACACCGCGTCCACTTACGAGAGGATTCGGATCCAAAGCAGCTACAACGACCCGTTTAATCCCTCTTTTGATAATAAGCTCAGAGCAGGGAGGAGTTTTGCCAAAATGGCTGCAAGGTTCAAGCGTGACGTACAGCGTTGCACCTTTTGCCTTTTCCCCAGCCATATTTAAAGCATGAACTTCCGCATGGGGTTCCCCAGCCTTTAAATGCGCTCCAAACCCGATCAGTTCCCCATCCTTCACAACGACCGCTCCCACCAACGGGTTAGGGCTCGTTTGGCCGATTGCTTGTTTCGCTAGCTGAAAGGCAAATTCCATCCATTTTTCGTCATTCATGAAGGACACACCTCCCTTTTGTTGATTTCAAAACAAAAGCCCCGGGTTTGTTCCCCCAGGGCTTGATGATCACTTTAACGAAAAGAAGGTATACTCAAATAAGAGTATAAAATCTGTTCTTTTTGAACAGTTTATACTCCTCACCTTCAAAAGTGATCCTTCTCCCATCCAGACTATACTGTCGGCTCTGGATTTTCACCAGATCCACCGCAAAGGCGTTCCGCCAATGCGGGTCACGGGCTAAAAAAGCTTAAAAGCTTTTATCACCGCCGGTCGGGAATTTCACCCTGCCCCGAAGGATGCATCATTCATTTTATGTTATTTTCAATGGGAAAAACGGCTGCTTCCTCTTGCTTCCCACCTTCCATTTTGAAGCATTCACGAGTTTTTGAAAAAGAAACAAAGCTGAAGAAAACAGCCAATTATTTTACTATTATCTCCCTTCAAACGGTCTTCTGTCAAGAAAGCAATCTTTGAACAATATGAAAAAGTGCCTTTTTATCGATTATTTCTCTCCTACACTTGACCGCATCTACAAAAATTATATTATCAACTAAAGCTGAGCGGTATTCAGCTAGTCAGCAATGAACATCCAATAGACGAGTCCCCAAATAATGCTCAATACAACAAGAACAATAAATAATATCCAGTTTTTCATTCTCATTTTGTACATCCCTTTCTATTTGAAAGAGGAATTTAATTTTCATACACTTCTACTTTTTTCATTACATCTCCGTTTTTCATGCTCAACACAGTTTCCATGCCTGAAGTTACTTGGCCAAAAACAGTATGAACTCCATCCAAGTGAGGCTGAGGTTCATGAACGATAAAAAATTGACAAGAGCCTGTATCCCTGCCTGCGTGAGCCATAGAAATGGCGCCGGTTACATGTTTATGTGGATTGCCATCTGTTTCGCATTTGATCGTATATCCTGCATTACCAGTGCCGTTGCCATTCGGACATCCGCCTTGGCTTACAAACCCTGGAATAACACGATGAAAAGTCAAACCGTCATAAAAGCCTGAATTCGCAAGTTTTTCAAAGTTCTTCACTGTATTTGGAGCTTCATTCGGAAAAAGCTCAAATTCAATTTTTTCTCCGTTTTCCATTAAAATGTAGCCTTTTTTGCTCATAAAACAGCTCCCTTTCATGAAAAAATTTTCTCTTTATTTTATCATAGAGTAAAACATAAAATACAGATGAAACGTTTTAGTATATATATACGTCTTAAATGGTTGAAAGTTTTTGCACTCTATAATCATATATTCGAAGTCATGTTCGCTTAGGAGGTTAAGTGATGAAAAAAATCGTTTTATCCATATTACTTGCTATTGGGTTGGCAACACCAACTACTAGTTTTGCTGATTCTGTTGTTGGAGATGTTATTGTCACGTTAGGCAGCGATTTAACGGAGCAGCAAAAGCAGGATCTCTTAAAGGAAATGGGCGTACCAGATAACGTGCAAACGGTCACCGTGACAAACGAAGAGGAGCACAAATATTTGGGGGATTATATCCCGAAAGCGCAAATCGGTTCAAAAGCGATTTCTTCTTCCAAAATACAAATTGAGAAAAAGGGATCTGGTTTAGAAGTCCAAACAAACAACATAAACTGGGTCACGGATGAAATGTACTTAAATGCGCTCATGACAGCTGGTGTCAAAGATGCAAATGTTTATGTCACCGCGCCTTTTGAAGTTTCCGGAACAGCCGCTTTAACAGGGTTGATAAAAGCTTATGAAGTTTCGACTGATAAAGCGATCCCTGAAGACGTGAAACAGGTCGCCAACCAAGAGCTGGTGGAAACAGCAAAGCTTGGAGATAAGATTGGTGACGAAAATGCTTCGGCATTAATTGCAAAAGTAAAAGAACAGATGTCCGAAAACGGCGTTCCGAAAAATGACCAAGAGCTAAGAGAAATGATTGAACAAGCAGCAAAAGATTTGCAAATAAATCTTTCCGAAGATGATATAAACAATTTAATCCTCTTATTTAACAATATGATTAACGTCAATATCAATTGGGATGAAGTCGGAAACCAGCTTGACAAAGCAAAAGACAAAATTTCTAAATTTCTCGAATCCGAAGAAGGACAAAGCTTTTTGCAAAAATTGAAAGAATTCTTTTCTTCGATCATTGATGCCATCGCATCGTTTTTCCAATAATGAAAAAGGCGTCTTCAACTAATGTTGAGACGCCGTTTTTCGTTTACGGTTGACCGACTTCCGCTTTTAAAGGCAAATCGAGACTGACTAAATCCTCGTATGTTTCCCTTTTGACGACAAGTCTCGCTTCGCCGTTTTCAACAAATACAACAGCAGGCCGAGCGATCCGGTTATAATTATTTGCCATAGAATATCCGTAAGCTCCCGTGCAAAAAACAGCTAATATATCGCCTGCTTTTACGGTAGGAAGGGATAAATCCCAAATGAGCATGTCCCCGCTTTCGCAGCATTTTCCTGCAATCGATACAGTCTCAGAACATTCGTCATTCATCCGGTTGGCAAGAGCCCCCTCGTATTTTGCCTGGTACAAAGCAGGCCGGATGTTGTCGCTCATGCCTCCGTCCACCGCAACATATTTGCGTATGTTAGGGACGACCTTTTGAGATCCTATCGAGTACAAGGTTGTTCCTGCATCCCCGACGAGAGAGCGTCCTGGCTCAATCCATATTTCAGGGAGAGGAATTTGAAGCTTCTCAGAGTGTCCTTTCACAACTTCCACCATTTTTTCAACATATACATTCATTGGCAGAGGATCATCCTCTTTCGTATATCGAATTCCGAATCCTCCCCCTAAGTTTACAACTTTCGGAACAAACTGAAACTTCTCTTTCCAAATAGAAATTTTCCCAAAAATCTTTCCTGCTGCTAAAACAAATCCTTCAGTGCCAAAAATTTGCGAACCGATATGGCAATGGATTCCTAATAGCTGTAAATGCGATTGATTTTTTACAAGCTCAATCGCTTTTTCGATTTGACCATTATGAAGGTCGAATCCAAATTTCGAATCTTCCTGCCCGGTTGTAATGTAATCATGTGTATGTGCCTCGACGCCTGGTGTAACGCGAAGCAACACCGCAACTTTTTTATTCATTTGCTGGCAAAGAGAAGATAAAACATCAATTTCATAAAAATTATCAATCACAATGCAACCGATATTTGCCTCCAGAGCCATTGCAAGCTCGTCGATGCTTTTATTGTTTCCATGAAAATGAATTTTTTCCGGAGGAAATCCTGCTTTTAATGCCGTATACAGTTCACCGCCTGAAACGACATCAAGAGAAAGCCCTTCCTCATTTGCAAGCTGCACCATTGCAATGGAAGAAAAGGCTTTGCTTGCATAAGCAACTTGATATGGAACTCCTAATGATTCAAATGTATTTTTAAAAGAACGGGCTCGTTCGCGAATGAGTGCGACATCGTATACATATAACGGTGTCCCATACTGTTTGGCAAGTTCAACTGTATCGACACCGCCGATTTCTAAATGCCCTAACTGGTTGATTTTACTTGTTCCCTGTAAATACAAAGACTAGCCCCCGCTTTCGTGAACGTAAAAGTTAAAAATACATTACCATAAAACATTTTCTCTTTCAAATTTTTTTAAGGCTGCTTTTTTACGTTCTGCGGATGAACAATGCTTGGCCTTACTTTTATATGAGGCACCGACGACCTGACGATGATCTGCCAAAAGGCTTGAGGATTAAAAGGGATAAACGGCCATAAATAAGGCGTATTTAACGATCGAATGCTGGCAAGGAAAAGGATGAACAGTGTGCAGCCGATCACTAATCCGGGCACTTTAAAGATCACTACTAATAGCAGCAATACAAAACGAACGATTTTATTGGCTACGCTCAATTCATAGCTCGGGGTTGCAAAAGTACCGACCGCCGCAATGGAAACGTACAAAATAACTTCCGGCGAAAACAAACCGACATCGATGGCAATTTGTCCTATGAGAACTGCTGCAATTAAACCCATCGCCACTGAAAGAGCTGTCGGTGTATGAATGGCTGCCATTCTTAAAAGCTCAATCCCTATGTCAGCAAGAAAAATTTGAACAACAATCGGAATATTTTTTTCTTTGTTTGGTCCGATGTAAGATATAGCCTCCGGCAGTAAAGACGGCTGCACTACATACAGCATCCAAAGAGGAAGCAAATAAATAGAAGCTAGCATGCCAAAAAAGCGCACCCATCTGACAAACGTTCCGGCCGCTGGCGCCTGACGGTATTCTTCGGCGTGCTGAACATGGTGAAAAAAAGTAGTTGGCGTAATAATGACACTCGGGGACGTGTCAACAAGAATAATGACATGTCCTTCCAGCAAATGAACTGCAGCGACATCCGCTCTTTCCGTATAGCGGACAAGCGGAAACGGATTAAAGCCTTGCTTTACTAAAAATTCTTCAATTGTTTTATCTGCCATTGGAAGCCCGTCAATCTTTATCGTTTTTAACTCCTTTTTGATCACTTCAATTAATCCTGGATCCGCCACATCTTCCAAATACGCGATCGCAATGTCGGTTTTTGATCGCTCGCCGATTTTCATGATTTCATATCTCAGACGTTCGTCCCTTATTCTTCTCCGAATCAGTCCCGTGTTGACAACGATATTTTCCACAAAACCGTCACGTGCGCCGCGGATCACTTTTTCCGTATCCGGCTCTTCCGGCTGTCTTCCAGGATAGTTGCGGACATCGACAACAAAAGCAAAATCGCTGTCTTCGACAAAAAAAACGACTAAGCCTGACAACACTTGATCGACTGCTTCATCAAGCGTTTGAACCAATGTTACTTGCTGATGAACGAGACGGTTTTTGACAATTTCCTTTAAACGATTGGCTTCCGTTTCATGATCATTGATTTTCAAAAGCTCCTTGATCAGTTCGATGACATAAAGTGAATCGCAAAGTCCTGTCACATAATATAAATGCACTTGTTTTCCGAGAAGCGTAAATTTGCGCACGCCTAAATCAAAGCTTGTTCCTAAGCCAATATGATCTCGAAAAAATTTTTCGGTATCTTGCAGCTTGGGAGAGATTTGACTTTTTTCTTGATCGGTTAATTTCGTCATGCTATCGAATCCTTTCTCTTCATCATTCATGTTCAGCTCACCTTTTCCCGCCTTTCTATCTCTGTCTTTCAAAAACTACTCCGTGAGCTATGGCCGGGATCGATTCGTTCAGCTTGATCATCGTTTTACTTAACAGAGCCCCGGTTGCCACCATCAATACTCGTTTTAAATTTCCTTTTTTCATTTCTTGGAATATGTGGCCGTAAGTTACAACTGCTGAACAAGCACATCCGCTCCCGCCGGCAAATGCTCTTTGTGCTGGATGAAAAATTAACAGCCCGCAATCTGAATGGTTGCCTCGGATGTCGTACCCATCCTCAAGCAATAATTCCTTCAGCTTCGGACTGCCGACTCCCGAAAGATCGCCGGTAAGAATTAAATCGTAGTCAGAAGGAGTCCGATTTAAATCACGAAAGTGCTGCTTAATTGTATCTGCAGCTGCCGGCGCCATTGCGGACCCCATATCATAAGGGTTTTTCCTGCCAACATCGATCACCTTGCCGATCGTTGCAGCCGTTATGGCAATCTCACTTTCGTCTTTGCTGATTAATACAGCACCTGCCCCTGTTACGGTTGTCGTCGCTGTTTCTGGTTTTTGTCCGCCGAAATTCGTTGGATGCCGAAACTGCTTTTCAGCTGCGCCATAATGGCTGCTTGTGGCAGCGATAATTTTGTTCGCGAACCCCCCATCGATCAGCGCGCATGCCGCAGCGACTGTTTCCATTGAAGTCGAACAGGCCCCGTACATACATAACAGCGGAATATTGAGCATTCTAGCTGTATAGTTCGATGTAGCATTTTGGTTCAATAAATCCCCCGCCAAAAACAAATCAATATCCTCTTCCTTTAATTCAGCTTTTTTTAAACAGCGGCTGATCGCCTGCTCCATTAAATTCCGCTCGGCCAATTCCCAAGACGGCGCACCGCAGTACATATCATCAAAATGAGCATCAAATGTTTCCTTAAGCGGTCCTTTCGCTTCCTTCGGCCCAACGACAGTTGCCGTTTTATTGACAAACAATTTATGTTGAAACACCCATGTTTGCTTTCCCGTTAACCGCATCATGCTATGTTTCCTCCGATCATATGACAAATTGCCTTTACAGACCAGCAAAATAAAGCCAATGAAACAAAGAGCCGCAAATTTTTCCTAAAACGATCGCCATCATCAACATAACGATTTTGTCATCAATGCCGATCCTTTTCGCTAATATCGGAAATACATTCAGCACTTCTGTTAATGCTGCTGCAAGCATTCCGACAAATATTCCGTAAAGGAGACCGATCGGGATAAACCAATAATGCGAAGCATGCAAATAGACGGGAGAGAGACTGAACCAACCGCCGGACACGGCGCCAAGAATAACAGCCCATTCATACAAACGAATCCATTTTATTGTCTTCGTCAGCTGCATGAGTCTTGGAATGATTCCGAGAACAGATAAAAACGCAACAAATCCACACCCGACAGCCAAGCCCCCTGCAAACCCCGTAAACAAAAGCATGAACCATTTAATCATCATCATTTTTCACGCTTTCTTTGTTTTCGTTTATGGCGATGTATTGGTCGAGATCCATTTGATAATTAAAAATCTCGACTTCCAACGGACTCGGCTCTTCATTAAATTTCTTTTTAAAAACGTGATTAAAAAACAGAACCATTCCCAGCCCCAAACCGATGGAGTAGGGGATTTGCAAAATTAACGGCTTATCGATCTTATTGCCAGTGAAAAACTGATACAAATTGCGATGCATTCGCTGCATGCTGACATCTTCATGAAAGTTCATAATCGTTAAAGCCGATCCGACAAATAATAACAGCCATACAAGAAAAAAAAGGACGGGAGCAAATTTTTTTCGATGATTTTGAATTTCAACAATTGTTTGCGTCGGCCCAACAGGTTGGACATCAAGGGAAGGATCAATGGATTGGATTTTTTCTATGACGTTGATGACATCAATGACAACATATGTTTTATCTTTTGATTGAATTTGATGAATGATTTGATCCCCCATTTTGCTGATTAACGCTTCGTCTGCAATTATTTTCGCGATTTTGTTAAGCGTGATCCTTTCGTTCGGTTTTGCCTGAATACGATGCTTTAGACGCACATAAACCGTTTTATTCACGCCCTGTCACATCCTACTTTTTTCTAATAGTATGAAACGTTCGCCACTCCCTCATGCAAAATGACCAAGACCATTTATTTCCACAAAAAAAGACCAAAGAGCTATCCGCTCATTCGGTCTTTCATTTGCTTTAATATTTTCTTTTCCAGTCTGGACACCTGAACTTGTGAGATTCCTAACCGTTTTGCGACTTCCGACTGTGTTTGATCTTTATAATACCGCAAATAAACGATCAGCCGCTCCCGCTCGCCTAAATCGTTCATAGCATCTTTTAATGCTATTTGGTCAAACCATTTTTGCTCATTTTGATCTGCAATTTGATCCAGCAATGTAATCGGATCGCCATCATTTTCATAAACCGTTTCATGGATGGAGGAAGGTGCACGTACAGCTTCTTGTGCAAGAACGATATCTTCAGGTGAAATATCTAAGTAGTCAGCGATCTCCCCTACTGTTGGCACCTTGCCAAGTGTTTTGGACAGTTCCTCTCTAGCCCGTCTAATTTTATTTCCGAGCTCTTTTAATGAACGGCTCACTTTTACTGTTCCGTCATCCCGGATGAATCGTTGAATTTCTCCTATAATCATCGGAACAGCATAAGTGGAAAATTTAACATCATACGACAAATCAAACTTATCGACCGATTTCACTAAGCCAATGCAGCCGATTTGAAATAGATCATCCGCCTCATAGCCTCGGTTTAAAAATCGCTGCACAACTGACCAAACGAGCCGCATGTTTTTTTGGATAAGCAAATCGCGGGCTGCCTGATCGCCTTGCTGGCTTCTTTTAATCAAATCCCTGACTTCCTGATCCTTCAATTGTCCATTCGAATGTTCGTTCTTGACCTCCACATCCATAAGCTAATCTCCTTAATTACATAAAGCTTTGCTTTTTGTAAGATGTTTTGTTAATCGAATGATTGTGCCTTTATTTTTTTCCGATTCTATTTTCACTTCATCCATAAAATTTTCCATGATGGTAAATCCCATTCCTGAACGCTCCAGCTCAGGCTTTGTTGTAAAAAGCGGCTGTCTAGCTTCTTCAATGTTGTCAATTCCTACCCCTTCATCTCGAATCGTCAAATGAACGATATGGTCCTCTAGCGTGCAGGAAATATACACAATACCGTCAGGATTATTTTCATAACCGTGAATGATCGCATTTGTCACAGCTTCGGAAACTACTGTTTTGATTTCGGTTAGTTCATCGATCGTCGGATCCAGCTGTGCGATAAAGGAAGCTACAGCTACTCTTGCAAATGATTCATTTTGACTTACAGCGGAAAATTGAAGCTTCATTTCGTTTTTCATGACGCCACCCCCAACGTTTGCAAAGCCGCTTTCTCTGTCTCGGCCAGATGAATAATTTTAAATAAACCTGACATGTCAAAAAGACGCTTTACACTCGGGGAGATGGCGCAAACAATCATTTCACCGCCGAGATGTTTTATTTGCTTATAACGCCCGAGAATCACTCCAAGTCCAGAGCTATCCATAAAAGTTAATTGTTCTAAATTTAATAAAATATGTTGAATAGAGTTATTTTCGATGGCATCATTGACTTTTTGCCGAAGTTCCTCTGCTGTATGGTGGTCGAGCTCCCCTGACAGACGTATCAATAACACGTTTTCTTTTACTTCAAGGTCAACCGCTAGACTCAAGATCATATTCCTCCTTCAACTATGATATTGAATCTTTCGAGTTGACCTTTCATATTTCCTGCCTGAAGACAAAACTAGTGGAATTTCGCCAAAAATATCATTTTTCGGCCTTCGTCCATTCGCCTAGAACCCTTTTGAACAGCTTCCACCAGCTCGCAACGCGAACATCTTGTTTAGCCACAAGCTTGCTTTCAGCAAAAACCTTTCCATTCTTTTTCAGCACGAGGGTTCCAAGCTCATCTCCTTTTTTCACTGGCGCTACCAGGTGGTTTTTAAACATAATTTCTTGTTTAATATCATCAATGCTTTCGCCCTTTTTGGTTATAATGGAAACAGGCTCCGAAGTAATCAGCTGTACATCTTTATCGCTTCCTTTGCTCAGTTTTGCTTTTGTCACCACTTCGTTTCGTTTAAACAGAGGATGGGTTTCATACTGGGAAAAGGCATAGTCTAACAGCTTCGTGATTTGAGCATTTCGATCTTTTGGCGTTTTAGCTCCAAATACAACAGCAATAACCCGCATATTCCCTTTTTTGGCTGTTGCCGTTAAACAGTATTTCGCTTCGTTTGTATAACCTGTTTTTACACCGTCAACTCCGTCGTAAAATTTCACAAGCCGATTTGTATTGACCAACCAAAATTTTTTGTCTGTTCCTTCTCGTAAATAATCCTCATATGTTCCCGTAAATTTCGTAATTTCTTCATATTTTAATAGCTCTTTGGCAATAACCGCCATGTCCTTTGCCGACGAATAATGTCCTTTTGCAGGTAATCCGGTCGAATTTTTAAAATGCGTATTTTTCAGTCCGAGCTCTTTCGCTTTTTGATTCATCATGGATACAAACTGTTCTTCTGATCCTGCAATTCTCTCCGCCATCGCGACAGACGCATCATTGCCGGAAGCAATCGCAATTCCTTTTAATAAATCTTCCACTGTCATTTCTTCCCCAGGCTCCAAAAAGATTTGCGATCCCCCCATGGATGCTGCATATTCGCTCGCTCTTACTTTTTCATCCATTTGAATCTTTCCTTTATCAAGAGCTTCCATAATAAGAAGAAGCGTCATGATTTTCGTCATACTGGCGGGCGGCAGCGGTGTATCTGAATTTTCTTCATATAGTACTTGACCTGTATCCCGCTCAATTAATATAGCCGATTTCACTCCATCTACTAGTTTGACATTTTTTTCTTCTGCCCACGCAGCCGTTGAAACCCCAAAAAAAAGAACAAATGTTGCCATGACAGACAGTAGTAATTGTTTCATCTCCACATCCTCCATTCCTCATATGTAACTGCAATCTAATCTAATGAAATGTAAAAGACTCTAAAAATGAAATGAGAATGAATTTTTACTGGTAAAATTATCTGTATAAAACCCATTTTTTCCAATTATTAAAAAGTTATACAAAAAAAGAATCGGGATTACCCGATTCTTTTTTTCTTTCCTAATTTGTTATTGTTTCATAAATAAGGACAGGCTTTTTTGTTTTGTTTTTCGAAATTTTAATGCTGTAGTATAAAGTTTGTTTCACCTTTTCAATATCTTGTTGATTGCTGTAAATTGTAACGAATGTTTCTCCCTTTTTTACGTAATCGCCTATTTTTTTATGGAGGATGAGGCCGACTGCCAAATCAATTGCAGCATCTTTCGTCGCTCTTCCGGCACCAAGCCACATGGCGGCAGTCCCGACTGCATCAGCTGCAATTTCGTTTACATAGCCTTCTTCTTTCGCCTTTAATTCGAATGTATACGAAGAATGCGGCAATTTTGATGGATCGTCCACAATTGAGGCATCTCCCCCTTGGGCAGAGACAAATGTTTTAAAAGTCTCTAAAGCTTTTCCGGAAGCAATGGATTGCTCGAGCAGTTTACGCGCTTTTTCTAAACTGTCTGCTTTTTCCGCCATATACACCATATAGCTGCCAAGCGTTAAACATAGTTCAGTTAAATCTTCAGGACCTTCACCTTTTAATGTATCAATCGCTTCTTGGACTTCAAGAGCGTTTCCGATGGCAAACCCTAACGGCTGACTCATATCGGAGATCACGGCAATCGTTTTTTTGCCGACGTTTTCCCCTATTTTCACCATCGCTTTTGCCAGTTTTTTTGATTCTTCTATATTTTTCATAAAAGCGCCCGATCCGGTTTTAACATCTAAAACAATGGCATCCGCTCCGGCAGCGATTTTTTTGCTCATGATGGAGCTGGCAATAAGAGGAATACTGTTAACCGTCGCTGTCACATCTCTTAATGCGTACAGTTTTTTATCAGCGGGAGTTAAATTCCCCGTTTGTCCAACGACTGCAATTTTATTTTGATTGACTAAACGGACAAACTGTCGATTGTCTATTTCAACATGAAACCCCGGGATCGATTCTAGTTTATCAATCGTTCCGCCGGTATGGCCAAGACCTCTTCCGCTCATCTTGGCAACAGGAACACCAGCTGAAGCCACAAGCGGCGCAAGCACCAACGTAGTTTTATCGCCAACTCCTCCGGTCGAATGCTTATCCACTTTTATTCCTTTAATTTCACTAAGATCGATCTTTTCTCCAGAATCAACCATCGCCATTGTGAGCTCCGCCATTTCCTCTTCCGTCATCCCTCTAAAAAAAACGGCCATGGCGAAAGCGCTCATTTGATAGTCCGGAATCTCCCCGGCCGTATATCCTTCAATGATATAACGGATTTCTTTTTTTGTGAGCGCTTTCCCATCCCGCTTCTTCTCTATTAAATCGACCATTCGCATGCAAATCACCTTTTTCTACATTTTGGCTACGATGGATTTTACTAGCGCTATAAAATCAGCCCGAACCATTTCCGCCGTTTTCATGACTTCTTCATGCGTCAAAGGCTGTTTTAAAATACCAGCCGCCATGTTCGTAATACATGAAATGCCAAGCACTTTCATTTTGACTTGATTCGCCACAATTACTTCTGGAACTGTTGACATGCCAACTGCGTCTCCCCCGATCGCTCTTAACATCCGTATTTCAGCCGGCGTTTCATAGGACGGTCCAGTATTGGCAACATAAACCCCCTCTTTTATTTCGATGCCAAGCTCTTTCGCTGCTTCTTTTGCCAGCTGGATTAGTCTGCTATCGTACGCTTCCGACATATCGGGAAAACGGTCGCCAAGCTCAGGGCTATGTTCGCCAATTAAAGGGTTTTGTCCCATGTTGTTAATATGATCGGTAATCAGCATTAAATCACCTGGCTGATATGACTGATTGATCCCTCCGGCTGCATTTGTCACAATTAAGGAATGAATACCCAGCGCCTTCATGACTCGCACAGGAAATGTCACTTGCTTTACACTATACCCTTCGTAAAAATGGAATCTGCCTTGCATGATCGCTACTGTTTTTCCATTTAGCTCCCCAATTACGAATTGGCCTTTATGCCCTTCAACAGTGGAAACCGGAAAATAAGGAATGTCGCTGTATGGAATGGTTACAGCATCCTCCACTTCTTCAGCGAGAACTCCTAAACCTGATCCTAGAACGAGACCGATCTCTGGAGTTTGTTTGCATTTATCTTTTAAAAATTGAGAGGCCTTTTCAACTTCTTCCACAATTGACATTGATCAATCCCCCTGCTTCAATTCTGTTAAAAAGCTTGTTCCGTAATTTGGCATTTGCACGCCGAAATTTTCTGCAATGGTTGCTCCTACATCTGCAAATGTTTCTCTGATTGGCAGTTCTTTTCCTTTTGTATAGGTTGAATTATAAACTAACAGCGGAACATATTCTCTAGTATGATCCGTACCGTGGTGAAGAGGGTCGTTTCCATGGTCTGCTGTGATGATGAGCAGGTCTTCTTCCTTCATTTTTTCGAACACTTCAGGAAGACGAGCATCGAATTCCTCAAGCGCTTGTCCATACCCTTCAGGATCTCTTCTATGGCCGAATTTTGCATCAAAATCGACAAGGTTCAAAAAGGAAAGACCTGTAAAATCCCGGTCGAATGTTTGGATCAATTTGTCCATTCCATCCATATTCGACTTTGTCCGGATTGCATCTGTAATGCCTTCGCCGTCATAAATATCGGAAATTTTCCCAAGGGCAATTACATCAAATCCTCCGTCCTTCAACTCGTTCATAACTGTTCGGCCGAAAGGCTTTAAAGCATAGTCATGCCGGTTGGCAGTCCGTTCAAAATTCCCCGGCTCCCCGACAAACGGACGAGCTATAACGCGCCCAACCATGTACTTTTCATCCAAAGTCAGTTCGCGGGCAATTTGACAAATTTGATATAATTCGTTCAGAGGAATGACTTTTTCATGTGCAGCAATCTGTAAAACAGAGTCTGCCGACGTATAGACAATGATGGCTCCTGTTTTCATATGTTCTTTTCCAAGCTCTTCTATAATTGCCGTACCGCTTGCCGGCTTATTGCCAAGCACTTTTCGCCCGGTTCTTTTTTCAAGCTCCTCTATCAGTTCTTCTGGGAAGCCGTCTGGAAATACTTGAAAAGGAGAATCGATTTTTAACCCCATCAGCTCCCAATGACCAGTCATCGTATCTTTTCCTGCTGAAGCTTCTTTCATTTTTGTATAGAAGGCGAGCGGCTTGTCTGTCTTTGGAACACCTTTTATTTCACGTATATTCCCCAATCCGAGCTTCGCTAAATTCGGCAAATGCAAACCGCCGAGATGTTCAGCGATATGGCCAAGCGTGTCAGCACCTTTGTCGTTATAAAGCTCTGCATCCGGTGCTTCGCCGATTCCAACTGAATCCATTACAATTAAAAAGACGCGTTTATATGTATGCTGCATGTTAAATTCCTCCTGCCATTTGAAAGCGGTGATGATTATATTTTTTCCTAATGCTTGCCGAAACAGACGAGCAACTTGATTTTTAGCATGACGATGGCATTAAGCACGGGGGTGGTACATTTTATATACATCTTTTAAACGTGTTTTTGTCACATGAGTATAAATTTGCGTGGTTGAAATATCAGCATGACCTAGCATTTCTTGCACCGCTCTTAGATCAGCGCCGTTTTCAAGCAGATGGGTGGCAAAGGAATGTCGCAATGTATGAGGAGTCAATTCTTTTTGTATTCCTGCTTTAACCGCAATCGATTTTAAATTTTTCCAAAATCCTTGGCGGGAAATTCTTTTTCCATGATGGTTTAAAAATAAGGCATCCGTTTTATGCTTCTGTCTTACAAGCTTTGGCCGGCCCTTTTCCAAATATTCCTCCAGCGCTTTTGTTGCTTTTTCTCCAATCGGAACGAGCCGTTCTTTTTTCCCTTTACCGTAGCATCGGATAAATCCCATGATCAAATGGACGTCTGAAAGATTCAAATGAACCATTTCACTCACCCGAATACCTGTCGCATATAAAAGTTCAAGCATTGCTTTATCTCTATATCCAATCGGTGAGGTCAGCTCAGGCGTTTCAAGAAGCCGCTCCACTTCCTCAAGAGACAGCACTTTCGGAAGCTTCCGTTCAATCTGCGGTGTTTCAATATGGACGGACGGGTCTTCATCCGCAGCTTTTTCCCTTAACAAAAATTGATGGAAAGCGCGGATTGAGGCGATATGCCGGGCGATTGTCTTGCTGGATTTCCCTTGATCTTTCAAAAAATGCAAATATTGCAAAATATGATAGCGTTGAATATTTTGCACTTCTTGAATATTCAGTTTTTCGTTCAAAAATTGCTTGTACGATTTCAAGTCTCGCTCATATGAAACGATCGTATTGTTCGCAAGTCCTCTCTCAACGGTCAAATAATGAATAAAATCTTGGATATGATCGTTCAATCTTCTCTACTCCCCGTTTAAATAAAAGAATATTAAGCGATTCAGCCAATTATCGTTCTGTTCTTCCACAACGCTTGTCACCTTTACGGCAGATCCTTCAGGCTCGTCATAGCGATGGTAATCTTGATATTCCAAGTTAACCCATATAATAGCATAGTAGAACAAAATCGTAAATCCTGTAAACAAGATAAAAATTTTAAGCATATTCTTTACGGTTTTCGTCCATTTTTCCATGTTCGTCCTCCACAAGGCCATATTTTCTTATATTTAAAGATATGACCGTCTGGACAATCTTTATACGTATATAATATAAAAAAACCTTTCCCCTCGCGGAAAAGGCTTTATTCTTTCTTGTTATCTTCTTTTTCTTTTTCCTGACAGCGGTGGCATATGCCGTGAAAAGTTAGACGATGATCTTTAATTTTAAACTTCCAATCTCGTTCGACAATTTTTTCAACATCTTCTAATAAATCTTCCTGAATCTCATCAACGGAACCGCATTCCATACATACGAGATGATGGTGAAAATGAGCGGCTCCTTCCCTGCGCAAATCATATCTGGAAACCCCGTCTCCAAAGTTTATTTTATCAACAATTTTCAGCTCAGTTAACAATTCCAGCGTTCTGTACACTGTTGCGAGCCCGATCTCAGGCGATTTTTCCTTAACGAGGAGGTAAACATCTTCGGCACTTAAATGATCCTCTTCATGTTCAAGCAAAACACGAACGGTTGCTTCCCTTTGCGGGGTTAATTTATAGCTTGAAGAATGCAACTGCTTTTTTATACGCTCTATGCGGTTTTCCATGACACTTTCCCTCCCTCGCCGCATTCCTCATATATTATAACAAAATAAAAGAAAGTGTCCAACTGAAATAATTTTAAATTAAAAAATAAAATTTATATTAAATAATAATTATTATTTATAAATAAAATCAATCGTCCCTCTCATCAGGATCGGGGAAACATATGCTTCTAACATTGCAGCGAGCAATATAACGGCGATCAAGCAAGAAAATGTGACTGCATAGCCTGCAAACATTCGAAACGGCTGATCGTGGAACTTTTTTACAAAAAGCTGTCTAATGAGCTTGAAGGAAAAAGAAATTGCCGATGCGCTCATAATAAGAAACACAGGTATCAGCAGCAAATTTTGCGGCAAAACGGAAACGAATGACAGCAAAAATCCGCCCCATTTCATTTGATTTACTAAAAATCCGACTGTAAATCCAACGACCATTCCTTTTAAAAATAACATGATAAAAATAATCGGCAGACCAATGATCGAAATGCCTAGAAGCCACATAAGCCCTACATATTTTGTATTGTGGAAAAAACTTTGCTTGAACATTTCAAACGAGCTGGCAAGTTTTCCGTCCGATACTTGTCCAAAAAACAGGTTTAAATAATAATACAGATCTTCTTTTTGCGTAATGCTCATGCTGTTTACGATGATTGCGCCAAAAATTACTCCCATTATGAACAATATAAGCACAAATAAATAGACGGTTGATTGATCTTTCAATTGTTTTAGTAAAAAACGCTGAATATTCTGCATATCCTATCCTCTCCTGTCTTTCTTTACTAGATTGTATGAGAGAACGGATGGTACATATTCGTATTTTTACTAGAAAAAAAGAAAAGGCGCGAAAATTTACGCACCTTCCACTTTTCCGTATTTTCCTCCTCCCCCTGATTGCACATAAAGGGTGCCTTCTCTTGCCGAGATGATGGAAGCGGCGATTTTTTCCGGAACCACTTCGACAAGATCGGCGTACGGAACTTTGTGTAAAATATTCATTTCCGTTCCAAAATAATGCTTTAATTTTTTTAATGTTTTAGGGCCAATGCCAGGCAGAAAAGCTAGCGGGACTTGATGAATATAAGGGGGCCTTTTCTCCACATGATTTGTTTTATCCCCCAGTTCTTCAACCCGCTGTTTTACACCTTTTGTAATTTTTACTCCTCCGCATATTTGACAGCATCCCTCATCTGTCAAGCCTACTGTTTTTTGGCACGCTTCACAAAACGTTTCGTAATACTTTCCAAGTTTCGGGTTTAATCCGTAATTCGCCTCAATTTTTCTGTCGTTTTCTTTTTTGATCGCCATCACCAATTCCTGAAACGTCGGCGCTTTTAACAACAACTTCTGATATTCCCGCCCGATTTTTGGCAATGAATGGGCGTCTGAGTTCGTTAAAAATGGATAGGAAGCTAGTTCACGAATACGGCTTGCCATGTTAGTATCGCTGCTCAAACCGAGCTCGACCGCATCGATGAGTGTTTGATCAAAAACTTCTGTCAAGCTTCGCTGAACCCCTTTTCCGTACAAGCTTTTAAAAGGAGTAAAAATATGCGCCGGAATGAACAATCCGCCCAAGCTCTTCACTTTATGCTGAAGTCTTTTCCCTTCAACATATACCCGTTGAGAGCTTAAATGAATATTTTTTAAATGGGAGCTGAGCCAATGGGAAAATTCCTTCATCTTTTCTAAAGTCGGCATAAAGCATAAAACGTGGATCGGCCCATTGCAATGTTCATCAAATATTTCAAGCTCCGTACCTAAAATAAGTGTCGAATTTTGATAGCGGACTCCCCCTTCCATTAATTCCTCATACTTTCCCCTTCTGATGCCATCTTCAATTTCCTTGATTACTTCGGGGACATGGCAATCAATAATGCCAATTATATCCATACCTTTGCTCTCAGCTGCTTCTATAAAAATATTTTCAAGCGTCAGCGACTTAGCGCCCGTAATCTTTACCGGTTTTCCTGTATTTGTTCTGCCGATATGAATGTGCAAATCTGCGAAAAAAGCGTTCATATCTCCTCACTCAATTGTTTTAATGTTAAATATTGAACTGCATAAGCTGTTTTTGCATCGTAAATTTCTTTTTCTTCTATCAATTTTCTCGCTTCCTCAAGGGTTACTTCCAGCACCTCGACAAACTCGTCTTCATCCAAACTCGCTTTATTTTCCAGCTTTATCAATCCTTCAGCTAAATAAAGATGAACGAGTTCATCAGCAAAGCCCGGTGAAGTATAAAACGAAATGACATGTTTTAATGATTCACATCCATAGCCCGTTTCTTCTTCCAACTCTCTTCTTGCTGTGATTTCAGGTGACTCCCCTTTTTCAAGCTTGCCGGCAGGAATTTCCACAAGCTGGCGTTCTAAAGCTTTGCGATATTGTCTCACCATGACAATTTTCCCTTCATTTGTAATAGGGATCACGGCAACTGCACCCGGATGCTTCACGACTTCACGTTTCGCATTTTCCCCGTTTGGGAGACGGACATCTTCCACATATACATCAATAATCTTCCCTGAAAAAATTTTTTCCTTCGCAATCGTTTCCTCGTTTAAACGGTTCATATATTCAACTCCTGTTCTATTGTCCAATCATTCTTCATACATTCTACCATAATTGAAAAGGAGGCGGAGCGATTGCTCATGTATCGGAATTATAACCGGGTTGTGATGATCGGAAAGCCGAAGGAAATTGCTTACAGCTTAAAGGAGGCCGCAAAACGATATAAAACAGTCTATGAATGGCTTCATCATGAATATGAAACATTTGCTTTTTCAAAAAGTTTATACTACTTTCAAATTAGAAGAGAAAAAGAGAGGTGATCTTTTTGAAAAAGCGCAGATTGGGAACATCCGAGCTGTATGTGAGCGAAATCGGTCTTGGATGCATGTCGCTTGGCCGCGACGAAAAGCATGCGCGTTCGCTGATTGACCAAGCGCTTGAATTGGGGATTAATTTTTTTGATACAGCAGATCTTTATGATCAAGGCCTGAATGAAGAATTTGTCGGAAGGGCTCTTAAATCGCGTCGAAACGATATCATTTTAGCAACAAAAGTAGGAAACCGGTTTGAAGTTGGCAAAGACGGATGGTGGTGGGATCCTTCCAAGAAATACATAAAGGAAGAAGTGAAAGAAAGCCTCAGACGGCTGGGTACAGACTATATCGACTTATATCAGCTTCACGGAGGAACAATCGACGACCCGATCGATGAAACGATTGAAGCGTTCGAAGAGTTAAAGCAGGAAGGCGTCATCCGCTACTACGGCATTTCTTCGATTCGGCCGAACGTTATTAAAGAATGGTTGAAACGCTCCAATATCGTTTCAATCATGATGCAATACAGCCTTCTTGACCGGCGCCCAGAAGAATGGTTTTCTTTGATTCAGGAGCATAACGTTTCTGTTATTGCCAGAGGGCCGTTGGCTCAAGGCCTCTTGACAGAGCGCCCGCTTGAAAAAGCCTCTGAGCGCGTCAAGAACAATGGATATTTAGACTACACGTTCGATGAATTAAAAGAAGCTTTGCACAGCATCGATTCAGCATGCCCGGATCGCACTCGGACGGAAACAGCCGTAAAATATGTTCTTCATCAGCGTGTTGTAGCCTCCTGCATTGCCGGAGCGAGCAAGCAAGAGCAGCTGCTAGAAAATGTCCAAGCAGCGAAAGCAAAAGATCTGCTGGAAGAAGAGTACGAAGCGCTTATAAACGCAACAAAACAGTCTCTTTATACAATCCATCGCGATTAAAACAGGCGGGGCCGATCCCCGCTTATTTATTTTCGGAATTCACATGACTGTTGAAAATTCAATTTAGTTATCCAGTTGATGTTCCTGCCGAAACGGATGAGATTCGCATGATCGTGCAATCTCAATGGCTAAACGATTGTTCATAGCACATCAACCGGATTTACAACTATATGTATCGGTTCATTGAACAGCGCCGCTCATTCCTATCTTGAAAAATTTTTGGACTAATATATTTTGAAATCCGTTTAAGCTTGAATATTTTCTAATGAGGGGATCGAAGCAAATTTTGCAGTGCTTTTCCATATAAATGAAGGGGCACACGGTCTTCGCTAATATAATAAAATATCGCTAAACCGTTTTCTAACGAAAGAATAGTCCATGCTATTTCATCCGCAGATAGAACAGAATCGTTAATCTCTTTCGACTTCAATTTTTCAATCGCCTTGGAAATTTGTTGTACCGCCTCCGTTATCATGTCAGACCATTTTCGGCGTACCGATTCTTCACGCATCGCATAAAGAAAAAATTCCATGTTAAGCATGCTCCACGTTCGATTTTTCTGCCTAACTGATAGGAAATATTCATCCATCGTTTCGATAAAATGTGAAAGCGAATGCTGTCCGTCGATGACTTGAAGAATGTTGTCCACATGCAATTGCATTTGTTGCTCCAAAATGGCTAAAAAGAGCTCTTCTTTGGAACGAAAATGGGCATATACCGCCCCTTTGCTAAATCCGGCATGTTCTGCAATTTTATCAACAGAAGCGCCGTGAAAGCCGAATCGAGCAAAGATTTCAACAGCTGACTCTAAAAGTAATTGCCGCGTTTCTTTTTTTCGCTCCTCTTGGGTTAATCTTCGTCTGACCATTTGCTATCCTCCCTCTCTCTTGACAATCATACCATATAGCATTAACATACCAGATAGTATATAAATTCTAATCAGTATACAAATTATAATTTCTCATTATGCTGGACGCAACTATCAACGATGTCCTCCTAGATTTATAGATCATGAGTGAAAAGGGAAGAGGGGAAGAATGCGAAAAGAAGAAAGCCTTACAACACAGAAACCAACTTTGCCCCAAATTTTGGCTGAAACTTTTAAAATCGGAATTATTCAATCAAATCTCGTTCCGATGTTGGCTGGATTGACATTGGCATTGTATACGTATCAGATCAGCCTGTTTGAGAAATTGCCGGAAATGTTATTTGCTTTGATTGGATCGATTTTCGTAATGGGTGCAGCTGGAGCTTTTAACAACTTATATGACCGAGATATAGATTCTATCATGGAAAGGACGAAAAACAGACCGACTGTGACAGGAGCAATAAAGCCTAAAACCGTATTATGGCTTGGAATCTGTATGTCTATTTTAGGAATAGCAGCTCTTGCATTAACAACTCCTCTAGCAGCATTCCTAGGGTTTCTAGGTTTGTTTTTTTATGTTGTCCCATATACGATGTGGAGCAAGAGAAGAACAATTTATAATACGGAAATTGGCAGTATTTCTGGAGCAATGCCCCCTCTCATCGGATGGGCTGCTGTTCATCCGGACGTGACACATCCAGCCATTCTTGGTTTGTTTGTGATTTCAATTATTTGGCAAATGCCTCATTTTTATGCTATAGCTATTCGCAAGCACGATGAGTATAAGGCTGCGAAGGTTCCTATGCTCCCAGTTGTCAAAGGTGTTAAAAGAACATATATACAAACTAATATTTATTTAATTATTTTAATTGCAGCAAGCTTTCTTTTTGGGCCTTTAAGCCTCGGTCTTATGTTAGTAGCCCTTCTTTTAAGCGTTCTGTGGCTTATGTTAAGCATTTTCGGTTATAAAAAAATGGATTCAGAGAAATGGGCAAAATCAATGTTTCTTTATTCTCTGTTTCATATGACAATCTTATTTTCAACTGTCATTATCTATTCTCTTGTGGGAATTCTTTTTCATTTATAAAAGAAAGCGTTTCTAAACAAATTCATGGCTGGCATAATAAATGTTGGGAATAAAGGGGCTGTCCAATGAGTTCCTAAAATGAAGGATTGGGGAGAAATACTACTGTGAAAGACAAAAATAATCGAATAAAATTTGTAAATGTCCTTCATAGAGGCAATGAAGTCCAACAAGAAGCAATTGTATGTGCTGAATGTCCGTCATACAACTTTTGAAGAACCTAATGAAGAAAGAAAACATAAGAAAAGTCCTTCATAAGACTTCTGGAGGATATAAACAAGACAGGAAAAATGGTCTGTCCGATAAGTCCCTAAAATGAAGGGGCTCCAAAAGTCAGTTAACCCTGACTTTTTGGACAGCCTCCTTTCCAGCTTTTTATTTAAAATCTTCCCATTTCAAGTCGCTTTCTGCGAGCAATTCAGCAAAGCTTTTCTGTTTTTCCCGCTTTTGTTCCTCTTTTCTTTTACGCTCCAATTCCAGTTTTTTTAATTTCTCTTTTTCTTCTTCAATTTGTTTCTTCATATCTATAAGCTTTTTCGCTTTTTCTTCGCCGATTTGATCTTTGAGATTCCATGCATCCTTCATGTTTTTTCCCTTCCTTTGACCAATGCATGCTCTTTTTTATCCTAATACATCGTGAATATTCTGCATGTTTTTTTCCATCCATGCAATTGCTTCATCGATCGTGGCAAACTCTTCCGCTTCAAACGTCATTTCATCTTGAATCAGCCACACATCCTTTTTTTCATATCCCATTCCTCCTACAGACCAATGCAGAAGGGTGTACGGATGATTGTCATGGAGAAAGGACACCCATGTTTTATTTAAAGCAATGTTCTTTAAAGAAGCTAGACGTTCCTTCAATTTTGTTCCCTCATTTCACAATGCAGCTCATTCTTGGATTGTAAATTTGCATTGGACTTTTGAGCATGAATATTTGTCTTTGCCCGTGATAATCGATTTGCAATTCATCATCTAAAAAAACAAGCTTTGATCGCTCCACGTACACCGGGACAAAATTTGTATCAATTTTCATATCATCCTCATCAAGATCTTTCACAAGCCAAAGAACAGTAACACCGCTCATGACACAGCCGCAGCCATCTGTATCATATTTCAGCTTTATATAGCGGTTTTCGTTCATTTCCAATATCTCTTTAAGTTTTGCTTTCGCTGCGTTTGTAAACGAAATGTTCATAGGCTAAAATCATCCTTTTTTAATTTTGCCTCCATTCTATCATATTTTAGCTCTCTCCGCTTATTGAAGCAGAATGAACATAACCGATTAACTTTTTTTAAACATTTATAGAGAAATATTGACAAACTATTAGCCGGGTTAGTTGAATAAAGCTGTTGTTTTTATTTGTGAGAAATCAGTGTTATTTTCACAAGCAAATTATGACACGTCTATTTTCTTCCAATCAATATCATTGCATTCCCTAATACTTTTTTGTTCAATAAAAGCTTTGGCAGTTTCATTACTTTAGCGAGTTTGTAGCTTTTCAATTCAGATACACCATGTTTCTTTAAGGAATTTAAGAGCTCTTTTTCATCCCCAAATATTTTTTCATCCATAAACAGATCTAAAAAGACAAATCCACCACCAGGTTTTAACACTCTTAATGCCTCTTTCATTACTTCTGTTTTATTTCTTTCATCTTTAACTTCATGAAATGTTAGACAACTTACAATTATATCGAATTCATCATTTTTAAAAGGCAGTTTTGTGGCACTTGCTTTCAGAAAATTTATTCGATCAGAAACCCCTTCAATTTCAGCGTTTCGTTGGCATTGATCTTTCGAATATTCCCAATCGTCGCCCCAATAATCAATTCCAGTTAATAGGGACTCAGGAAAAGCCTTTGCAAGTTTTATAATCAGTGAACCGCTGCCTGTTCCTATATCCAGTATTTTTCCTCGCCCATCCCAATTCACCTTGGCAACAATTAAGTCATGTATTTTTGACTGATAATTTCCCCCAAATGCTGCGAATTGGTAATAAGAATAAGAAAGGATAAATGTAATATAAATTAATGGTAACGCTATAATACCTGACAAAACTCGCAGATATAAATTAATAGGTAAGAATGTCAACAAAATGAATAAAAGTGAAAAAAGCAAAAAAATTAGTAGTTTATTCATTCGAATCCAAGTTTGATACCTAGCATTTGTTTTCAAGTTATCAGCCATCCTTAAATCATAAACTGATTACCGTAGCAATTCGGTCATTGAATTGCTACGGCTCGTGTAGTTGACTAGCGAAAAGATACAGCATAAATTAAACTAATATTCATTTAATTTGGTGCTGTATCCTTTCCTTCAGTTTAAGTAAATTGTTTCACAATATCATGGTTTTATCAATCTTTATTATAAATAATCAAGTTTTGCTTTAAATGGTCGAACCTTTTTTTAACTCTACATTCGGATGGAAAATTTCAAAACTAATTTGCATTTTAAGCCATTTTGACTATTCAGGTTGTAAAATATATAGTGGAAATAGGTGTCGTGTTCTGAGCGGTTCTGTGAGGAGTTTTAACGACGAATGGGTTTGAGGAACTTCTCTGAACGATTTTTATTTTAGGAGGAAATAACATGGAAGTTTTTGCAAAATATTTAGCAGGTATTGATAACCCCGACCACCGCGACCGAACAGAGGAAATTTTGGCGTGGGTTGCTAATAAATTTCCAAATTTGAAACCGCAAATCAAGTGGAATACGCCAATGTTTACCGATCACGGCACATTTATCATCAGCTTTTCCACAGCGAAGCATCATTTGAGCGTTTCACCTGAAGAAAAAACAATGATGCATTTTGCCGATGAAATCGCCCAAGCTGGCTACAGCGCTACCAAAGGCTTGTTTCGAATTCCGTGGAATGAGCCGGTAAATTACGAATTGCTGGAGAAAATGATTGAATTTAATATTCAGGATAAAGCAGACTGTTCAACTTTTTGGCGGAAATAGAATAGGATAGTCCTTAGAAAGCCTGTGAGGGCTTCTGAGAGGCTTTAAAGAAGTTGATAGCTACAAAAACGCTTTTTCATGCCCCAACACTCTTGTTGTGGACGCCCTGACACAGCTAATGTCAAAGCTTTTTTAATAAGTGTAAATTATTACAGGAGCTAAGAAAATAATTCTCTTACTTATTCCAGAAAATGACCCTATAGTGGCAGAGTGAAACTTAATTGTTTTTAGTTAACCGTGAATGTCACTTATTCACTAACGGGTGCTTTTTTAGTGAAAGAAAAATTAATTGATTTTAAGATTGAGATCATGTTTTAGTTATTCCATTATAGGACGCCGATGGTAGAGTAGCAAAAAGCCCAATTTCTCAAATTTTTAGAAATTGGGCTGTTAATTATCGTCATTTTCTAAGCGTTGTAAATCTGCATTTTCCTGACCTTACGCTACCCCTATTAAATTTGTATTTCTAATGCTGTTTTCTTAGTATTGCTCAATTTCAATAATATCTCCTAATTTTAAAACATGTTTTTTGGTCAAGTAATCAACAATTCGTAATTCTCTTTTTAGCTGATCGATATAATGAATATTGCCGACAAGCTTCTTTATTTCACCTTTTTGATAATAGGTGAATTGTAGAGTAATGTTCTCTTCCATAGCCTCACAGATAACTTCATTAAATTCTTCATATTTTTGTTCATCTAAAACCGGTTTTTCGACTTTATCTAAACTTTCATTGTATTTCCTTAGTAATTTCACATGCTCGGGCAGCATCATAGCTGTCCACTTTATGCTTCCACGATCCTGAATCATTGTTTATCCCATCCTTTGCTTTCTTTTCTTCATATTCGTTACGCATAATGCCCGCCGATCAGCTTGTTGCGGTGAAGACTCGTTCCTGCCTTCGTATACGAAACAGCGCGCAGCAGTGCATTGGAGCCGTGCTTGTTCCGAATCGCATCCATTACATATCCTAAACGATGCTCTTTTATGCGGTTCGGCCTAAACAAATCAAGCTGCATGCCGCTGTCTTTTTCCACGTTGGAAAGAGAGATGGAAATTTTTCTGACTGTCTTCCCCTCATAAAAACGATCAAACAGCAAAAGGCAGGCTCGATAAAGATCCATCGTAATATTTGTTGAGACATCCATCGTTTTTGAACGGTAAAATCCTCCTCCGCCTTCCTTTTGGCTGTAGCCGATTCCAAGGCTGATTGTTCTCCCCGCCATCCGGTGTTCCCTCGCTCTTTTTGCCACTTCCTCGCACATTTCTAAGATGACGCATTTCACCTCTTCGGGGTCCGGATAGTCGCGAAGCAATATTTGATTTTTTCCAAAACTGATTTGCCCCAGCATAATCGGAGAGCCTATGTCGGAAAGATCTATTCCCCATGCGTGGTAATAAAGCTGATTCCCCATGACGCCGAACTTCTTTTCAAGGAGCTCTAACGGATAATTTGCGAGCTGACCGACTGTAAAAATTCCCATTCGATTTAACGTTTTTTCAAGTCTTGCCCCAATCCCCCACATCTTACGCAACGGCTTGATGCTCCACAGCTTCGTTTTGACATCATCATACGTCCATTCCGCTATACCTTTCTTTTTCGCCTCCAAATCTAGACAAAGCTTCGCCATCAATATGTTTGGACCGATCCCAACCGCGCATGGGAGAGAAAATTCATTTCGTAAATCTTCCACAATTTTTTCGGCCAGACTATGCGCATCCCCCCAAAGTCTTTCTGTTCCATCCGCAGTAATAAAACATTCATCTACGCTGTAAACATGGATGTTTTCTTTCGGAACATAGCGGTTCAGCAGCCGAGTAATTTCAGCAGAAATCCGTAAATACGTCGCCATTTTCGGAGTGATGAGGCGGATGCGGGGGTCGTTTGGAATTTGAAATAAGCGGGATCCGGTTTGAATTCCGAAATCTTCCTTCAGTTTTGGTGAAGCGGCCAATACAATGCTTCCTGCCCGATCTTTGTCCCCAACGATAGCAATGTGGGATGTTAAAGGATCAAGCCCAAGCATGACCGCCGCACAGCTCGCATAAAAGCTTTTCATATCGATGCATAATATATGCCGGTTTGGAAACGATTCATAATTCATTCCATCATCCCCTTATGAGAATGTATGTTCGGTTTTATTTTATTTTCATTGTATGGGAATATACGTTCGGTTTCAATGGGAATTTGCGCCATTTTTCGCGGTACAAAAGGAGCATAACAACGAAGTACGGCATCGAAAAACAGATATTAAGCTTGGAAACAGCTTATTCAAAATACAGCCGCGTTTTTTAGAAGATTTAAGTTGGAGACAAATCGGTGAACGAGCTGAATTTTTTGTCAAAATAAAAAGACGCTTGACGCGCCTTTTCAGAAGTGAGAGCGGAGATTTTAGCGAAAAGTCCGCCTTCAGCTTTCTGTTCATTTCCTGCATCATGCTCCCGGTCATTTTTGCCGAAACAAATTTCCGGCAACTTTTTCAAATAGGGAGGGCATGAGACGATAAACAAGCCCGCCAAGCTCCATCCAAACAGGCATATTAATTTCCCGTTTATTTGTCAGCATCACGCTCACGATTTTTTGTGCAACAGCTTCCGGATTAAGCATCCAGCGTTGGACATTTTTCACATAATCCCCTGACGTATCGGCAAGATTGAAAAAATCCGTTTCAATTGGACCCGGATTGACAGATGTTACAAAAATCCCGCGGTCCGCCACTTCCATCCGCAAGCTGTTCGTAAAGCCTAAAACAGCATGTTTTGTAGCAGAATAGAGGCTTGATTTCGGAGTAGCTATTTTGCCAGCCTGAGAAGCGACATTAATAATATGCCCTTCCCGTTGGGCCAGCATCTTCGGAAGAACCAGCTTTGTCGCAGCAATTAATCCGAACACGTTTACTTTAAACATTTGCTGCATCTCTTCAAATGTTGCTTCCTCTGCATTTCGAAAAATACCAAAACCAGCATTATTGACTAAAACATCCACTCGGTCAAAATTCTCTGTGATGTCCGTAAATACTTCGGAAACTGCGTCAAGGTCACTGACATCCAGTTCGTAATATGTACAAGAAATAGAGTGAGAGGCTTGTAGCTCATCCGAAAGTTTCTTGAGACGATCCTTCCTCCTAGCCAGCAAAACTAAGTGTCCACCGCTTTCTGCAACGATCCTTGCGATTTTTTCCCCGATCCCGCTCGATGCCCCCGTAATAACTACCAATCGATCTTTAAGCCGCGAATTCATTTATTTGTCACCTCTTCGTTGCACGGAAAAAAGTAAAACTCCATTTTCTATTCTTTTGTTAATTTTTCCATATTGTTCTAAATAATCAAGCTGAGCAACAGTTTCTGATATAGCAAATAAAAGCTCTTGTTGATAAGCAGACGGAAAAAGAAGCTTGCAAAGAGCAAACACCGTCATTTCCTGTTTTTCTAAATGCTTTAATACGGTGAGCGCGCGTTCATGCTGTTTGTCTAAACGGTTCCGAATCAACAGATGAGGATCGAAAAATTCATCTTTATGACCCGGAAAGACAACAGAAATCGGAATATGCAAAAGCTTTTTCAAAGATTCATTATATTGCAGCTGAGGTTTTGGACGCTCTTTTCCTTCATACGGCATTTCAAGAACAGGATTGGAGGAAATGGTTTTCAGCAAATGATCGCCGCCGATCATTCGGCAGTCTTTCTCATTGTACAAAACGATATGGCTTTGGGCATGTCCAGGAGTCTCAATGACTGTAAACCCAGGCATCCCGTCTATTTCATCTCCTTCTTGAATGGAGGAGGTCAGCGGATGATTGCGTGGATATAAGGAAAGATCAAGATGATCTAAGTGTGACGCAAACGACTCCGGGACGGCAAACTGCTTCAATAATTCTAAAAAAAATTCCTTTTGCCGATCAAAAAAACGCACATCATGAGAAAGCCAAGGAGCAAGCAAACGATGGCCCAAAACACGAAGATCGCCATCAAAAAAATCGAGCAAACCGATATGGTCAGGATGATGGTGGGTAAGAATGACTTGCTCAATATCCTCAGGCACAAGCCCTATTTCCTTCAGCTTATGTTCAAAAACTCTCCACGCTTCCTCCGTTTTCATCCCTGCATCCACTAATGTCAATGCGTCCCCTTTTACAACATACACGTTCACATCTTTAATCGGATAAGGTATAGGGATCGTTATTTTATAAATTGCATCTTTGCTGAACATTTTTGCAAACCGCCTTTAATTTTTTAATATAACTTATTTTACACATGATAAATCAATTTGTCATTTTATTCGAATAATTCATAAGTATACTTGACAAGCCGTTGGAACTGATAAAAAATTAATTCTACAACGCTTTTAGAATTTAAGGCAGGGAAACATTTCATCA